>CAZYTQ010000049.1:0-3759 GCA_964650135.1 uncultured Anaerolineaceae bacterium | reverse complement strand
GGCAACTGATGTTGCCGCTGCACGTCGGCCGTGACCGGCACCGTGCGCACTCCCAAACGCGGGCGGGCCGGTGTGGCTGGCGTTGTGATTGGCGGCGGAACCGGATCTGGCGCCGGCAGTTCGTCGGCGGCGGTAGGGGCGGCGGGCCGCTTGCCGAGGACGCTGCCGTCCAGAAGATCATCGAGCGGGGCCTCCTGGCCCTGCGGGAGGCCTCCCGATGAGCACCATCGACGATCGTGACCTCGACCGATCCCTGACCACCCTGTTCGCCCTGCCGCTCGATGCCCGCGACACGGCACGCCTGGATGCCCGCATGCGGGCGGCGATCCTGGCGCCTGTCCCACCTCGCTCGTGGCCCATCCGGGGTCGCCAGCGAGTGGGGCTCCTGTCGCTCGCCCTGGTGGCGCTCGTGGGCATCGCCGCGGGCGGCATCGGGCTGCTCGAGCGCATCGCCCAGGAGGACCCGGCCCTGGGGGTCGCCTGGGGCGAGGGTGTCCGGCTCGGCATCGCCGACACATCCAACGGCGTGACGGTGGTGGTCGAGCGCGCCTACATGGACAGCCAGGGCATCGTCATCTCGCTGCGTCACGATGGCTACTCGTACATCGGTCGGGCCGACCTCGCGATCGACGGCATCACCTCCAGCAGCAGCGCCGCGGTCGGGTGGCCGACCAGCCACGGTTCCGCGAGCGTGCTCCGACGCAGGACCCCGTCGAACGCCGGTGCCTCGGCCTCGATGGTCCTGGACGTCCGGGAGGTCGTGGACTCGTGGGCCGACGACGCAACGGTCACGACCGGTGACTGGCACTTCGAGTTCTCGGTGCCGAACGCCGGCGGGTCCGCCTGGCGTGGCCTCCTCGAGTGGGAGGCCGGGGACGTCACGACGACCCTGACCGCGCTGCGGGTCTCACCCACCGTGATCACGGGCGACCTCGCGTTCGTGGGCAGCCCGCTCGAGGGCACCGATGACACCTGGTCCGCCGACGGGGTCGTGATCCACGACGACATCACCTATCCGATGGCGGGCGGTGTCGGGCGGGACGACCGATACACGTTCCAGACGGACGTCGGCACCACCGACTGGGCTGGCACGTGGGTCGTACGCGTCGATCGGGTATACGCGGACACCGGGCAGCCTGGCCTCACCTGGCTCGACGGGCCGTGGGTCTTCCAGGTCGAGGTGCCCGAGTAGGCCGGGGTGCCATGCGAGCCTTCCCCGGTTCGGGCTCGACCGGATCCGCGAGACCCCACCGAAGGGTCGCTATCCTGCCGTCATCACACGGAGGACGGTGATGCGCGCGATGAGCGGGGGCCTGATCATCCTTGCCCTGATGATGGGCGTCTGGGCCGCCCTCGGGCTGGCGGACAGCGGAGGCTGCCAGGCTGGTCCGCTGGAGTCGCTGGCGTACTGCTCGATCGTCACGCGCTCGGTGGCCGTGCGCGGGAGGTGGCCGAAGGACGGATGAGGGCCCGGGGTGGAACAGATCGGCCCGGCGGCCGTCTGGTCCATGACGGGCGGTCCATGGTATGGATCGACCGCCGACCCAGCATGGGACACGATGCGCCGCGACACGGGCGGCAGAGAGGCCTCGACGATGCGAACCTTGCCAGGCGGACGACCCGCGGTGTCGGCGCTGTCCCTGTCCGCGATGCTCCTGCTCACGCTGGTCGCGCCGATCAGCGCGCAGGGCGGTCCGAGCCCGGCCGCGAGCACTGCCACGAGTGCTCCGGCCATGACGGTGCCGTTCTGCTCGGACGTGCCCGAGATCGTGATCCCCGCGGACCGCTTCGGCGACGAGCCGGTCTACGTGGGCAACGAGCAGCCGACGGACGCGCTGCGGGCCTGGGCCCGGCAGCAGCCCGGCTTCGAGGACCTGTGGATCGACCGCGACCATCTCGGCTGGGTGGTGCTGGCCTTCAGCGAGGACGCGACGGGCCGTCAGTCCGACCTGGAGCGCGAGTTCCCGGGCGTGGGCGCCGTGGCGGTGGACGTCGACTGGCACAGGCAGGACCTGGAGCGGCTGCAGGAGCGCGCCATCGCCACGAACGGTCTCGTCCAGGGCTCGGGCATCGACATCAAGCGGGGCGTGGTGAGCATGGAGATCGGCCTGCTCGAGCCTGCCAAGCTCGCGCGGATCGAGCGCCTGTTCGCCGGTGAGCCGGTGTGCATCTCGGGTATCGACCCGGCCACGTTGCCCGCGCAGGGCCTACAGCCCCAGGCAGGTGATGGCTGGCGTCTCCTCGGAGAGGACAGGGTCGGGCCGCCGTATCGCACCGGCATCGCGGCCGATCGGGCGTCGCTCCGCGCGCTCTGGAAGAGGACGCGGCTGGATGGGCGCCCACCCGCCGTGGACTTCGAGCAGGAGGTGGCCATCTGGTTCGGGGCCGTCTACGGCAGCTCGTGCCCGGCCATCCGGCTCGATGACGTGATCGTGGACCAGGATGCCGCGCTCGTGCACGCCCTGATCGTCCAGACGGAGCCGGTGACCTTCTGCACCGATGACGCGAACGGCCACGCGTACGTCGTGGCGCTCGACCGGGACCGCCTGCCCGCGCCGCCCTTCCGCATCCAGCTCCAGGCCGCCGATCCGCCACCCGGTGCCACGAAGGAGATCACGCTCGTGGAGGCGGACCTGCGGGTGCCCGGCAGCGTGCCCGGACCCGGCGAGGTGCGCACCATCAGGCCCCCCGAGGAGCCGTGGATCCTGCGGTCGGGGGACATCATGGAGACCGGCTTCCCCGCCCCGTACCTGCTGGACACGCGCTGCGGCGTGGAGTGGCTGGGGCAGCTCAACGGCATCTGGTGGCGCACGGAGGTCCCGGCCGGCTCGTCGGACTGGGTGCCCGACGCATGGCGTCCATCCGTCGCCGCTGACGGCATGCTCGAGGTGAGCGTCCTGCTCCGGGACATGAACGACCCGGCGGTCACGGATGGCAGGCCGCGTGCCGAGGCGACGGCGAACGGCGAGACCGTCGTCTACCACGCCGGCACGGAGCCGCGACCGGCCTGCGCTCCCTGAGCGGACGCGTCCCTCAGTCCCGCCGGACCGTGGACCCCAGGATCGCACCGAACACGAGATGCGCGGCGAGCATCACGAGGTCCCGGGCCGGTCCGGCCTGACGCGCCGTGCGCACCAGGCCGAGCCGCGGCAGGATGCCGGGGTAGGCGAGCGCCCAGATGCCCACGCCGTACAGGACGCCCAGCCCGATGCGCCTGCGGCGACCCCCGACGCGGCGCGTGGCGACCGCGAAGACGGCGCCCGCGGTGGCGCCGAAGCCCAGGTGGGCCAGCGTGCTGGCGACGTCCAGCTCGGAGCCGCCGAGCGACAGCCCGGCCCGTGACGTCAGCGTGTCGGTGATCTCGTGGGGTGGCTCCCGGTCGATGAGGCCGGACCGCCGCGCGAGCAGGATCGGCACCGACATCGCCACGGTGGCGAGGGCACCGGCGCCGCTGCCCCGGATGGTCGTGAGCATCGTCACGCTGGCTGTCATCGCACGGAGACTCCGCATCATGGAGGGTGGACGGGCGATGATACGGCGCCCACGCAGCCGCTCGGCGCATGTCGCGATGCCTCGCCCCGGCGATCGACCGGTCCGAGCGGGCAGACTAGGGGTCCACCTGCCGCGGACGTCTCGCATGGGGCAGGCCCATGACCCAGCCGACCAGGAGCGCGCATGACCGAACGAGCACCCGGACCGCCCGAGCCCGCGGCCGGCTTCGACGACCTCCTGGCCGCCAACGCCGCCTTCGCGGACCGG
>CAZYTQ010000048.1:797-23206 GCA_964650135.1 uncultured Anaerolineaceae bacterium | reverse complement strand
CCCCGCACACTCCGCCACGCCACGCACGCCACGCCACGCACGCCACGCCAGCTACAGGCTGATGACGGCGTTCCCGGGCGGGAACCGACCCTCTGCCAGGCACTCCATCGCGACGCGGCTGTCCACCGGCAGCTCGATGCGCAGCAGGGACGCGTGCTGGCGCAGCAGCGCCCGGTGATGGCGGCTGTTCGAGACGAGCAGGATCACACCGTCCACGTGACCGTCGCGGGCCTTGAGGTTGATCTTGCGGATCGTCGCCTGGATGTCGTGGACGTGTGTCTCGGCCTCGACCCCCCACGCCTCGGCACCGATGCGCAGTCGCATGTCCCATGCACGCCTGTCGCCGGGCATCGGGAACGGGACTTCAAGGCCCCGCTCGACGACCTCGGGAAGGAGTGCGCCGAACACCGCCAGCAGGGCCGCGTGCGCTTCATCGCGGACCTCCTGGTCGGACGGGTACGCACGCAGCGACAGGTCGAGGCCGAGGACAGCCAGGATCCGGGCGACGGTATCGACCGAGATGCCCTCGGACTTCCCGCGCTCGAACCGGGAGACCCACGAGCGATCGATCCGAACCGTCTCGGCGACGGACCGCTGGCTCGTGCCCAGCTGGGTCCGTGCGTCGCGAGCCTCGCGCGCCAGTCGCAGGAGCTGCTCCGCGGCGATGCGCGTTCCGCGGTCCCGTGGCCGTTCCTTGTTCGCCATGCCGACGCATGGTGATCATCGGCCGTTATCCGGTCCTTATGCGGCCCCGGGCCGAGGGTCAGGGTGCGGCAGCGATCACCTCCGGCCGTCTCTGGCCCCATGCGTCGCGTTCGTGCGCTCGTGCTGGGTGTCGGTACGGTGGTCGTCATGGGTGGTCAGCACGCCAGCACGCGTCCTGCCCGTCGGGCGTCAGCACGCGTCCTGCCCGTCGGGCGCCGGCACATCCGATCCGCTATCATCCTGCAACGGTCGGTGTCATGGTCAGGCGGTGACTGGAACGATCGTTTCATGACGGAGAGAGCCGGTGCGTATCGGGCTGATCCTGCCGAGCATGGGCGACGGCGCCGGACCGGCGAGCCTGGATGCGGCCGCTGCCATCGCACAGGAGCTCGGCTGGTCGAGTCTCTGGGCCACCGACCACATGCTCGTGCCACCCGGCGCCGAGGCGGTCGAGTATGGCTGGATGCTGGAGTGCCTGACGTCGCTCGCGTGGGTCGCGGGCCGGCACCCCGATGTGCGGATCGGCACCAGCGTCATCGTGCCCGCGATGCGGGACGCACCCCAGCTCGCCAAGGAGCTCGCCACCATCGACGTCCTGTCGGGCGGCCGGCTGACCGTGGGCGTGGGTGTCGGGGACCGGAGCGACCTGCCCGAGTGGTCCAACCTGGGGCGCGGGGACCGGATGGAGGTACGGGGCGCCTATCTCGACGAATCGATCGCGCTCTGGCGTCACCTCTGGGGCGGTCGCACGGAGCCGTTCGAGGGTCGCTTCCACCAGCTGCGTGACTATGTGTTCCAGCCGCTGCCCGTCCAGGGTGCCCGACTGCCCATCTGGTCGGGCGGACGGTCGGAGAAGGCCGTGCTGCGTGCCGCCATCCTCGCGGACGGCTACCACGCGAGCCAGACCGGACCGGACGACCTGCGGCCCCGTGTGCCGATGCTCCGTGAGCAGGCGCGTGTCGCCGGCCGCCCGATGCCCGTGATCTCCATCCGGACCCGGGTCAGGTTCGACCGGCCGGCCGGCCCCGTGTACAGCCTGTGCGGCACGACACGGTCGATGGTCCAGGACCTCATCGCCTTCGACGACCTGGGCGTCGCGGAGCTGGTGGTGGTCCTTGGCGCCGTCTCCCCTGAGGAGCTGTGGACCGCCGCGCGGCGCTTCGATCGCGAGGTCGTCCTCGCCTATCGCGCCGCGAAGCAGGAGCTGGCGGACGCGGCACGCGAGCAGTACGCGATGTGAGCCCCGACGAGGAGCTCGCACGCTTCGTCGCCGACCTGCGCATACAGGACCTGCCGTCGGAGGTCCTGTCGTTCGGACGCGGGCTGCTGCTCGACGCCCTTGCCAGCGCCGTCGCGGGCCGCGGCACCGAGGAGACACCGGCCATGGAGGCTTTCGCGCGTGACCTCTTCGGCGGAGGCGACGCCGTGGTCATCGGCGGTGCACCCCTCGCGCCCGCGGGTGCCGCATTCATCAACGGCTTCCAGGTCACGGCCGCGACCGTCTGCGACGTGCATCGACCGACGCTCACGCACGTGACCCCCGAGGTGGTCCCGGCGGTCCTGGCCGCGGTCGGTCGCGATGCGTGGCGCAGGGCCGCGAGCGTCGCGACCGGTGCCGACCTCCTTGCCAGCATCGTCGCGGGCTGCGAGGCGACCGTGCGGGTGGCCGAGGCGCTCGATGGCGAGGAGCACCGGGCACGTGGCTGGCACAACCCGGGCATCGCTGGGGCCGTGGGGGCCGCCGCGGCCGTGGCTCGTGCGCTGCGGCTCGATGCGACCCAGGTCCGTCACGCCCTGGGACATGCCGTCAGCCAGGCGGCCGGCACGTTCGCGGCGCTCGGCACGCCAGGTGTCAAGATCCACCAGGCACGTGGCGCACTCTCGGGGCTGCTGGCGGGGACCCTGGCCGCACGCGACGTGCCTGCCGCGCTCGACGCGCTGACCGCGCCGCGGGGCGGGTTGCTGCCCGCATACGCCGCCGGCGGCACGCCCGGACGCCTGACGGACGGCCTCGACACACGCTGGGCGTTGCTGGACATCGCCCTGCGTCGATGGCCGGCCGCAAGCTCGCTCCAGTCGGTGATCGCCGCGACCCTGGAGGCACGCGACGCCCTGGGCGCGACCCCGGACCTCGCGGCCATCCGGCAGGTGCGCGTGGACCTGCCGCCGCGTGCCCACGCCCTCAACGCGACCCACGGCTGGGCCACCCAGCTGGAGGCGCTCCAGTCGGCGCGCTGGATGGTGGCCGTGACGCTCGCCGACGGGGAGTGCTGGGTCGATCAGACCGCGCCCGGGCGGCTCACCGATCCGACGGTCGGTCGTCTCGCGGAGCGACACGTCGACGTGCACCTCGACGAGGCACTCCCCCTGGCCGCGGCACGCGTCACGCTCGTGTCCACGGACGGGACCACGATCGAGCGCCGGGTCGACGTGCCACCCGGCGATCCCGCCCACGCGCTCTCCCTCGACGACCTCGCCGCCAAGCTCCGCCGAGCGACCCTCGGCACGGCCCTCGACCCGGACCGCATCCTCGCCGCCCTCGACGCCCTGCCCGACGCACCGTCCACGCATGACCTCACGTCAGCGCTCAGCATCATCCCCGGAGGCCCACCCGACCCATGGAACGCCTGACCCTCTCTTTCGCGACCCGCATCAACGAGCGGGTGCGGCCCCTCGTGGACGGCACGGTCCGGCCCGATGGCATCACGCTCATCCCCACCCTCTCGCACCCGGGCGAGACCTTCTGGCGTCAGCTGCGCTTCGGTGACTTCGACGTCTCGGAGATGTCCATCTCCTCGCTGCTCATCGCGAAGAGCCGGGGCAGCGACCTCGTGGCCATCCCGGCCTTCCCATCACGCCGCTTCTTCCAGATCGAGCTGGATGGCCGGACGGACGTCATCCACGGGCCGGCCGACCTACGTGGCAGGCGGGTCGGCGTCCCCGAGTACCAGCAGACCGCGGCGCTCTGGCTGCGCACCATCCTCCAGCACGACTTCGGCGTCCACCCCACGGAGATCCACTGGTTCATGGAGCGCACGGAGGAGCTGAGCCACGCCGGCGCCACGGGCTTCCAGGCGCCCGAGGGCATCCGGCTCGACTTCATCCCGCCCGACCAGAGCCTCGCCTCCATGCTCCTCGCGGGCGAGCTGGACGCGGCATTGGTGCGGCCGAACCGCAGCGCCGGTGCCAGCAACGTCATCGAACGCTCGAAGGGCTCGCATCGCCAGGGGGACTGGAGCGGCATCGGCCCGGTCTTCGGGGACGGCATCACGGAGGGGCGCCGCTTCTTCGACACCCACGGCCACATCCCCATCAACCACACCTATGTCATCCGGGGCGAGCTGCATCGCCGCCACCCGTGGGTCGCGCTCAACCTGCACAAGGCGTTCCTGGAGGCGAAGCGTCACGCGGAGGCGGACCTCATGGAGGAGGTGCCGCTGTCGCTCGTGTTCCGCTGGGACTTCCTCGACCAGGTGCGCAGCTGGTTCGGGCCGGACCCGTTCCCCTATGGCCTGAAGGCCAATCGGTCGACCATCGAGCGGATCATCCGCTCCTCGCACGAGCAGGGCCTCATCCCGGCCGCCATCGCCGTGGATGACCTGTTCGCCCCCAGCACCATCGACTGGGACGCTGCCTGACGGGTCGCCCGAACGGCTCCCGACGCGCCCGCCCGACCACCCCGAGACCGGAGGATCGACACATGGACATCGGCCTGGCCATCCAGAACAACCGCGAAGGCGCCTCGGCCGAGGGCATGGACGCGTCCGCCGAGGCGGCCATCCGATACGGCTGGACCAGCCTGTGGGTCGCCGACCACCTGATGATCGGCAGGACCGGCGAAGGCGAGGGCGGCGAGTGGTTCCTCCAGCACAACATCGACGAGCATGAGTGGATCCTCGAGGCGATCCTGTCACTGATGTACCTGGGCGCTCGTCACGAGGGACTGCGGCTCGGCCTTGGCGTCGCGGTGCCGCCGATGCGTGACGCACCCCAGTTCGCCAAGGAGATCGCCACCCTCGACACGCTGACCGGAGGACGGGTCCTGGTGGGCGTGGGCGTGGGTGACATCGAGGACATCAGCGAGTACCAGAACCTGGGCAAGGGCGACCGGTTCAAGGTGCGCGGCCGGTACCTCGACGAGTCCATCGCGCTGATGCGGCACCTGTGGGGCGGGCGCACCGAGCCCTTCGAGGGCGAGTTCCACCAGCTGCGTGACTACACCTTCCGACCCCTGCCGCCGCGGGGCGCGGGCATCCCCATCCTCACCGGCGGCCGGAGCGATCGCGCGATGGCCCGCGTGGGCGTCACCACGGACGGCTACTACGGGGCGCGCTGGGCGCCCGAGCGGTTCGCGGCCGTCTGGCCCGACGTGCTGGCACGCGCTGCCGCCAACGGTCGATCCAAGCCCTACCTCGGGATGCGTGTCCGGATGCGCATCGAGGAGGCGCCCGACGAGATCTTCAGCCTGTGCGGCACACCCGACCAGATGGTCGAGGGGCTGCTGGAGTACGAGCGCACGGGCGCCGACGAGGTCATCCTCGTGCTCGACCCCGTGGACCCCGACGGCATCACGCGCTACGCCGAACGTGTCCAGCGCGAGGTCATCGTCCCTTGGCGCCAGCGCTCGGCCGAGCTCGCCGCGATCGGCTGACCCGCGCTGGGTCAGATGCGGGACGTGGGTCCTCCCGGGGCGGTGGCTCGGTCATCGCCGCCGCAGGCCGCCGACCCGGGCCGCTACATCCCTTCGGCGTGGGCGTCCGGCCGCGCCTCGGCAGGACGAGTGGGCGCGCCGGCCGCGTCCTCCCGCCACGCGGCGCCGGGGCGCTTCTCACCGGTACCCGAGATGATCATCGGGCTCGCCTCCTGCGGGAACACCTGGCTGCAGAACGGGCATAGCAGGTCATAGCCGGCCTGCCACAGCTCGGGGTGGACGGGAAAGGCACCTCGGCACGCCGGGCACGTGACCGTGAAGATCTGGGCCATCGGTCAGGCCTCCTGGCTCGTGGTGGAGCCCGCCGCGCCCTGGCCCGTCGAGGCGCCAGGGTCGAGCGGCCCTCCGGACACCGCATCGGCGGCCTCGCGCACGAACTCGGCCATGGGCACCCGGTCCTTCGCCTCCTGGGGCACGAGGATGCGTTCGCTGAAGGGCCGCGACACGGGCTTCGTGGCGTCCACGATCATCTTGGTGGTCATGATCGGGTCGGTCTGTGACGGGTCGAGGGTGTTGCCCTTGGCGTTCCGGATGATGTCGATGGCCTGGTCGGCCTGCACCCGGGTGGCGATCGCCCACAGCATCTGTCGATCGTCGAACACGTCCACGTCCTTGTCCACGACGAAGACGTGCTTGATCATGTCCACCTCGCCGAGCACGATGAACGCCGCCTGTCGTGACTCCCCGTCCACCTTCTTGTCGATGGACACGTTGCAGTGGAGCCGACACACGCCCGACACCGGCAGATGCACCGCCGTGACCCCCGGCACGACCCCCTTGATGCGGTTGTAGAGTCGCGCCTCCTTGGGCAGGCCACCCTGGATCCAGTCATCGGCATGGCCCACGAACACGTCCTGGTAGATCGCGTCGTGACGGAAGTTGATGGCCGTGACGTCGATGATCCAGCGCAGCCGCTGCGGCCCGTAGGTGCCCGGGAACTCGCCGAAGGGCCCTTCGACCTCGCGCACGTTGGGCGGGATCTCGCCCTCGATGACGATGTCCGCGTCGGCGGGGATGAGGAACTCGTCACCCCATGTCTCGGACGGGACGAGGCGCAGCGACTGCCCGGCGATCGAGCCGATGACCTCGTAGTCGTCCTCGCCGAAGGGCGCCACGTTGAGCGTGCCCAGGAAGAACGCCGGGTGATGGCTGACGACGATGGCCACGCGTGTCGGCAGCCCGCGTTCCTCATGCTTGCGCGTGATCTGCCAGTTGTGCCGGGGCGACATGTGGAGCCCCAGCTTGCGCGGGCCCTTGTACATCATGCGCAGGTACGCCGCGTTGTAGGCGCCCGTGTCGGGGTCCTTCATGACGGGCGTCATGTCGATGTAGGGCGCGGGGTCCATGTGGTGATGGCGCACGATGGGGAACTGGCGCAGGTCCGCGTCGTCGCCCCGCTGGACGACCTGCTTGACGGGTGCCTCGGCCGCCGACACGACGGTTGGCGGGATGCGTCGCTGCTCCCGTCGGCCGTATTCCAGGCTGAGCGGGAACTTCGCCTGCGACACCGGCAGTCCGAGGGCATGGGCACACCGCCCACGCTCCGCGTAGACGTTGGTCACGAGCGGGAAGCGTGAGACCTCACCGAACAGGTTGCGTGGCTGATGGAACAGGGCCAGCGGCGACCGGCCCACGTCCTCCAGCTGCTGGAGCACCGCGGTGACCTCGAACGCCGCCGGGTCGACGGGTCGGTCCACATGGACCACGTGGTCCGGCTGGTCCGCCTCGTAGCGGGCGATGAACTCCCGGAGATCGAGCATGTCCGTGGAACCTCCCTGGCCGGGCCATCCGGCCCGACGTCCGATACGTCTCTCGTGCCCTGGTCGTGGCTGTCAGTCGGTCATGTGCCGGAGCCAGGCGGCCGTCGGGTCCATGACCACGCGGCGGGCCGAGCGCAGGTCCCGCACCTGTCGTCCACCGGTCAGGAACACCGCCGTCCGCAGCTCGTCCTCGAACGCCCCGATCCAGCGGTCGAGCGTCGCGTCGCTCTCCATCGCCGCCTGGAGCAGCGGCCGCCCGATGCCCACCGCGCTGGCGCCGAGGGCGATGGCACGCGCCGCGTCCAGACCGCTCCGGAGGCCACCCGTGGCGATGACCGGCAGCACGTCCGCGCACGCGGCCACGCTCGCGGGTGTGGGGATCCCCCAGCGCGCGAACGTGTGGCCCAGACGCGCTCGTGCCAGGTCCCCGGCGGTGGCGGCCCGCTCCGCCTCGATGGACGCGAACGAGGTACCGCCGTAGCCCCCCACATCCAGCGCGGCCACGCCCACGTCGCGTGCCCGGATGGCGACGTCGTGCGAGATCCCGGCACCCGTCTCCTTGAGCACCACCGGCACATCCACGGCACGCACCGCTGCCGCGATGGCCTCCAGCGCCCCCCGCGCCCGACGCTGACCCTCCGGCTGGACCGATTCCTCGAGGTAGTTGAGGTGGATGACCAGCGCATCCGCGCGGATCATGGCCACCGCGTCGCGGAGCGCGTCCGCGCCGAGCCGCTGCTCCCCGGCCTGGTCGACGAGCTGTGACACCCCCACGTTGGCCAGCAGCACCGCGTCGGGTGCCACCTCCCGCGCGATGGCGTACGTGTCCGCGACCGACGGATCGCGGAGTGCCGCGCGCTGGCTGCCGAGACCCATCACGATGGTGTGTCGCTCGGCCGCGCGGGCCAGGGCCGCGTTGAGGTCGCGCGCCATCGGATGGCCGCCGGTCATGCCCGCGATGACGAGCGGCAGTCGTAGCCGATGCCCCAGGAGCGCGGCGCCCAGGTCGATGTCGTCCGCGTCCACCACGGGCAGCGCGTCATGGACGAGGTGGATGTCCTCCCAGCCCGCGCCCCCCGACTGGTGCTGCTCGCTCGTGGCGAGTCGCAGGTGGTCCGCCTTGCGACGCTCGATCGCCTCGGCGCCCGCCTCGTCCGACCGCGTGCTCAATGCCCGTCGGACATGCCACGCCGCCAGGGCGTCATCCAGACCTCGACCCGCGAGGTGAACCACTGGATGGCCACCGCCACGGCCATGATGCCGAAGATGGCCACGAACACGTCCGCGGTCTTGAACCGGCTGGCGGATTCGAGCAGCAGGCCACCGACGCCCGTGATCATGGCCGTCATCTCGGCCACGATGCAACCCACCCACGCCGCCGAGAAGCCGATCCGGAAGCCGGCGAAGATGAAGGGGATCGAGGACGGCAGCACGATGGTGCGCATGATCTGACGCTCGGACGCGCAGAAGCTGACGCCGCCGTCGATGAGGTCCTGGTCCACGTTCTTCACGCCCGCGATGGTGTTGAGCAGGATGGGGAAGATCGCGGACAGGAAGATGAGCGCGAGCCGCAGCTGGAAGTCGATGCCCAGCATGACCACGAGCACGGGCACGAACGCCACGCTCGGCAGGACGTACAGGAACGTGACATAGGGGTCGAGCACGCTCTCGAGCGTGGTGGAACGGCCCATCGCGACGCCCAGGGGTACCGCCACGATGGTCGCGAGGGCCAGACCGATGCACATCGTCACGATGCTGCCCATGAGCGCCACGAGGAGCGTCTGGTCCACCACCACCAGCTGGTAGAACGACTGGGCGACCCTCGACGGCGCGGCGATGAGCGCGATGCTCTTGCCCTGCGCATACCACTCCCAGATGCCCAGGATGAGCACGAGCGTGACGATGCGCACCGCCCACACGAGTCGACGGTCGTGGTGCCACGGCCGGTGCGGCACGTGCTCGGGCGCCGCCGGGGTGGCGGGGACGGTCGTGGGGGTCGCGGCGTTGGCGGTCACGTCACTTGCCATCCGTGGAGGCCCACGGCGTGAGGTGCCGTTGCGATCGGTTGAGCAGGTCGAACAGGACCAGGCTGAACAGGCCCAGGGCCATGATGCCCACGAACAGCTCCGCGATCTGGAGGTACTTCGCGTGGGAGATCAGGATGCGCCCGATCCCCGTCAGCGCGGATGTCATCTCGGCCACGATGACACCGCTGACGCCCCGACCGAGACCGATGCGCAGACCGGCGAAGACGAACGGCGTGGTGGCCGGCAGCACGATGGTCCGCAGCAGCTGACGCTCGCTGGCCATGAAGGCGCGGCCGGTGTCCAGCAGCTCCTCGTCGACGTGCTTCGCGCCGGAGTAGCTGTTGATGATGATGGGGAACACCGCGCCCAGGGCGACGATGGTCACCCGCAGGTTGAAGTCGATGCCCAACCACAGCACCAGGATGGGGATGAGCGCGATGCGCGGCGTGGCGTAGATCGCGTTGATGTACGGCAGGAACGCGATCTCGACCAGCCGGAAGCGCGCCATCGCGAAGCCGAACGCCACCCCGATGGGGATCGAGATGGCCATGCCCACGAACAGCGCCCAGACCGTCGTGACCAGCGCGGGCAGCACCTCCGGCAGCAGGATCCTGCCGCCCGCTCCGACGATGGCGGTGGGATACGACGCGAAGAACGGGTTGGCCCGTCCCCAGATCTCCCAGACCATGCACACGACGAGCAGGGACAGCACCCGCAGGCCGTTGCGCCGCGTCCAGAGACGATCGGTCATGTTCCGTCCCCGGACCTCCGCCGGGGCATCCGCGGCCGGCGCGGCCGTGGCCGCACCCATCAGGCGACCCGCTCCGCGCGCACGATCTGCTGCTCCAGCAGCTGCCAGATCTCCTCGCGGACCGTGGCGTACTCGGGCTCGGCGCGGAAGTTGTACTCGCCACGCGGCTTGCGCATCGCGATCCGGAACTCGGCGATGATGCGGCCCGGCTGGACCCCCATCACGACCACCCGGTCGGACAGGTAGATCGCCTCGTCGATGGAGTGGGTCACGAACAGCGTCGTGAGGTTGCGCTCCAGGCAGATACGCGCCAGCTGTCCCTGCAGATGCTCCCGGGTGAGGGCGTCGAGCGCGCCGAACGGCTCGTCCATGAGCAGCAGCTTGGGGTCGATGGCGAGCGCCCGTGCGATGCCGATGCGCTGACGCATGCCACCCGACAGCTGGGAGGGGTACTTGTGGCCGCTCTCGGTGAGACCCACGAGATCGAGGTACTCGGAGGCCACCTGCATCCGCTTCGACTTCGGGACACCCTGGAGCTCGAGGCCATAGGAGACGTTGTCGATGGCCGTGCGCCACGGCAGCAGATTGAAGTGCTGGAACACGATGGCCTTGTCACGCGACGGGCCGGTGCTCAGCTTGCCGTCCACGGTGACCGTTCCGCTGGTCTGCTCGAGCAGGCCCGCGACGATCCGCAGGGCCGTGGTCTTGCCGCAGCCGGACGGGCCGATGAGGCTCACGAACTCGCCTGGCCGCATGCTCAGGTCGAAGTCGTCCAGCACCCGCTTCGTGCCATCGAGCGTGAACGACTTGTTCAGGTGAGCGATCTCGAGCACGGTCGCCTCCGTTCCCCGCCGTCAACGGCAGGTGGCCGGGCAGAGGCCCGGCCACCGTGCCATCCGATCCGCAGGGTACTCCCTGCTGTTACTGCCCGAACGCGCCGTTGCGGGCCAGGTACGAGTCCACGTTGGTCATCGTGTACCAGTCGGGCGACACCGGATCCTCGATGGCGGACGCGTCGAGGCCGATGTCCACCAGCTTCTGGACGGACTCGGGGTTCAGGCCACCATCGACCGCGAAGACGCCCTGGCTGATGAGCATGTCGTACGTGACGTCGCGGATCTCGTCATCGAGGTCCGGCACCACGATCTTGGACAGGGCGATGTACTCGTCCTTGTTGGTCGCCGCCCAGCGGAGCGCATCGATGTACGCGTCCGTGAAGTGCTGCGCCAGGTTGGGGTTGGCGTCCAGCCACTCCTGGGTGGAGCTGGCGCCGGTCTGCAGGAACGTGCCGATGATCTCGGCGCAGTCCGCGAGGATGTTCAGGCCACCCGACTTCTGGGCGTTGAGCGCCTCGGCGGCATGTGCCGGCGCGGCCATGATCTGGCCCGCGAGGAGCGCCGCCATGCGCGCGCTCGTGCCACCCACCTGGACGTAGTCCACCTGGTCCACGTCGATGTTCGCGAACTTGAGGCACTGGTCGGCGACCGTCGCACCCAGGTCACCCGGCTTGTTGATGCCGACCGTGCCGCCCTGGAGCGTCATGATGTCCGTGACGCTGGGGATGCTCACGAGCAGATAGTCCACCGCCTGGATGTCGGCGAGGAACGTGCGCAGCGGGATGCCCTGCTGGTTGGCGTTGATGCCGAAGTAGAGCGAGTTGACCACGATGTCCTGCTGGCCGGCGATGACCGAGCGGGTCGCGGTATCCGTATCCACCACGCTCGCGAACTCGGTCTCGATGCCCTGGGCATTGAGGGTCTCGATCGCCTTGGTCAGGGCGACCTGGGTGAAGTCCGGGTCGGAGCCCTGGACGATCTTGAGCGTCGTCTTCTCCGGCGCCCCGGGTCCCTCCGGGACGGACGGTGACTGCGCGAACGCGATGGACGCCGACCCCACGGTCGCCGCACTGACAAGGAGCGCGACGCCGAATGCGCCGAGCCGGGCCTTCTTCACGAGAACAGTCCTCCTCGCTGCCGCCACGCTGGGGTGCGGCCATCACCCACTGACACGGAAAATTCCGTGCGTCGCGCAAGAGTGCCAGCAAATTTTGTTGCCGTCAACGCTCTTCTGCGACCGGCTCGCAACCACATCACGACCTCAGCGCATGGTGCGTGGTCGGCCAGAACAGCTCCTCCACGGTCAGTCGACGGGCCGCCACCCCCTGCTCGGCGGCGAAGTCGAGGACCGCCTCCAGGGTGACCCGGTTGGGCTCGATGCCATAGGGGAAGAAGTCGTCGCCGAACAGCGCCCGGGCCTCCTCGGCCGCGGCGGTCGTCCAGGGCAGCGGGGTCCGCTGCATCATCGCGTCCACGAGCCGCTCCTGGCTCCGCCGCTTGGCGGCCTCGAACCCCTTCCAGAGCTCGATGGCGAGCCATGGCTGCGCCTCCAGGACCGGCCGCCGGAACGCCACCGTGTGCATGATCGGGTAGATGCCGGTCGCCCGGTACGAGGCGATCTCCGCCGCCCGCGGGTCGGCATACAGGCGCCGGATGCGCGGGTCCCGGTCCACGAACGCATCGGGTGGCTGTGCCGTGATGAGCGCGTCCACCTCGCCCGCGAACAGCAGCTGCTCGAGGGTCCGGTCCGGGTGAGGCGTCACGCGCACGCCGTCCGGTAACCGGATCGCCACCTTCTCGGTGCGACCCGGCTGGCTCACGCCCGCCTGGTGCCACGTGATGGATGCGAGGTCCACTCCGGCCTCGCGGACCATCAGGCCGCGCACATAGGTCACCGCGGTCTGCGCCCACTCCGGGATACCCACGCGTCGGCCCGCGAGATCGGCAAGGCCCGCGAGCGGGCTGTCCGTCGCGACATAGACCGAGGCGTGGCGGAAGGCACGTGCCGGGAACACCGGGATGGCCACGATCGAGTCGTCGCCGGCCGCGCGCTGCGCGAGGTACTTGCCGAGCCCGAACTCCGAGACGTCCCACTCGCGGTACAGGCTGAACCGGCCGTTGATCTCGGGCGGCGACAGCTCGAGTGTCCGCAGTCGCACACCCTCGACCCGGACCCGGCCCGTGACCAGGTCCCGGGTGTGGTCGTAGTCGTTGATGGCGAGCGTCAGCTCCAGCTCGTTCACCGGTCCGGCTGGCTGGCCGTGGGGTCCAGGATCCAGCCCCACCGTCGGCGGGTGTCCGCCTTGGTCGCCGGGTCGGGGCCGATGGCCGGCGGGAACCGGTCACGCCACTCCCAGGGACGTGTCGCGTCGATGAGCAGACGGCTGTTGTGACCCTTCTCATCGGGGTGGATGGCCGGGTCGATGGGTCCCGACCAGGCACGCTTGATGATGTCGATGGAACGCTCCGGGTCGCCCCGCGTCACGACCGCCCACATGACCTCCTCGAGGTCGGTCACGTCGATGTCATCCTCGACCACGACCACGATGCGCCCCATGTAGGCACCCGCGTGGCACATGGCGGCGATGTGCATCGCCTGCCGGGCGTGGCCCGGATAGCGCGGCTGGATGGACACGACGGTGAACAGGCGCGTGCCACCGAAGGCGTAGCACCACGCGTCGGTGACACCGGGGACGCCCGCCGCCTTCATGTAGCGCAGCATGATCGCGCTGCGCAGGTACTCCCGGTAGCGCATCGGCTCCCAGGGCGGCTTGTTGGGCGGCACGCCCAGCAGGATGGGGTCGTCGCGGTGATAGATCGCCTCGACCTCCAGCACCGGCTCGTCCTTCTTGCCGGTCGCGTAGTAGCCGTGCCACTCGCCGAAGGGACCCTCGGGCGCCATGCGGTCCTTGTGGAGATAGCCCTCCAGCACGATCTCCGCGGTGGCCGGGATGGGCAGACCCGTGATGGGCGCCGTCACCACCGGGTACGGCTCGCCCCGGATGCCGCCGATCCACTCGTACTCCGAGACGCCCTGGGGCACCTCCAGGGTGGAGGCCATGAACAGCAGCGGGTCCATGCCGCACACGATGGCGATGGGGCATGGCTCGCCCCGCTCGAAGTAGGCGTTGCGCATCTGCATGCCGTGCTTGCCGGGTGCGATGTAGATGCCCACCCGCTTCGCGTCATGGACCATCACCCGATACGTGCCCACGTTGATCCAGCCCGTGTCGGGGTCACGCATCACGACCGAGACACCCGTGCCGATGTAGCGACCCCCGTCGAGCGGATGCCACCACGGCGAGGGGAACTTGAGGACGTCCACATCATCGCCGGTCTGGACGTTCTGGAACACCGGCCCATCGTCGAGCGTCACGGGCGGGATGGCCTTGTCCGCCTCCGTCAGCTTGAGGAACTCGTCCATGAGCGGCCGGCGCTCGATGTCGAGGGGCAGGCCGAGGGTGAGCGCGAGACGGCGGCGTGTCGCCACGGCGTTGGCCACGATGCGGAACCCCTTGGGGTACTCCGGGATCTCGTCGAACACCACCACCGGGGCGTCGTCCGTGTGATGGAGCATCTCCGTGACATGACCGATGTCCTCCTGCCACGAGGCGCCGAGGACATCGCGCACCTCGCCCAAGGCGCGCACCCGATCGATCCAGTCACGCAGGTCGAGATACTCCATGGCCTCCTCCGATGATCGTTCGAGCCCGAGGGCCGATGCGCTGGCTGGGTGATGGATCAGGGTTCGTCCGGCTGCGGACCGGACCAGCGGCGGACGAGCTCGTGCTCGACGCCCAGGACGTCGAGCGCCTTGCCCACGCTGTGATCGACGAGGTCCGCGATGGACCGGGGACGGATGTAGAAGCCGGGCACGGGCGGCAGGATCACCGCGCCCGCCGCCGTGGCCTCGGCCATGAGCCGGAGATGGCCCGCGTGGAGGGGCGTCTCACGGACCATCAGCACGAGCCGGCGTCGCTCCTTGAGATGCACGTCCGCGGCGCGCGTGATGAGGTTGTCGTTGGCACTGTTGGCGACCGATGAGAGCGTTCGGATGGAGCACGGCGCGATGACCATGCCGTGGGTCAGGAACGTCCCCGAGGCGAGCGCGGCAGCAAGGTCGGTCTCCTCGTAGCGCACGTCCGCGAGCGCCAGCACGTCCGCCACGGACCGGTCGGTCTCGTAGGCGATGGTCGCGGCGGCGCCCTTGGAGACCACGAGATGGAGCTCCACCTCCGGCGTGGCGCGCAGCACCTCCGCGAGCCGCACGCCGTAGATCGCTCCCGAGGCCCCCGAGATGGCAAGGACGATGCGCCGGGTCACGTGGGATAGCCCTCGGGCGCAGCCTCGCTCAGCCAGCCGCCGAGCGCGGCATAGCGGCGCTGATGACGCATCAACGGCACATCCTCCAGACCACCCGCGGCATCACCACTGGGCGGCGCGAACGCGACCACCTCACCCACGAGCAGCACGTGGTCACCGGTCGGCAGCCGGTCGGTCACCCGGCACCACGCCACGAACCCCGCGTCGGCGAGCGCGGGCACCCCGGGCAGGGCGCTCGTCTCGCGGACCGCGAGGCCGAGCGCCATGAACTTGTCCGTGCCCGTGGCGCCGCGACCCGCGGCCGCGGCCACCGCCTGCTGGTCGGCACGCAGCACGGACAGGCTGAAGGCACCCGTGGCCTCCACCAGGCGGCAGGTCCCGGAACCGGGATGGAGCGCGACCGCGAACCGTGGCGGCGCGAACGAGACATACATCGCGGTGCCCGTGGCGCACGAGCGCACGTCGCCCTGCGCGGCGCCCAGCACGACCACCGAGAGCGGCACCTCGGCCAGCGCGGCACGCGCCACCGCATAGCGGTCCGCGGCCAGGTCCGCCGCGATGACCACGTCCGTGCCCGCGTTCATGACGTCGTGTCACCGCGCCGGGTCGTCGGGCGCGCGTGCGGGATGGCGATGCCCGCGTCGGGCACGGGCTCGAACACGAACGTCACGGGGTCGTCCACACGCAGCTCGTCCGGGTCGGCCTCCACCACGTCCACGATGAGCCGCGGCCCCTCCGTGGTCTGGATGATGGCCACGGCATACGGCACGCGCTCCTCCCACGACGGGCGGTAGGCGCGCCGGAAGGTGCCGAACGCGAGGATGGTGCCCGTCCCCGAGACCGCCTCCCAGGCGTACCCCGCGTCCAGGCAGCGAGGGCAGAGGGGGTCGATGGGATAGCGCAGGTGGTCGCAGGCGGTGCAGCGCTGGAAGCGCAGCTCGCCCTCCAGGCCACCCTCCCAGAAGGGTCGCGTCAGGTCCGTCACGGTGGGCAGGATGCGATCGCTCATCGGTCAGGTCCCAGGACCAGGCAGCTGGCCGTGTTGAGGGTCATGCCGCGTCCCGTCACGAGACAGCGCTCGGCGCCCGCGACCTGTCGGTCGCCGGCCTCGCCGCGCACCTGGCGCACCCCTTCCACCACGTGCAGCCAGCCCTGCATGTACGACTCCGAGAGGTTGCCGCCCGCCGTGTTGAGGGGCAGCTCCCCGTCGAGCGCGATGCGCGTACCTCCCTCCACGAACGGTCCCGACTCGCCGCGCGGCACGAAGCCCGCGTGCTCCAGCCAGAACAGCACCGCGATGGTGAAGTTGTCGTACAGCTGGGCGACGTCGATGTCCTGGGGCCCGACGCCCGCCATCCGGTACGCCCGCGAGATGCAGTCCTGCTGGTGCGGCAGGTACCACCAGTCGGGCGTGCCCATGTTCTGGAGCGTGTGGCCCTGGCCCATGCCCCAGATGGAGACCGGCGGGTGCTTCAGGTCGCGCGCCCGCTCGGGCGACGTGACGATGACGCACACGCCGCCATCGGTGATGAGACAGCAGTCGAGGAGGTGGAGCGGCTCCACGATGGGCCGCGACGCCTGGTGGTCCTCGATGGTGATGGGTTCGCGCATCACCGCGAGCGGGTTGCGGGCCGCGTTCCGACGGCCATTCACCGCGACCCAGCCGAGCTGCTCGCTGGTCGTGCCATAGAGCGCCATGTGGCGCCGGGCACCCATGGCGCTGTTGGCGGCGTTGCCGAACATGCCCCAGATGCCCCACGAGTCCCCGCCGCCGGCGGACGCGTCGAACTTCGAGCCGCCGGTCCTGGCGGCGTCGCCGAAGACGCACGCGACCACGTTCGCCATGCCCGCGTCGATGGCCAGCGCCGCCTGCTGGATGAGCACCCCGGCCGTGGCACCGCCCATGGACAGCGACCCGGTCACCTTGGGGTCGATGCCCAGGTGCTCGCCCAGGGAGAGGTAGTGCTTGGGTCCCTCGGGCGAGGTCGTGCCGGGCATGGTGAGCAGCCCGTCCACCTCGTCCTTGGCGATCCCCGCGTCATCGAGGGCGTTCCGGAACGCCTCCGTCGCGAGCGACATCGCCGTCTCCTCCGGCAGCTTCCCCTGCCGGCTCGCTCCCACGCCCGCGATCGCGGCACGTCTCCAGGCCATCGTCTCCCCTACCTGCCCTCGAACACCGGCGGTCGACCGTCGCGGAAGGCCTGTCGGCCCTCCGCCCGATCCGCCGACTGTGACAACCACGCCCACAGCAACCGGTCGAGATCGAGACCCGCCGACAGCTGGAGCTCACCGGCGGCCCGCAGGCTCTGCTTCGCCGCGATGAGCGACAGCGGCGCCATGGCGGCGACCCGCTCCGCCACGACCGCGGCGTGCTGCGCCAGCTCCTCGTCCGCGACGACCTCCGAGACCAGGCCCACCCGCAGCGCCTCGGCCGCGTCGATGGCCTCACCCGTGAGCACGATGCGTGCGGCGATCGCCGCTGGCACGGCCCGCGCCAGCCGCTGGATGCCGCCGCTGCCGGGCATGCTCCCGATGCGCAGCTCGGTGAGCGCGAACCGCGCCCGCTCGGCCGCGATGCGGATGTCACACGCCAGCGCCAGCTCGAAGCCGCCGCCCACCGCGGGCCCGTTGATGGCCGCGATGATGGGCGTCCGGAGCGCGTCGAGTGGTGCCGCGATGGATGCCGGAGCGTCCACCAGGGGGTGGCCCTCCACGCGGGCCGCTCCCTCCTTGAGGTCCGCACCGGCACAGAACGCGGGGCCGGCGCCCGTGAGCACGATGACCCGGATCGCGGCATCCCCATCGAGCTCCGCGAGCCTGTCCGTGAGCGCGGAGCGCATCGCGCGGTCGATCGCATTGCGCTGCTCCGGGCGGTGCAGGGTCACCCATCCCACGGCGCCCCGCCGATCGACGAGCAATGGCTGGGTCATGCGAACACCCCGCGCGCCACGTGGTCCTCGACCTCGTCGTCCTCCATGCCCAGCACGTCCCGCGCGATCTGCCGCGTGTCCTGTCCGAGCAGCGGTGCCGGGCTCATGGGGCCCAGCGCGTCGTGGTCCGAGGTGAACGGCGCACGATTGACGACGGTCGGCCCCATGTACGGATGGTCCAGACGGAACCAGGTGCCACGCGCCACCAGCTGGGGGTCCTCCAGCAGGTCACCGGGTGTCTGGACACGCGCCGCGGCCACGCCGCGCGCCACCAGCGCCGCCGCCAGCTCCTCCGCGTCCCATGTCCGCGTCGCATCCGCGACCAGCCGCTCGAGCGCATCCTCGTTCGCCTTGCGTGCCTGCAGGTCCCCGAACCGCTCGTCGGTCAGCCACTCGATGTGGCCCAGCACCTCGGTGAGCGCCACCCAGTCCGCGTCGCTGCGGGCCACGATGGCGCACCATCGGTCGTCGCCCGCGGTCGGGAACACGCCGTGGGGCGAGGCATCCGGCGCCCGATTGCCCTGGCGTGTGGGGCCGGTCCCGTTCGCCTCGCTCGCGATGATGGCCGGGCCGACCATGTTCACGGTCGACTCGAACTGGGACAGCTCGATGACGCATCCCTGGCCGGTGCGCTGGCGTCGGTCGATCGCGGCCAGCAACGCCACCAGCCCATGCCCCGGGTTGGGCACATGGTCCGGATAGTGGGTGCCCGTGCCCACGGGTGTCCGGTCGGGGCGGCCGGACAGCCATACCAGGCCGGCCAGCGCGGAGATCGTCGAGCCGAACCCCACGAAGCCGCGGTGGGGTCCGTCATCGCCCTGCATCGGCATCGAGAGATGGATGAGGGACGGGTTGATGGCCATGAGCGAGGCATGGTCCATGCCCCAGCGCTCCATCACGCCCGGCCGGAAGTTGTTGGTGACCACCGATGAGGCGGCGGCCAGACGCTGAGCGATGGCGGGCGCGTCCGGGTGGGTCATGTCCAGTGCGAACGACTTCTTGGACGTGTTGCGTGATGCGAAGTACCCGGATCCCTCGAGACCCTCGGCACCCTTGCGATAGGGCGGTGCCAGACGCAGGTTGTCGGGCCGCCTGCGTGACTCGATCTTGATGACCTCGGCACCGCTGTCCGCGAGCAGCTTGGTCACGAGCGCCCCGGCGCCCACCCAGCAATAGTCGAGGACCCGCAGCCCCCGGAGCGGTCGATCCATGCTCAGCCGGCGTCGGGCGCGCTGACCAGGGAGGCCATGCCGGCCGCCGCGGCAGCTTCGTGGGCCCCGATGTCGTGCGCGCCGTTGCCACTGCCATGCGTGGCAGCGAGCGCGGGTCGAGCGTCGTGCGCGGCGGGAGCCGGTCGAGGCGCAGGGCCCCGGTCACCATCGAGCCGATACGGGCGGCCAGGCACGCGCACCGCCCGACCCAGCTCGGCCGGGGTCACCGACCGGAAGAAGTCACGCGCCGAGAGCTGGGCATCGGCGAACAGGTCCGCCACCTCGTTCACCGGGGCCAGGGCGATGCTCCGCTCCTGGGACTCGCGGTACAGCTCCGCGCGTGTGCGAGGGCCCGTGAATCGCTCGAAGATCTCCCGGAACCGCTCGATGGACTCCCGGCGCTGGCGGAACGGGAACTCCTGCCAGGATGGCGTCAGGAGCTCCTCGGCATCGGGGATCCCCTCCTCCACCAGCCAGCGGGTGAGCGCGGTCCATGCCCGTGCCGTGCCCAGTCGGCCTGCGACCACGCTCACGTAGCCATCCGCGCAGGCATAGATGCCCGTGCCCGCCTCGCGTGGGAAGTCACCCGCCCGCCGGCGCACCCGGCCCGTCAGGTCGAACTGGGGGATGGCGTCCTCGAGCGCCGCCGCCACCGCTTCCTGTGCCGAGACATCCAGATGCCGCCCCTCGCCGTCCTGGCCCCGGCCGATGAGCCCCACGAGCGCCGCCACGGCCCCGAAGATGGAGGCCGCGAGCAGGCTCTGGCCGCCATGCACCGCGACGGGCTCCGCGTCCGGATACCCCCCCAGAGAGAGGAGGCCACCCGCCGCGAGGGTGATGAGGTCCGTGGCGGGTCGGTCGGCATATGGTCCGTCGCTCCCCCATGGCGTGATGGTCACCCGCACCAGGTCCGGACGTGTCGCCACGATCAGCGATGGGTCGAGGCCCAGTCGATCGAGGGCGGCCGGGGTCCACGGGTCGAGCAGCACGTCGGCCTCGGCCACCTCGGCGAGGAACGCGTCACGCCCCTCCGCCGTGGCGAGGTCGAGCACCAGGGCGCGCTTGTTGAGGTTGACGAACCAGCCGAACGCGCTGACAGGCCCCTGGGGCGTCTGCACCAGGGGCTCGCGGCGACGCAGCGGGTCTCCCACCGGCGCCTCGAGGCGGACGACATCCGCGCCGAGGTCGGCCAGCAACCGACCGGCGTAGGCCCCGTACTCATCGGTGGCATCGAGGACACGCAGCGAGGCGAGCGGCTGGGCCGCCCCGCCATGGTCGTCCCGGTCTGGGTCAGCCGGCATCATTGCTCTTGAGCACGAACACGTCCCACTCGTCCATCAGACCCACGATGCGCCGATAGCGCTCGATCGCCTCGGGCGAGCTCGCGATGACGCCGTTGAGCAGCGCGTTCGCGACGGCCATCGCGGACACGAACGAGTTCTGGGCCGAGATCCCCGATGAGAGCACGGGCAGCACCACGTCCACCAGCTGGCCCACGGGTGAGATGGGCGTGTCCGTGATCGCGATCACGGATGCCTGCTGACGCGTGGCGTGACGCGTCACCCGGACCGTGTGCGAGGCATACGGCGGGAACGTGAACACGAGCAGCGCGTCCTCCGACGTCATGGACAGCAGCTGGGGGGCGATGGACGCATCCGCGCTCAGCAGCGTCACGTCGCCGCGCATCCGGTCCAGCACGAGCGAGGAGTAGGACGCCACGCTGTGGGAGGTCTGGCCCCCCAGCACGAAGATGCGCCGCGCCTCCGTGAGGATGCTCACCGCCCGTTGGAGGTCCTCGACCGTGATGCCCAGGATCGTCCGGCGCAGGTTCTCCAGGTCGTGCTCGAACGAGCGCGCGAAGATGGTCTCGCCCAGGTGGGCGGTCTGGGCGCGGTCGCCATCGACCGGTGCGGCGTTCGCCCGGATCTGCGACCGCACCAGCTGGCGCACCCGGTCCTGGAGCTCCTGGTAGCCGTCGAGACCCAGGCGATAGGCGAACCGGACGACGGTCGACGGGCTGACGCCCAGGCGTGCCGCCATCTTGTCCACCGTCGCGAAGGCCACGAACTCGGGGTCCTCCACGATCGCCTCGGCGATGCGCTTCTGGGACTGGGTCAGGACGTCGTAGCTGCGCCGGAGCTCCGAGATGACATCGGACGGGGCCGCAGCCGCCGGGTCGGGCATCGGATCAGCGCGCCACGGACAGGAGACCGTACCCGGGGTACGTCTCCGCCCACTTGTCGGGATAGGCGCGGTCGAGTCCCTTGGTGAAGTACGTGGGCACGGTGGTGTCGATGACCACGTCCAGGACGTACGGTCGGCCGCTGGCGAGCGCACGCTCGAGGGCCGGTCGCATCTGGTCGCCCCGCTCCACCCGCTCGCCCATCGCGCCATAGGCCTCGGCGAGCTTCACGTAGTCGGGGTTGTAGGGCTCGCCCGTGTCCGCGCGCGTGAAGGAGTACCACGGGTGGGCGCGCTTGTGGGCAGCCATGGCGCCCTTGCGCTCGATGCCCAGCTCGTTGTTGTCCAGGATGACCCAGATGGCCGGCAGGTCGTACTCCACGGCGGTGCCCAGGACGTTGGAGACCATGTTGAAGGCACCATCACCGGTGAGCGCGATGGCCGGTCGCGAGCGGTCGCCCACGAGGGCACCCACGACGCCCGATGAGGCCCAGCCCATCTCCGCCATGCCCGGGTTGATGTACCACTGGTCGTGGTTCCGGATGGTCATGTAGACCTCCGCGTACTGGATGACGTCGCCGATGTCGATGAACACGCGGCCGGTGTCGCCGAGCGCCTCGCCCAGCTCGTGCGCGAGACGCGCCGGGTGGACCGCATCACCCTCGGCCACGAGCAGCGGCGCGATCTCCGCCTGCCACGCCGCGTGTCGCTCACGATTCCGGGCCAACCACGCCGAGCGGTCGGGCCGGTCACCCGTCTCGAGCGCCTCGCCGAGGTCCTCCAGGAACCCCGCCGCATCCGCGACCACGCCCACCGCGACCGGATAGTTGCGGGCCACCTCGGCAGGATCCAGATCGGCCTGGATGATCCGTGTCCGGGGCACGTCATAGATGCGGCCCTGGCGCCAGTTGCTGGTGTGGTTGTCCGAGAAGCGTGCCCCCACGGCGAGCACCACGTCGGCGTCCCTGGTGGCC
>CAZYTQ010000048.1:0-787 GCA_964650135.1 uncultured Anaerolineaceae bacterium | reverse complement strand
GGTCTCCGAGGAACACCCGCTGACCCTGGGCTGTGTCGGCCGGTCCGGCACCCAATCCGCGGCCGAGGCCACCAGGGTCAGCGGGTGTTCCTCGGAGACCGCGCCCTTGGCCGTGAGCGTGGTCACGATCGGCAGCTGATGGCGCTCCGCGAACGCCTGGAGCGCCGCCGGACCACCCACGGAACGGACCAGGCCACCACCCGCGAGCACGACCGGCCGCTCGGCGGTGCGGATGAGATCCGCGGCACGTGCCACGCTGTCCCGATCGGCGCGCGGCCGGAAGGAGACCGTGCGCGTGACGTTGCCCTCGATCTCGCCCTCCACGAGCGCGGTCTGGATGTCGAACGGCAGCTGCACGAACACCGGGCCCGGGCGGCCCGTGATGGCCGTCTTGTAGGCCGTGTTGAGGACGTCGATGACCGTGTCGGGGCGGATGCACATCCAGACGCCCTTGGTCACGGGCCGGAACACGTTGAGCGCGTCCTCGTGGCCCTTGTAGTAGAGCTCCTGCATGCCGCCCTTGCCCAGGAAGTGGGTCGAGCCGGCGCCGCCGATGATGAGCAGGGCCGAGGTGTCATGCATCGCGGAGGCCGCCCCACCGACGCAGTTGAGGAGTCCCGGACCCTTGGTCACCACCACGGGTGCGATACGCCCGGTGGTGCGGTAGTAGATGTCCGCGGCATGGACCGCGTTCGCCTCGATCTTGCCCTGGATCCCCTGGATCCCCGGATGATCGACCAATGCGTCGAGGAACTGCGCACTGCCGCGCGGCGCTTATTGATCCCCA
>CAZYTQ010000047.1:0-23240 GCA_964650135.1 uncultured Anaerolineaceae bacterium | reverse complement strand
GATCATGCCGGAGCCTGCCCCCGAGCTCGTCGTGGACGTCGACGGGCAGATCGCCGCGGCGACGACGGTGTTCGAGGCCATGGGCGCCGCGTTCGGCGACCCGTGGAGGCTGCTCGTCGACGAGGGGCTGATCGACCTGCCCGCTCGCGTGGGGAAGGGAACGGGTGCGTTCTGCGGTGGGTTCCCGTTCGAGAAGGTGCCGTTCATCTTCTGCAACTCGGTCGGCACGCACGAGGACGTCAAGACGCTCGTCCACGAGTTCGGGCACGCGCTGCAGGGGTGGCGCAGCCGCGACATCGAACCGGTCGACCTGCAGCACCCGACGATGGAGGCGTGCGAGATCCACTCGATGACGCTCGAGCTGCTCGCGCTGCCGTACCTCGGCCCGTTCTTCGGCGACCAGATCGAGCACTTCAAGGTCGAGCACCTGCGCTCGACGCTCGACGTCGTCCCCTACATGGCGGCGATCGACGAGTTCCAGCACCGGGTGTACCAGGAGGGGCTCGACGCGGCGGGGCGCGCCACTGCGTGGCGCGAGGCGGGGGAGCGGTTCCAGCCGGCGATCGACTGGAGCGCGGACGAGTGGTACGGCGGCGGGCGCTGGCTCTTCCAGCTGCACGTGTTCCAGTACCCGTTCTACTACCTCGACTACGCGCTTGCGCGGCTCGTCAGCTGGGAGCTCTGGCTCGAGAGCCTCGAGGACGAGCAGGCCGCGATCGAGAAGTACCTCGCCCTCTGCGACATGGGTGGCACCAAGCCGTTCCGCCGGATGGTCACCGACGCCGGCCTCGGCGACCCCTTTGACGAAGCCGTCGTCGAGCGCACCATGGCCAGGCTGCGCCCGCACCTGCAGCTCGACTGATCGACCGTGCGGAGCGCTACGTGCGCGCGAGTGAGACGCCGGCTCCAAGCGCGGCGCCGGCGACGCCGGCCATGAGCCCGTACCTGAGCGCGAGCGCGCCGGCGGTGACGCCACCGGCGGCGAGGCCGAGCGGGCCCGCGGTGAACAGCATGCCCACGGTGACGACGCCCCCGACCGCCAGGCCGCCGAGCGCGCCCCACTTGAGGCCGCGCTTGCCACCGTGGGTCGCGGCGGCGAGCACGCGATCGATGCCCGCCTTGTCGCCCTCTGCGCCTGGCGGCGTGGGCGGTGCGGACGGTGGCACTGGTGTCGCCGCGGTCGGTGCGGTAGCACCGCCCTTCGATGCCGGTTCGGCCGGCGAGACGGGCGGCACGGGCGCCACGGGCGCGGCCTTGACGTGCGTGAATCGGGAGGCGGCGAGGGCGGTCATGCCCAAGCGTCGGGGCCGGACGGCGCACGGATGCGGGACGAGCCGCCACGTGTCCGCTGGAGGCCACGTGGCAGGCCGCACCCTCGGGTGACGTGCGCGGCGGCGTGACCGTCAGGCGAGCCGCGCGCCGTTCGGCGCATCGCGATCATCGACCGTGGCGAGCACGACGGCCCCGTCGTCGCGATGCACGCCGGTGACGAGCACCTCGCTCATGACCGGACCGACCTGGCGCGGCGGGAAGTTGACGACGCACAGCACGCGCCGCCCGACGAGCTCCTCCGTCGAGTAGAGCTCGGTGATCTGCGCCGAGCTCTGCTTCACGCCGAGCTCCGGGCCGAGGTCGACGCGCAGCCGGTACGCCGGCGTGCGCGCCTCGGGAAACGCACGCGCCTCCACGATCGTCCCGACGCGCAGGTCGACGCGCTCGAACTCGTCCCAGGTCAGCGGCGCGTCGATGTCAGTCCTCGCCGCTGACCTTGGTGAAGCCGGGCTCGCCGTCGAAGACCTGGAGCTTCTGGACGTTCGACCAGCGGAACGTCTCGCCCAGGCAGGACAGGACGCGGAAGATCTGGTCGTCGGTGAGCTCGACGCTCTCGTCGGCGCGGACGAAGCGCGCGCGCCACGTCTCGATCATCTCGACCTCGTCGATCTCGCCCGGGTAGACCTTGTTCCCACGGCTGGAGATGAGCTGCAGCTTGAGCGGGCTGCCTTCCGTGCACGCCTCGACCGCCTTGCCGACCTCGGCGGCCGTCATCTCCGCCTCCTCGAGCAGGACCTCCATGCCGACGACAGCACGCTCCTTGGCGACCACCGGCTTGGGGCGCCAGTCGACCGCCGGCATCACCAGTGGCCGCGACTCGCGGCGCTCGCCGATCGTCGGCTGCTTGCCGAGGTTGCCGATCACCGCGTCGGTGTACGCGGTCGTCCCGACGGGATCGTGCTCCTTCGCGATGTCGCCCGTCAGGAAACGACCCTCCTCGAGCGTGTAGAGGATCGCGTCCTCCATCAGGTCGGCGACGGTCGGCTGACCGATGTGGCGCAGCATCATCACGGCGCTCAGCATGAGCGCCGAGGGGTTCGCCAGGTCCTTGCCCGCGATGTCGGGCGCCGAGCCGTGCACCGCCTCGAACATCGCGGTCTCCGACCCGATGTTCGCGCTCGGCGCGAAGCCCAGGCCCCCGACGAGCCCGCTCGTCAGGTCCGAGAGGATGTCGCCGTTCATGTTCGTCGTGACGATGACGTCGAACTGCTCCGGGCGGATGACGAGCTGGTGCGCGCAGTTGTCGACGAGGATCTGGCGCGCCTCGATGTCGGGGTAGTCCGCCGCGACCTCGTCGAAGGTGCGCTTGAACATGCCCTCGCCCAGCTTCATGATGTTCGCCTTCGTGGCGCACGTCACGCTCTGCCGGCCGGTCGCGCGCGCGTACTCGAACGCGAGCCGCGCGATCTTCTCCGAGCCGTGGTGGGTGATGACCTTGAGCGACAGGCACACGCCCGGCGTCTGCATGTGCTCGATGCCGGCGTACAGGTCCTCGAGGTTCTCGCGCACGATCACCAGGTCGACGCCTCGACCGGCGTACGGCGTGGCGAGGCCCGGGATCTCGCGCGCGGGGCGGATGTTGCCGTACGTCTCGAACATCTTGCGCAGCGTGACGTTCGCGCTCTTCTCGCCGAAGCCGACGGGTGTCTCAAGGGGTCCCTTGAGCGCGACCCGGGTGCGCGCGATGGAGTCCGCGGTCTCACGCGGCACGCCCGTGGTGTCACCGCGCTTGAAGACCTCGGCACCCGCGTCCGCCACCTCCCAGTCGATGGCGACGCCCGCCGCGTCGATGATGCGTCGCGCGGACTCGGTGATCTCCGGTCCGACGCCGTCGCCGGGGATGAGCGTGACGCGGTGGGACATGGGTGGGTTCGGTGCCTCCAGTGCCGTTCGTTCGGGTGCCGCAAGGGTACCGGACGCACGAGCCAGGCCGGGTGTGGCGGTACTACACTGTGGCCATGCGTGGGTCCACACGATGAGCCGGATGGCCCACTGGTCGTGGGTGATCGCCCTCCTGGTGGTGGCGATGGTCACCTCCGGGTGTCGGTTGCTGTCCCTCGGCCCGAGCACTCCCACGGTCGCGCTCGACCGGGAGTACGCCTGCGAGATCGCATCACGCTTCGACCCCGCGGAGACATCACGCGACTACGGGTTCCGAGCCGACCGGCCGGGAGCGTGGGAGCTCCAGGCGCTGTCCTCGCTGCTGGTGGCTGCCGGAGGCGGCGACCAGGACGCCGGGCTTGGCCTGCTGGGCAGGCAGGTCCACACGGCACTGAACCAGATCGACACCGAGGCCATCGCCACGTCGGTGGCTTCGATCCAGGGGGCATGTGGACCGGATGGGGCACCCGCCACGCGTGTCGAACCGGGCTCGGCGGCAGCGATCGACCTCGACCGGCGGTACGCGTGCGAGATCGCCGGACGGTTCGTGGGTGTGACGTTCTCGCGAGAGTACATGCCCGCCCTCGACGATCCTGCGCTCTGGGAGCTCCAGGCGTTGTCCAGCCTGCTGATCGCCGCCAGTGGCGGTGACCGCAGCTCCGAGCTGGGCCAGCGTGGTGGACGCATCACGCAGGCGGTCTCGACCCTGCGCCTGGACGTCCTCAACCAGACCATCGCCGAGGTCGCAGCCAGCTGCGAGACCTGACGCTGCTACCAGATGGTCTCGACCGGGTAGTGGCCGATCTTGGGGTCCTGGGTCACGATCGGGCAGCCCAGTGCCATGGCCTGGGCCACCAGCATCCGGTCGAACGGGTCGCCATGGATGCCGGGCAGGGTCGCCGCTGCGACGGCGTGCTCGAACCCGATCGCCAGCCGCTCGAATCGCGCCTGCATGAGGATCGTCGTCAGGACGTCCTCCACGGAGCGCGTCATGTCCAGGCGTCCGTGCGCCGACTTGATGGCGACCTCCCACGCACTCGCCGCACTGAGTAGCAGCGTGTTGGCCGGGTCTCCGATGATCGTCCGTGTGGACTCCCGCAGGCGGCCATCGTCGGCGAGCCACCAGAGGAACACGTGCGTGTCCACGAGGGCCTTCATGTCGACTCGCTCGGGTCGCCCGGCTCGCCGAGCCCCCAACCGGGCAGGTCGAACTCGGGCAGCGGGTCGTCGAAGTCATCGGACATCCAGATCTGGCCCCGCATGAGCCCTGGCACGCGCGGTGCCTTGGTTGGGTCCTCGAACGGGATGAGCATCGCGACCGGCTTCCCGGCACGCGCGATGGTGATCCGCTCGCCGCGCTCGACGCGTTCGAGCAGCTTCGACAGCTGGGTCTTGGCCTCGTACACGTTCACGGTCTCCATCCGTCCAGCGTATTCTGGTCAACCATGTTGGTCAACCAGGGCGCCGGACGGGCCGGGCTGTCACGTTCGTCGTCCCGGTCGCCGTCCAGGCCCTCATCGGGCAGGATCCGATCCAGCATCTGATCGCGCTCCTCCGTGCGACGGGTCTCCTCCCGGAGCTCGTCGTCGACCATCCGGATGGCCGCCTCCTGCCACTCACCGTCCGCCCAGTCGGCCCACGGCATGCCGACCCGCTCCCGGTGGGTCGACAGGCAGGCGCGTCGGAACATCGCCCCCACCGGCTCCCGGAGTCCGGCGAGGATCCCGGGATGCGCCCCGGCCAGCTCGAACAGGAGCCGGTGGATGCCGGTGTCCGTGGTCGGCTCAGCGTCCGGCCCGAGCCCGAGCGACCGGCCCGCGACGGCCTCCAGCTCCGGGTATCGCACGTCGCCCGGATCCACCCAGCCCGGCACCGGCTCGAACGTGAGCGATGCCTCCCGGATGATGGCCCGGATCGTATCCCCGGGCTCCAGGGACCGCGCCAGGTCATACGAGATGCCCAGGAAGCGGTCCGGCGCCGCGTGTCGGCGATCGAGCCGACGATCCCGCACCCAGCCCACCGCGACGGCGGCCGGCACGAGGGCCTCGCGCCACCATCGGCGTGGCCCGATGAGCGGATCCAGCACGCTGAGGTCCGGGTCCATCCGGATGGCCGACCGACGCCGCTCCTCCCGTGTCACCCGGTGCAGCAGGACCGCGGTCTCCAGCACGGACATGCGCTCCAGCCAGCGGCCGTCAGCGAGCTCCTGGAAGCGCGGCGCATACCGCACCGTGTCCAACGCCGCGGCGATCGGGTCGCGCGCCTTGGTGGCACCGATCGCGGCCATGCGCGGCCCCAGCTCCTCGACCGTGAGCGGGCCGTGCTCCCGCAGGATCTCGATGGCTCCCTGGAGCCGCTTGGATGGCATGCTGACCTCCGGCACACACACCGGCGGGTGATGTGGTCAGCGTGCCATGCGGTCCCTTATCGCGGGCTTTACGCCAGGCGCCTGGACGTCCGCAGACGGCACCTCGTTCGAGGGGTCGGCCATGACCGCGTCCGTCTGGCGAGCACGCCAGGCACCAAGGCGTGTCGCCAGCCCTGGGTCGGACAATGCCAGGATGGACGCCGCGAGGAGGCCCGCGTTCAGGCCATTGCCGATGGCAACGGTCGCCACGGGGACACCCCGCGGCATCTGGACGATCGACAACAGGGAGTCCAGGCCGCCGAGGTGCCGGGTCGGGATGGGCACCCCGATCACCGGCAGCTGGGTCTTCGCCGCGAGCATGCCCGGCAGGTGGGCAGCGCCACCTGCACCCGCCACGATCACCCGGATCCCTCGACCGGGCGCATCCTCCGCATATCGGAACAGGTGGTCCGGGGTCCGGTGGGCGGACACCACGCGCAGCTCGTGAGGCACGCCCAACTCCTCGAGGATCGCCGTGGCGGTCTCGAGGATCGGGAAGTCCGACCGGCTGCCACCGACGACGCCGACCAGCGGTGCACGGGTGGATCTCGTTGGCATGCTCCCGTCCAGGGTCATGTCAGCGGGCCTTCAGCCGGCAGGCAGCGATCCCGTACGTCGCGGCGTCGGCAGGCTTGCCGTCGGGGCAGATCACGTCGATGAGCACGAGGGACCGGAATCGCGCCCCCTTGAGGCGGGCTCCCGTCAGGTCGACGTTGCCGAACCACGCCCCGTCGAGACGCGTGTCACGGAGGTCGACGCCGCGGAGATCGGACCGCTCGGTGGAGGACACGCCGGTGAACCAGGCACCGGTCAGGTCCCGACCCGCGAGATGCACGTCATCCGAGGGATCGAGCGGCACCTGGAAGCGGGCACCCTGGAGCCGGATGCCGGTCGTGTCCCCGGCGAGCAGGTCCAGCGAGAACGATGCATCGCGAAGGTCCGCGCCCGCGATGGAGGATCCGGCATGATCGCCCAGCATCTGGAGGCCCGCCGCACGGGCATCCCGCAGGTCAGCGCCGGTCAGGTCCGCCAGCACCGCCGCCGAGGCCAGGCTGGCGCCCCGCAGGTCCACGCCGCGCCAGTCGTCGGCCGTCACGGTCGCACCGGTCAGGTCGATGCCCGTCAGGTCGGCACCCGCCATATCCGTCGTGATCTGGGCGAACCGGCAATCCGCGCTCGGCGCCGGATCGCACGTACCCCACGGGTCCAGGGGTCCAGCCTCGCTCCAGCGGATGCCCGTCGACGATCCATCGGCGGGTCGAGCGAGCAGGACGATGCGGTCATCATCCTGGACGCGGAGTGCCGCGACCACGATGGGCATGGACCTGCCGCCCGGATCCACGATGAACGGACGCGTCGCGGGTAGCCGACGCCAGCTCACGCCGGCGTCGTCGGTCTGCCAGGTGATGACCTGGTGCGCCCGACCCACGACCCGGTCCGAGTCGTCCCTGCGCAGCTCCAGGGTGGACAATCCGACGCCGCCGCCCGGGACGGGTGCCACGGCCAGCGCCGCGATCCGCCGGTCGGCGGATCGCTCGTTCGCGGGCAGGGCACCCGGCAGGTCGGTCGCCGTCCAGTGCTCCAGGTCCGATGTCACGGCCGCGCGGGTGCCATCCCCGGAGATCGCGACCAGGGACCCCCCGGCACCCCCCACGATGACGCCCGAACCGCTGACCCGCTGCACCGTGGCCAGGTCGAAGCCGTCGCAGTCCCGGCGTCTCAGAGACGAACGTGGCGGCGCCTCGATGACCCCGCTCGCGGCAAGATCGACGGGCCGCCACTGCTCACCATTCCGGATCGGGGTCCAGAGGCGGAGCTGCTGGATCCGGCTCTGGAACACGGTCTCACCCGCCGGCTGGCTCGTGATCCCGTGATGCCCAGAGTCACGGCTGCATACCATCTCCAGGCCCGCGAGCAGCGTCGTGTCGCCGGCGTGGTGGAACCGCATCGGCTCCAGCGACCGAGGTCCATCGATGGTCCCGGCCGGCCGCCACCGGATGCCGTCATCCGATCGCAGCATGGCGATCCGGGACGGACGCCGGAAGTCGGCGGTGCTGCCCGCCACGAGCCACGTGCCGTCGATGGTGGCCGTGACGGCGCGCAATGCGATCGTCGTGCGTGTCCCCAGTGCGTCTCGGGGATCGACACGACGCCAGGCCGTGCCATCGGCAGACGTCCAGATGAGGCTGTGCACCTGGCCGCGTTCGCCCACCTGCCGGCACCGCGTGCTGCAGTTCTTGTACGTGGTCCGCGCGAGCGCCACGAAGCCAGACGGTCCTGCCGCGATCGCGACCGGCAGGAACCCCTCCGTGTGGCGCAGGCCACGCGGTGCCGGCAGTCGACGCTGGTCGTCCACGATCACGGTCGACCAGGAGCCAGCCGGGTCGCGGACCGCCACGGCCACGTCACCGAATCGCTGGCCGGTCTGGCCCGAACGACCGAGGACCACCACGGTTCCGGCACGCTCCGCGACCAGCGCAGGATCATCCAGCAGGAATCCCTCAGGCAGCTGCTCCGGGGCATCCGGGAACTGGGCGCCGGCCGGCAGGATGACCGGGGCCTGTGCCTCGACCAGCCCCGTCGAGGCTGTGCTCAGGATGACGGCGAACAGGGTCGCCACGATGGAACGCACGGGAGCATGGTACGGAGCCCGTCCACGGGTCCGCTGGGTGGTCCCGGGTCTCCCTGATGCGCAGGCGACTCAGGGCTCCCACCACAGGCGCTCGAGGGCCTGCCGAGCGCCGGTCAGCGCCTCCCCGGTGGTCGGGCCAAGCGCGGTGAGGTGGCCCATCTTTCGGCGCTCCACCACATCCCGCTTGCCATAGAGGTGCAGATGACAGGCTGGCTCGGCGAGCGCCGCATCGATGCCGGCGAGTCGGGCGGGCCGCCGGACGCCGGTCCCCAGCAGGTTCACCATGGCCGCGGACGCCAGCGGCGCTGGGTCGCCGTGGGCCAGGCCACAGATCATCCGGATGTGCTGCTCGAACTGGGATGTCGCGGCCGCCTCGATGGTCGCGTGACCAGAGTTGTGGACCCGCGGCGCCAGCTCGTTGACGACCAGGTCCCCGTCCGGCATCAGGAACAACTCCACGGTCAGCAGCCCCACGAGATCCAGGCCGGCCGCGAGGCGTGTGCCGATCGCGGCAGCCTCCGCATGGACCGCCTCGGGCAGCTCGGCGGGCCACTCGGACTCGACGAGGATCCCCTGATCGTGGACGTTCCGGGCGCAGCGCCAGGGGACGACCGCCCCGGACATGCTGCGTGCGACGATGACGGACAGCTCGTCCGCGAACCGAAGCTCGCGTTCCACGATGGCGGGACGGCCTGGCGGTCGGCCGAGATCCATCCACGCGAGCCGACGGTCCTTCTCGGTCCCGATCCGGACCTGGGACCGGCCGTCATACCCACCGAACGCTGCCTTGAGCCGGACCGGTGCGCCCAGCTCCTCGATCGCGTCATCGAGCGCGTCGTCGTCACCCGTCGTGACCATGCGCCACGGCGCGACCGCGGCACCCGCGTCCTGGACGAAACGTCGCTCGGCGACTCGGTCCTGGGTGACCCGGAGCGCTCGCGCTCCCGGCCGAACGGGCACACCGCTGGCGATGATCGTGTCCACGAGCGCTGCATCGACATGCTCCAGCTCGTACGTGATCACCGCGCACCCAGACGCCAACCGCACGGCGGCGGAGACGTCGTCGTACGCGCCCACCTCCACGCGGTCGGCCACGACCGACGCCGGACAATCGATGTCTGGATCGAGGATCCGCACGCCGTAGCCCAGCGCCCGGGCGGCGGACCCCAGCATCCGCCCCAGCTGCCCGCCGCCCAGGATGCCGATCGTGGCAGGCGGCAGGATGGCAGGCACGGTGTCCGTGGGTGGCTCGGTCATGGGCAACCATATCTTCGCGGTTCCACGCCCTCGCTCGCTCGGCAGCGCGACCCGGCGCGGGCCGGACTCCCCGGATCAGCGTTCCTTGAGCCGGCACACCGCCTCGAGGAAGACACCGGACCTCGGCTTGCGGCCATCCGGGCAGATGACATCGTCCCGGAAGGTGAGGTTCGTCCAGCGGGCCTTGCCCAGGCGGGCGCCCGTGAGGTCCACACCGCCGAACGTCGCGGCGTCCAGCTGGGCATCCCGGAAGTCGACGGCCCGCAGGTCGCCCGCGTCGTCATGGTTGACGAACGTCGCATGCCGCAGGTCCATCCCGGCGTAGTCGACGGCGACGGGCTCGGCGGGAACCACGATCCAGGCACCCCGGACGTCGGCATCGCGTGCCTCGCCGGCCAGGGATCCCAGCGGGATGGACGTCCCGCGCAACACCGTACCCGTAAGGGTCGTGCCGGACAGGTCGATGGACGCGCTGGTCAGGTCCGAGCCCGACAGGTCCGCGCCCGTCAGGGGCAGGTACGCTCGACCTTCCGGGTCAGCGATGAACCTGGCGCGCTGCAACCGCGAGCCGGAGAGGTCCACGCCGGTCCAGTCACCCCCTCGCACCACCGCCGCCTCAAGGTCCATGCCGCGCAGGTCCCGACCGGCGACATCGGCGTCCTCGATGACCGAGTAGCGGCAATCCGCGCCCGCAGCCGGCACGCATGTCTCCCAGGGCACGAACGGACCGGCCGTCGACACCATCCGGCGGTCGTCGCCGCCGCTCACGAGAGCCGTCAGCGCGACCGACCCATCCTCCAGCGTCGACAACCGATGCTGACCACCGTCCAGCCAGAACGGACGGCCCAGCGGCAACCGCTCCCAGGTCTCACCCATGTCGGTGCTTCGCCACGTCAACGCCTGGTACCCGGCTCGCCATGGCGTATCCACGAGCCGGCTCGACTCGATGGAGATCACCACCAGGGCCCCGGCCGACGTCATCGACACCGTGGTGGCCGTGAGCCGCCGGTTGGTATCCCCGTCCGGGACCGCGCCCGGCAGCTCACGGACGGCCCAGGACGTGCCATCCGTGCTCACGCCGACGCGTGTCACATCCCGGTCCAACGCCGCTCGCGTCCCGTCCGGGAGGGTCACGAGCGTGCCGCTCGTCCGATACCGTTCGTCCCTCGAGGCGAGGTCACGGGTGCACTGCGACGCCCTGGACGGCGCGGACTCCCGGGACGTCAACAGCCCTCCTGCGTCGGTGGGCACGGAACGCCACCGCTCGCCGTCCCCATCGGCGACCCAGGCACGCAGCTGGGCCCCGACGCTGAAGCTGTACAGGGCGCCCGCGCTGTCATCACAGATGTACTCCACGGCGGACGCGCGCAGTCCCGTGGCGGTCGCTTCGATCGCCCGAGCCTGGAGCGCCCAGCGCGCCGTGAGCGTCGCGGTGCGGGTCCACCGCCGGCCATCCGCCGATCGGAGCACGTGGATGGTGGACGGGCCGCTCATGCCCAGACCTCCCACGGACACCAGCGCGAACATCCGGCCGTCGCGCCCGACCCCGAGCGCGTCGACCGTATCGGATGCCCGCCGACCAACGATGGTCCGTGGGTCGAAGCGCGTCCACCGGCGACCGTCCTTCGACGTCCAGATGACCGATACCATGGTGAGCCGGAAGTTGCCCGCGCTGTCCCAGAACTGCTGGCGGCCAGCCGCGATGAAACCCTCCGGACCGGCCACCAGCGCCGACGGATACGCACCCCGTCGTGACGGGTATCCGGCGGGTGCCGGCCACCGCGTGCCGTCATCCACGGTGACGGTCCTCGCACGCCCGCCGTCCGTCGACCGCACTCGGGCGACGGTCTGGGCACGCCCACGCCGCTGACGCGACGCGAGCGTGACCTCCACGCCGTCGTGGACGGCCACGAGACCGGTCGACCCGAGCTCGGGCTCGGACGTGGCCCAGGTCCGGTCGTCCCACTGGACCCCGGCCGGCAGGTCGTCCGGACCGGCCGGTGCGCTCGGTGCCACGGGCGCCGCAGGATCCGGCGAGCCCGATGGCGCCTGCGCATGGGCCGGCGAGCCCAGGAGCACGCACATGAGCACCCGAGGACCGAGCCACGTGATGAGGCGTGCGCCACGCATGCGGGAGGTCTCCTCGGATGGTGGAAGGTTCTCCGGTCAGGGTCGACGCCGATGAATCTGCCCGGCCGACGTCCATCGAACGTCCAAACGGTGCCCACTCGTGGGACCTCGCCGGGACGACCGATGGGCGACTGGTCGGATCCTGTGACCCCACAGGTCCCACGCTGAGAGCGACCCCAAGACCGACCAGGAGCGCGATGCGGGTCGCGCGGAGGCTGCGCCTTCGACGGGATGGGGCGGCATGGTCGCGGACACTCCGGCGGTCTGGGCCAGGCGGACAACGACACGATGGCTCGCCATCGTCGCGACGACCAGTAGCATCTCGATGTGACGAACGGGTCGACCGCTATCCTCATCGACTGCGACACGGGTATCGACGATGCCCTGGCCCTGTTGTATGCCTGCGCCTCGCCGGACGCCGATGTCCGGGCCATCACCTGCGAGGCCGGCAACGTCGAGGCGGCCGATGTCGCCCGCAACACCCTCGCGGTCCTGGAGCTGGCCGGCCGCACGGACATCGAGGTGGCCACCGGACGCACGGTCCCCCTCCTCCGCTCGCTCGTGACGACGCCCGAGACGCATGGCCCACAGGGCATCGGCGACGCGGTCCTGCCGGCGCCCGGCCGTCCCCTGTCCAGCCGTCACGCCGCCGACCTGATCATCGAGGCGGCGACCGCGGAGCCGGGCGTGCTCACCTTGGTGACGCTCGGGCCCATGACCAACGTCGCGCTCGCGGTGCTCCGGGAGCCACGATTGCCCCGCCTCATTCGTCGGCTCGTGCTGATGGGTGGTGCCTACGGCGCCGCGGGGAACACGACCCCGGTCTCGGAGTGGAACGTGGCCGTGGACCCCGAGGCCATGGCCGTCGTGCTCCGGGCCTGGTCCCCGGACGGCCCCGTGTCGTGGGGCGATGACCCGCCAGCACGCCCGATGGCGCTGGGGTTGGATGTCACCGAGGGGGCACGCTACCTGCCCCAGCACCAGGAGCGGCTCGCGACCCGCGCGGGATGCGCACCCGATGGGTCGGCCCTCCGCGCGGACGGACCGAGCATGCCGCTGGTGCGCTTCGTGCATGACGCGCTCGCGTTCTACTTCCGGTTCCACGAACGGTTCGACGGGTTCCGGGGCGCCTTCATCCACGATCCCCTCGCACTCGCGGCGGCGCTCGATCCGGACCTGGTCACGACCCGGCCCGTCACCGTGGACGTCGAGCTGGCTGGCTCGATGTCACGCGGCCAGACGGTCGCGGACTGGCGCGGTCACTGGGGCCGGCCGCCCAATCTCGACGTCGCGGTCAGCGCGGACGTGGTCACGTTCCTCGACCGCTTCATCGAGCGGGTCGGAGGGCTGGCGGTCGAGCGGTCCGGCGTGGCACGCTAGGCAGGCGTCATCCGACGCTGGGGCAAGTCCGACCCCGTGGGAGGAAGAGGCGTGTCGAAGACATCGGTCCGCATCGTCGCGGCCATCGTCGCCTTCGTGGCCGTCGCGGTCGTGGGCATCGCCGGCTTGTTCAGCTTCGCCCCGGACCAGGCCACCAGCTCGTGGTCGCTCGTGGGTGTCCTGTCGCTGGGTGCGGCGCTGCTGGCCTACGCGGGCGTCGAGTACGCCCAGACCGGACGGCTCGACTCCATCGGTCGCCAGTTCGACACCCGCACCATCGTGCTCATCCCCATCGCGATCGCCCTCAACATCGTGCTCGGCCAGGCGGTGGCGGCGGCGCTCAAGATCCCGATCTATCTGGACTCCATCGGCACCATCCTGGTGGGCGTCCTCGCGGGACCCATCCCGGGTGCCCTGACGGGACTGCTCGCGAACCTGCTGTGGACCTACGTCATCCCACCGCCCTTCCAGAGCGCGTATGCCGCGCCGTTCGCGGTGGTGGCCGCGGTCATCGGCCTCCTGGCGGGGATCTTCGGCTATCTCGGCTGGATGCGCCCGCGGCTCGGACGTTCGGGACGAGAGCTCGGCATCGCGGCGGGCGTGGCCATCGGGTCGATCGTCGTGCTGGCGATCCTGGCAGTGCTCGGGTACCAGGCGATCCTGGGCGACACTGGCCTCGCGCCGGCCTCCGACGACGCCGTGTTCCTCATCCTGGGCTGGCTGGCGGTCCTGCTGGTCATCGCGACCGTGCTCGGCCTGCTGTACCTGCTGTTCGTGCGCCGCGATGTGACGGCCGGCTACGTGGTGGTGGCGGGTGTCCTGACAGGCATCGTGGCAGCGCTCATCAGCGCGCCCATCAGTGCCAACGTGTTCGGCGGGGTGACCGGTGCGGGCACGGATTTCCTCGTGGCGGCGCTGCGCCAGGGCGGTGCCGACATCCAGGCAGCCACGCTCGGCCAGGGCCTCATCTCCGATCCCATCGACAAGGTCGTCACGTTCTTCGTGGTGTACATGATCCTGGGGGCGATGGCGGTGCGCACCAAGGCTCGTTTCCCGCAGGGCGAGCGACTCATCGCCCTCGATGACAGCGCGACCGATGCGGCCGACCCATGGGAGCCGGCGCGCTGACCGAACCCCAGGACGAGTCACCGCCACCCGCCGCGACCGCGAGCCTTCCTCGCTGGATCGGTCGGCCCGGGCCGACCCCCTGGCATCGGCTCAACCCGCTGACCAAGCTCGTCATCGCGGTGGTCACCTCCGTCCAGGCGGTGCTCCTCGGAGGCATCGTCGGGCCGCTCATGCTCGTCGCGCTGGCGGTGCTGGCACCCGCGGCGACCGCGGGCGTGACGCGCCAGGTCGTCCGGACGAGCCTGCTCCTGGCACTGCCCCTGGCCATCAGCGCGGCGCTCGTCAACCTGTTCTTCCTGCCCGGTGCGGGGACCGTCCTGTTCGAGGTGGGCCCGTTCCGGGCGACCGCCGAGGGTGCGCGCTTCGCGCTCGAGATCGTGGTGCGGGTGGTGACCATCGCGGGTGCACTGACCCTGTTCTATGTGACGACGCGGACCGGCGACCTGGTGGTCGACCTCGAGCGACGCGGCGTCTCGCCGCGACTCACGTTCGTGACCGGGTCGGCGGTGACGATGGTGCCCCAGATGGTCGAGCGGGCAGGTGGCATCGCGGCGGCCCAGCGGGCGCGCGGGCTGGACACGGAAGGCTCGCCGTGGCGTCGGGTGCGGGGCATCGTGCCGCTGGTCGGTCCCACGGTCATGGGGGCGCTCAACGAGGTCGAGGAGCGGACGCTCGCGCTCGAGGCACGTGGCTTCAGCCGGCCCGGTCGTCGGACCCTGCTCTGGAGCCCGCCCGACTCCCCCGCACAGCGCGTGGTGCGCTGGCTGGCAGTGCTGACGATGCCCCTGGTGATCGTCGCCCGGGCCGTTGGCTGGAGCCTGCCATGATCCGCCTCGACGACGTCGGGTATCGCTATGCCGGCGCCCCGCGACCCAGCGTCGTGGGGCTCGACCTCGAGATGGCTGATGGCGAGGTGCTGGGCGTCGTGGGAGCCGCGGAGGCGGGCAAGACCACCGTGTGTCTCGTCATGGCAGGGCTGGCACCACGCGCCATCCGCGGCGAGCTCCGCGGGGTCGTGCGCATCGACGACGAGGATGTGACCGCGTGGCCGATGCATCGTCTGGCGACGTTCGTGGGCACGATGTTCCAGGACCCCGCCACCCAGCTCACGGGCGTCAGCGCCAGCGTGTTCGAGGAAGTGTGCTTCGGTCCCATGAACCTGGGCCTGCCGCGTGACGAGATCCTCGAACGGGCCTGGACGGCACTCGAGTCGCTGGGCATCCGCGACCTCGCTGACCGGGATCCGATGCGGCTGTCGGGAGGCCAGATGCAGCTCGTGGCGATGGCTGGCCTGCTCGCCATGCGCCCGCGTCACCTGGTGCTCGATGAGCCCACGGCCCAGCTCGACCCGGCCGGCACGCGTCTCGTGGGAGAGGCCATCGAGCGGCTGGCCGCCGGTGGCTCGTCGATCCTCATCACGGAGCAGAAGACCGATCTGCTGGCGCGCATCTGCGATCGGGTGCTGCTGCTCGACCTGGGTCGTGTCGTTCGCGACGGGTCACCGTCCAGCGTGTTCGACGATCCGCGCACCGCCGAGCTGGGCGTGCCGACGCCATCCATCGTGGCGCTCCGGCGGGCGATCGAGGATGCAGGTCTCGACTCGCGGGTCCTGGCGAGGTTCGACGCGTGACCGAGCTCCGCGTCGAAGGGCTGGTCCACGTCTATCCGGACGGCGGGGTGCGGGCGCTGGACGGCATCGACCTGCGCATCACCGCCGGGGAGCGGGTCGCGCTCATCGGCCAGAACGGCAGCGGCAAGTCCACCCTCGTGCGTCATCTCGACGGTCTCCTGCGCCCGACCGAGGGCAGGGTGCTGGTGGATGGTGCCGATGCCAGGGACCGCACCGTGGCCTCACTGGCCAGGGAGGTGGCGGTGTGCTTCCAGGATCCCGACCGCCAGGTCTTCTCGGGCAGCGTGGCAGCCGAGGTCCGGTTCGGGCCGCGCAACCTCGGTCGCTCGCCCGAGGAGCAGCGATCGGCCGTGGGAGCCGCCCTGGAGTCCGTGGGGCTGGCCGGGGAGGAGCGCACCAACCCGTACGACCTGGGGGACTCGCGGCGCAAGCTGCTGGCCATCGCGTCGGTGCTGGCCATGGGGACACCCGTGGTCGTGCTCGACGAACCGACGACCGGTCAGGATGCGCGAGGCGTGGCGCGGGTGGCCTCGATCGTGGGACGGCTGTCGGCAGATGGTCGCACGGTCATCGCCATCAGCCACGACATGACCTTCGTGGCCGAGCACTTCGACCGCGTCGTGGTCATGCGCGCCGGCCGGGTCATCCTCGACGGCCCACCGGCCGAGGTGTTCGCAGAGGAGTCCTGGCCGGTGCTCGCCTCGACGTTCCTGGAGCCGCCGCTCGCGGCCGTGGTGGGCGCCCGGCTCCGTCTGGGATCGACACCCACCACGGACTCGGTCGTCGAGGCGCTCCGTGCCCGCACGAACTGACCGGTCTCGGACGCGCCACCGAGGCGGCACCGTCCACCGTCTTGACATGGGACCGCCCGCCTGCGCAAGGTTGCCGGACGGCCTGCGGCGGAGATATATGCGCGGGCCACGAGGAGGAGGGTTCGCGTGAGCATGCATCGGATCAGGACCAGGACCGCGAGCGCGGTCGCCCTGGGCGCGACGGCGCTGCTGGTGGCAGCGATGCCGGGTGTCATGGCCCAGAGCCCGGCGGCGGCCGAGCCCCTGACCGTCAAGGCCGTCTACTCGTCGGTCATCGAGGAGCCGTGGGACGGTGTCATCCACGCCGCGCTGGAGGCCGAGGCCGGCCTCGGGCGGATCACCCACAGCTACCAGGACGGCATCGGCTATGACGGCCAGATGGAGTTCGTGCTCCAGGAGGTCGCAGCCGAGGGTCCCGACGTCATCTTCGGGGACTCCTTCGGCAACGAGGAGGCGGTCCGGCGCGTGGCGGCGCAGTTCCCGGACGTGCCGTTCGTGTTCGGATCGGGTGGCGGTCCCGCCGAGCCCAACTTCTCGGTGTTCGACAATTGGATCCATGAGCCTGCCTATCTCGCGGGCATGCTCGCGGGCGGCCTCACGAAGTCGAACGTGGTCGGTGTCGTGGCGGGCTATCCCGTGCCCGAGGTCAACCGCATCACGAACGCGTTCATCTCCGGCGCCCAGGCGATGAACCCTGCGGTGGAGGTGAAGGTCACGTTCATCAACAGCTGGTTCGACCCGGCGACGGCCAAGGAGGCCGCCCTCGCCCAGATCGGTGCCGGCGCGGACGTCCTGTACGCCGAGCGCGCCGGTGTCATCGAGGCGGCGGTCGAGCAGGGTGTCCTTGCCATCGGCAACATGGCCGACCAGCAGGCGGATGGTCCTCAGAACGTCATCACCAGCGTCACCTGGAACATGACGCCCACCGTGGAGTACGTCGTGGACCAGGTGCTCGCCGGTTCATACACGAGCCAGGACCTCAAGGACTTCTCGATGATGGCCAAGGGTGGCGCCGCGCTGGCGCCCATCAACGCCGGCGTCACGGGTGGCATCCCCGGCGAGATCATCACCGCGGTCACCGACAAGGAGGCTGAGATCCGCTCGGGTGTGTTCCGGGTGGATATCAACGAGGCACAGCCGGCCGGCTCCACGACCGTCGGCGACCAGTAGCCACGCACCAGGCGGGGGTGCCGCTGCCAGCGGCATCCCCGGGCCCGGCCGAGGCCGCCCCCGCGGCGGTCTCGCTCCGGGGCATCACGAAGCGCTTCGGTGACCTCGTCGCCAACGATGGGGTCACCTTCGACGTGCGTCCGGGCGAGGTGCACGCGCTGCTGGGTGAGAACGGCGCGGGCAAGACCACCCTGATGCGCATCCTCTACGGGCTCACCTCACCCGACAGCGGCAGCATCGAGGTCCGGGGCCGGCCGATGCATATCGGCTCGCCGCGCGACGCCATCGCGGCCGGCATCGGCATGGTGACCCAGCACTTCTCGCTCGTGGCACCCATGACGGTCGCCGAGAACCTCGCGCTGGGTCGCGTGCACGGCCCGCGTCTCGACCGAGCGGCGATGCGTGCGGTGGTCGAGCGCGTCTCGGTCACCGCTGACCTGCCCGTGGATCCTGACGCGCGGATCGCAGACCTCTCCGTCGGGCAACAGCAACGCGTCGAGGTGCTCAAGGCGCTGTCGCGCGACTGCCGGGTGCTCATCCTCGACGAGCCGACGGCGGTGCTCGTGCCACAGGAGGTGGACGCCCTGTTCGCCACGCTCCGGCGCCTGGTCGCGGACGGTCTGGGCGTGGTGTTCATCAGCCACAAGCTGGGCGAGGTGCGCGCCATCTCCGACCGGGTGAGCGTGCTCCGACGCGGGCGCATGGTGGGCACGGCTCCCGGGGGGACCGATGAGCGTGAGCTGGCCCGGATGATGGTCGGCCGACCGACCTTCGGGATCGAGCGGGCACCCATGACCGAGGACGCGCCACGCCAGGTCGTGCTCCGGGTGGATGGCGTGTCGGCGCATGGGTCGCGCGGCCTGCCCGCGCTCCAGGACATCGACCTCGAGATCGCCGCGGGTGAGGTGGTGGGCGTCGCCGGCGTCTCCGGCAATGGCCAGACCGAGCTGGTCGAGGTGCTCTCGGGGATGCGCCCGCCCACGACGGGTCGGGTCATGGTCATGGGTCGGGATGTCACGGGCAGTGGTCCCGCAGCGATGATGGCCGCAGGGGTCGGACGCATCCCCGAGGACCGCAGGGCGAGCCTCGTGATGGACCTGTCGGTCGCGCTCAACCTCATCCTCGAGCGCATCGACGACTTCCGCGGCCCCGGTGGCCTCGACCAGCGACGCATCGAACGGCATGCGCGCGAGCTCATCGAGCGATACCAGATCAGGGCGACGCCGCGCGACCCGGTCCGGACCCTCTCGGGCGGCAACATCCAGAAGGTGCTCCTGGCACGTGTCCTCGAGCACGACCCGCGGGTCGTGGTGGTCGCCCAGCCGACCCGCGGCCTCGACGTGGGGGCATCCGAGTACGTGCGTGCCACGCTCCTGGGGCGGGCACGGGCAGGCGCCGGGGTGCTGCTGGTCTCCGAGGACCTGGACGAGCTGCTCGCGGTCGCCGACCGCCTGGTCGTGATGTACGAGGGTCGCATCGTGGGCGCCATGACGACCGCAGATGCGGACACCGACCGCCTGGGTCTGCTCATGGCCGGCCGCGCGCACGCATCCGGCGAGGCGCACGCGGCATGAGCCAGGCGTGAGCCAGGCGTCGGACCCGTCCGTGGGTCGGAGCGCCCTCGCCGGGATCCAGGGTCCCGTGGGCGTCGCCGTCGTGGCCATCATCGTCGTGCTCGGCGTGACCGGCGGCGCCATCATGCTCGCTGGTGCGGACCCCATCGCCGCGTGGGTCCAGTTCCTGGTCGCGCCACTCACGAGCCAGTTCCGGCTGCTGGAGGTGCTGGTCAGCGCCACACCGCTGCTGCTGTGCGGTCTCGCCGTGGCGATCGCCTTCCGAGCCGGCTACTGGAACATCGGGGCCGAGGGCCAGCTGCTCATGGGTGCCATCGCGGCAGGCGGCCTGGGCCAGGTGCTGACGGACGTGCCGCCCATCGTGGCCGTGCCCGTGATGATCGCGGGTGGCGCGCTCGCTGGCGCCGCTTGGGCGCTCGTGCCGGCGCTGCTGCGGGTCCGCATGGGCATCGACGAGGTGGTCACCACCCTCCTCCTCAACCCGGTGGCGCTGTTGTTCGTGAAGGCACTCGTCCAGGGCCCGTGGCGTGATCCCGGTGGCATCACCGAGTCTCCGCCCATCGCCGCGTCGACCCACTTCCCGCGGCTGCTCGAGGGGTCGCGGCTTCACCTGGGGTTCCTGCTGGCCGTCGTGGGCATCCTCGTCGCGTGGTACGTGCTGACACGGACCGCGACCGGGCTGCGGGTCCGTGCGGTGGGCCTCGCGCCGGGCGCCGCGCGGTTCGCGGGTATCCGGGTGGAGCGCACGCTCCTGCGGGTCGCGCTCGTGAGCGGCGCCGTGGCGGGTATCGCGGGCGTGAGCGAGGTCGCGGGGATCCAGTATCGGCTCACGGCCGGCCTCTCACCAGGGTATGGCTACAGCGGCATCGTGGTCGCGATGCTGGGTGGTCTCGCGATGCCCGGCGTGCTGGTCGCGGGGCTGCTGCTGGGCGACCTGACCATCGGGGCGAGCATCGCGGAACGGACCCTCGATGTGCCCTCGCAGATGGGCGAGGTCATCCAGGGGATGCTCCTGCTCGCGGTCGTGGCGATCCTTGCGACGCGCGCCTGGCGCTCCCGGCGGGCGGCCATCGAGGAGCCACCCGCCGCGGGACCGCCACGAGCCGATGGCTCCCGTGCCTCGCCAGGTGACCGACCGGGCGAGACCCCGCCGGTCGCTGCGGAGGGGGTCGGATGACGTTCCTGTTCGACCTGCTCGCATCGACCTTCCGGAACGCCACGCCACTGGTGTACGGCACCACCGGCGAGACCATCACGGAGCGCTCCGGCGTCCTCAACCTGGGCATCGAGGGCACCATGTACGCGGGTGCCTTCGCGGGGTTCGCGGTCGCGTGGCAGACCGGCGACCCACTGCTGGGGCTGCTCGCGGCCATCGTGGTGGGCATGCTGGCGGGCGCCGTGATGGGTGTCCTGACGGTGACCCTGGGGGCCAACCAGCATGTGTCCGGGCTCGGTCTGACCATCGTCCTGGTCGGTCTGGCTGAGTTCAGCAATCGCTTGCTCCTGAGTGGCTCGCAGGCGCCTCGCATCACGCCCATGCCGCTCTGGGACCCGCTGGCCGGCCTCGGCGAGGTCGGCGCCGTGGCGCAGCAGTACGGCCTGACCTATGCCGCCTTCCTGCTGGTGGTCCCCGCCGCGTGGTGGTTGCTCGACCGGACGCCGCTGGGCCTGTCCATCCGCGCCGTGGGCGAGGACCCCGAGGCAGCCGATGCCGCGGGTATCCGGGTGGCCCGGGTGCGCTATCTCGCCCTGATGCTCGGATCGGCGCTGATGGCCGTGGGCGGCGCGTTCCTCACGCTCGCCGTGCTCGGCACGTTCACGCTCGACATCATCGCGGGGCGTGGCTGGGTGTGCGTCGCGCTCGTCATCTTCGGTCGCTGGCGTATCGGGCGAGGCGTGCTCGGGGCACTCCTGTTCTCGTTCGTGTACTCCCTCGGCCTGCGACTCCAGATCATGGACGGCTGGCAGGGGGTGCCCCCGGAGGTCATGCTCGCGCTGCCGTATCTCGCGGTCATCGCCGCGCTCGCCATCTCGGGTCGCAACGTGGCGTACCCGGGTGCCTACCTCAAGCCATACCGGAGGAGCTGACCATGGGACAGGAGCTGGACCAGCGCGCCATCGACGAGCGGTTCCTGGCGGTCGCCATCGAGCAGGCCCGCATCGGCCGGGACGAGGGCGGGGTGCCCATCGGCGGGGCCCTGGTGGCGAACGGCGTGGTCCTCGGCGCCGGTCACAACCGACGCGTCCAGCTCGGCTCCGCGATCCGTCATGGCGAGACCGATGCGATGGAGGTCGCCGGACGACTGAAGGCCTCGGTCTACCGGACGGCCACGATGTACACCACGCTCTCGCCGTGCGACATGTGCACGGGCACGATCCTGCTCTACGGCATCCCTCGCGTGGTCATCGGCGAGAACGAGACCTTCATGGGTGGCGAGGAGTATCTGCGAGCGCGCGGCGTGGAGGTCGTGAACCTCGACTCCGAGGCGTGCAAGCAGCTGATGCGCGACTTCATCCGCGACCACCCCGACATCTGGAACGAGGACATCGGCGAGTGAGCGCGGGGAGGATCAGGCAGCCTCCTGCGCCCTCGCGACGACATCGAGCACCGCCTGCCCGTAGCGTTCGAGCTTCGTCTCTCCGATGCCGCTGATGCCCATGAGCCCGGCACGGCTCATCGGCCGGAGCATCGCGATGGTGCGGAGCGTCGAATCCGGGAAGACGACATAGGCCGGAAGGCCCTGCTCCTTCGCGACGCCCGCCCGCCACGCTCGGAGGGTCTCGAACAGGGCGCGCGCTGCCGTCGGGAGCTCGGCGGTCGTGGCCCTGGCACCTGCCGTCGAGCTGCCACGCCCACGAGCGGCACGGGTCCGCGCGACGGCGAGATCGCTCCGGAAGGTGACCTCCCGCGTTCCGCCCAGCACCTCGGTGCTCGCCGCGGTGACCCGGAAGGCGCCATGCTGGTCGGTCGCGAGCAGCCCGAGGGCGAGCAGCTGGCGGACCACGCCGCGCCAGGTGGCCTCGCCCAGGTCCGTGCCGATGCCGAAGGTCGCGAGCGTCCCATGGCCGAGCTGCCGGACCCGCTCCGTGTCGCGGCCGAGCAGGATGTCCACGAGCTGGCCGGCACCATAGCGCTGGTGCCGCTCGCGGTCGAGCCGGACGATCGTCGAGAGCAGCTTCTGCGCAGCGACGGTGCCATCCCAGGTCTCCGGCGGGGACAGGCACGTGTCGCAGTTCCCGCAGGGCTCGGATCCCTGACCGAAGTAGCGGAGCAGCTGGACCCGCCGGCACGTGGCCGTCTCGCACAGCGCGAGCATCGCGTCCAGATGGGCCGCGAGGTTCCGCCGGTGGGCGGGATCACCCTCGGACTCGTCGATCATGCGGCGCTGCTGCACGACATCCTGGAGCCCGTACGCCAGCCACGCGGTCGCCGGCTCGCCGTCACGACCGGCACGGCCGGTCTCCTGGTAGTACCCCTCGACGGACTTGGGCAGGTCGAGGTGCGCGACGAAACGGACATCCGGCTTGTCGATGCCCATGCCGAAGGCGATCGTGGCGACCATGACGATGCCGTCCTCGCGGAGGAAGCGCGCCTGGTTGGCGTGGCGGGTCCGCGCGTCGAGACCCGCGTGGTAGGGCAGCGCCGGGATGCCTGCCGCGACGAGCGCGTCCGCGGTCTCCTCGACCGAACGGCGCGACAGGCGATAGACGATGCCGGCATCGCCCGGATGCTCGGTCCCGATGAGCCGGATGAGCTGGCGGATCGGCTGATCCTTGGGCACGATGCGGTACTGGATGTTCGGTCGGTCGAAGGAGGCCACGAACCGCCGGGCGTCCGTCAATCGAAGCCGCTCGGCGATCTCATCGCGGGTCGCGACCGTGGCGGTCGCGGTCAGCGCCATGCGCG
>CAZYTQ010000046.1:21208-23541 GCA_964650135.1 uncultured Anaerolineaceae bacterium | reverse complement strand
GCCGATCGGTCCCACCGGCGGGGCGATCGGCGATCCCCCCGAGCGTGGGCATGGGTGACGGGCCTCGGACCGAGCGGCTCGTGGTCGACCGGTCGGACCGATCGGCAGGGTATCCCCGCCATGGGGGGCCGCCGCCACGGCGAGGCGCCCGAGGGCGGGAGGCCGGCAGGGCGGGAGCCAGCCACGGCGGGAGGCCGCCACGGCGAGGGGCCCCAGGGCGGAGGCCGCCACGGCGAGGGGCCACGGGGCGGAGGCCCCAGGGCGGAGGCCGGCGGGGCGGAGGACGAGCAGCGGTCGTGCCGGCACCGACGTCGCCATCACCGACGGCTGGATGCGTACGTCTGTCGCTGCCAGTATCGACCGGTCGATACTGGACGACGTATGCTACTGGCATGAGCGAGACGACACCGCCCTACGGCGAAGGGGTCGCGGCACGCATCACGCGGCAAGGCCAGATCACCGTGCCCAAGGTCGTGCGGGATGCGCTCGGTGCCGTCCCTGGAGATGAGCTGGTGTTCCAGCAGCGTGACGGCGAGACGGTCGTCCATCACCGCCGCCGACGCAGCGTCATGGAGTTCGCGGGCATCGCAGCGGATACCGCGCCCGATCCGGCCCTCAGCCCGGAGCAGCTCCGGGACGCGGTCGAGCACGAAGTGGGCCAGCGCTACGAGCGATGGTTGGCGGATGCCACGATCGGGGCCCGGCCCGCACGTCCACGCGTATCCGGCTGACACGGATGGGACGCCCACGTGATGTCACGCCGACCGCGTACGCGGACACGAACCTCGTGCTCGCCTACCTCGTGGGTGCGAGCCACCCCTTCCATGCCGCCGCCATGGCGATCATGCGGCGGGTGGACATCGGTGAGCTTCGGTTGATCGTCGAGCCGCTCGTGGTGGCGGAGACGCTGTGGGCCGCCAGATCCGCGCTCGGTCGATCGGGTGCATCGGTCGCACCGGTGCTCCTGGGACTCATCGAGGCTGACGGCCTCGTCGTGACGGATCGAACGATCATCCGACGAGCGCTGGAGCTCCGGGTACAGCATCCCGCACTCGACTTCGTGGACGCTTGGCTGGTCGCCAAAGGGCTCCTCGTGGGGCCGCCGGTCGTCGTCTCGTTCGAGCGGGACCTCGACCGTATCCCGGGGATCGAACGTCTCACCGAGGTCACCGCCTGACATGCACCACCTGACCATCACCCGGGTCGAGGCGCTCGACATCCGTTTCCCGACGTCCCTCAGCCTCGACGGCTCGGATGCCATGAACCCCGATCCGGACTACTCCGTGGCCTACGTGATGCTCCACGCCACGGACCCGTCGCTCACGGGCCATGGCTTCACCTTCACCATCGGTGCAGGCACCGAGATCTGCGTGGCAGCGATCCGTGCCCTGGCGTCCCACATCGAGGGCCTGACGCTGGATGTCGATGACCTCGGAGCCCTGTCGCGGCGGCTGACGGGCATCAGCCAGCTGCGTTGGCTGGGCCCCGAGAAGGGCGTCGTCCATCTCGCCACGTCCGCGGTGCTGAACGCCGCCTGGGATCTCGCGGCGAAGGTCGCGGGTATGCCCGTGTGGCGGCTGGTCGCCGGGATGTCACCGGAGCAGCTGGTGGACCTGGTCGACTTCCGCTATCTCACCGATGCCCTGACACCGGCGCAGGCGCTGACGTCCCTCCGACAGCAGGCACCCGGACGCGCGGCACGCGTCGAGACGCTCCAGCGTGACGGCTACCCCGCGTACACCACCTCGGCGGGCTGGCTGGGCTACGACGACGAGAAGGTCCGGCGGCTGTGCCAGGAGGCGATCGCGGACGGCTTCGACCATGTCAAGCTCAAGGTCGGGCGTGACCTCGCGGATGACCTCCGACGGACACGCATCGCGCGGGAGGTGATCGGCCCCGACCGCCACCTGATGATCGATGCCAACCAGGTGTGGAGCGTCCCGGAGGCCATCGAGTGGGTGAACGCGCTCGCCGAGGTCCGCCCGATGTGGATCGAGGAGCCCACGAGCCCCGACGACATCCTGGGCCACGCCGCGATCGCGCGTGGCGTGGCGCCGGTCGGGGTCGCCACGGGAGAGCACGTCCAGAACCGGGTCGTGTTCAAGCAGCTGTTCCAGGCCGACGCGATCCGATACGCCCAGATCGATGCCTGCCGGCTGGCCAGCGTCAACGAGGTGCTCGCGGTGCAGCTGCTCGCCGACCGCTTCGGCGTGCCCGTGGTGCCCCATGCCGGGGGCGTGGGCCTGTGCGAGCTGGTGGTGCATCTGGCTGCCATCGACATGGCGTGCGTGAGTGGCACGTTCGAGGGACGCATGGTGGAATGGGTCGACCAC
>CAZYTQ010000046.1:15437-21198 GCA_964650135.1 uncultured Anaerolineaceae bacterium | reverse complement strand
GCACTTCGTGGAGCCAGCACGTGTCAGCCGGGCGCGCTACCGGATGCCCGAGCGACCCGGCTACGCGGAGCTGCTCCCCGCGTCGACGGACCGGTATCGATACCCGGACGGCAGCTACTGGCAGGAGGCACTCGACGCATGAGCTCGGACGGACGGTTCCTGGTCACGGGAGCGATGGGCTGCATCGGCGCATGGGCGGTGCGCGAGCTGGTGGCCGAGGGGACGCCCGTGGTCGCCTTCGATCGCTCCACCGACCCGCGACGGCTGCGACTCCTGCTCTCTGCCGAGGAGCTGGCACGCGTCACGTTCGTGGCCGGGGACGTGACGGACGTCGAGTCGCTCGGCGCGACCATGGACGAGCACGCCATCGACCACGTGGTCCATCTCGCGGCGCTCCAGATCCCCCTCGTGCGTGCCGACCCGATCATGGGTGCGCGGGTGAACGTCGTCGGGACGGTCGCCGTCTTCGAAGCGGTCCGGGCGCGTCTCGAGCGCATGGCGCCGGTCGTGTACGCCGGGTCGGTGGGCATGTTCGACATGGCCGACGCGGACCCCGGCACCCAGCGCCTGGCCGCGGACGCGACCGCCCATCCGGGCACGCTCTACGGCGTGACCAAGCTCGCCAACGAGGGCACCGCGTCCGTGTACTGGCACGAGAACGGTGTGCCGAGCGTGGGCCTGCGGCCGATGACCGTCTATGGCGTGGGCCGTGACCAGGGCATGACCAGCACGCCCACCAAGGCGATGGCGGCGGCGGTCCTGGGTCTCGACTACCGCATCACGTTCGGTGGCAGCACGCTCTACCAGTACGCCCGGGACGCCGCCCGGACGTTCATCGTGGCGAGCCGGTCGGGATACCAGGGTGCGCTGGTGGCCAACCTCGGCGGCAGCGGGGTCCACATGCGGGACGTGGTCGCGGCCATCGAGGCGGAGGTGCCCGAGGCACGTGGCCGGATCACGTTCGAGGAGCAGCCGCTCCCCTTCCCCGACGATATCGACACGACCGGCCTCGAGCGCCTGGGCCCCGTCCCGGTGACTCCCTTCGCGGAGGGCGCACGGGACACCATCACGCGGTTCCGGGAGCTCGCGGCGCGCGGGGTGCTGACACCCGCGGAGGCGGGCATCTGAGCGGCCCGCGACCCGATGCCGCGGCAGTCACTGCCGTCCTCGGCGCCCCGACCCGATGCCGCGGCCGACGGGCTCGCCCACCGGCTCGCCGTCGCGCACCACGACCTGACCGCGGAGCATCGTGAGCACCGGCGCACCCTGACCCGACCAGCCGCGGAAGGGCGTCAGGCGTGACCGTCCATGGAGCGCCTGCTCGGTGATCGTCCACGGGTGCTCGAGGTCGACCAGCACCACGTCAGCGTCCATGCCGGGGGTGATGGCGCCCTTCGTCGCTCCGAGCCCCCACACCCGAGCGGGGCCGGCCGAGGTCACCGCCACCAGCCGCTCCAGGGTCAGATGACCGGCGCGGACGAGGCGGTCGAGCGCCAGCCGCAGGCTCGTCTCCACGCCCACGGCGCCCGAGTGTGCCAGCCACGGATCGTCGGGCTTGTGGGTCGCTGGATGCGGTGCATGGTCCGACGCGATCATCGTGACGCGGCCATCCGCGAGTCCCTCCAGGAGTGCCCTCGCATGGCCTTCCGACCGGCGCCGCACCGGTGGGTTCATCTGCATCCGACTGCCGATCGTGGCCATGTCCTCGGCACCGAGCAGCACATGGTTGGCGCTCACCTCGCAGGTGATATCGGCACCACGCGCGCGCCAACGTTCGATGGCGGCCACCCCGTCTGCCGATGAGAGATGCACGATGTGGACCGGGCACCCGGTGTCGACCGCGACCGCGCCGACCCGCTCGATGGCCGCCACTTCCGCCGCGACCGGGCGACGATCGGGGTGCACGAGCGGGTCCGTCCGGCCGGATGCGCGCACCGCGGCCGTGGCAGCGTCCACGAGCTGGGCATCCTCCGCATGGACCGCGAGCCGCATCTCGAGCCCCGCGATGATGGCCATCGCGGCGTGCAGGCCGGTCTCGCTGGGCGGTGCCATGCCACCGGTCGTGGGCCCGAGGAAGGCCTTGAACCCGACCGCGCCGGCCTCTGCCATCGCCTCGATGTGGTCGATGGACCCGTCGGTGACCAGGCCCAGCACGCCCAGGTCACACCGGGCGACCGCATCGGCGTGCCGGAGCTTGTCGGTCACGCGCGCGGAATCATCGGTCGGCGGATCCGTGTTGGGCATGTCGAGGACGGTCGTGACACCACCCGAGACGGCTGCGGCCGTGCCCGAGCCGATGTCCTCCGCGAGGCCATCACCGGGATCGCGAAGATGGACGTGGCCGTCGATCACCCCCGGCAGGATGAGCAGGCCGGTCGCGTCGATGATGTCCACGTCGACGCCCGCCGCATGGGAGCGGGCCCCGCCGTCCGCCAGTGTCCCGGCCGGGACCAGCTCCCGCACGGTCCCGTCCACCACACGCAGGTCGGTCAGTGCGCGGCCATCGGGCCTCACGAGGACACCGTCCCGGATGTGGATCTCTCGGTGCATGGACATGTCAGGTCATGATGCCCGGGACGTACACTCCGCGCGTGACCCGACGCTTTCGCTTCCACCAGGTCGATGTCTTCACCGAGACACCGCTGTGTGGCAACCCGCTCGCCGTGTTCCCGGACGCCGCCGGGCTGTCGGACGACGAGATGCAGGCGCTCGCGCGTGAGATGAACCTGTCCGAGACGGCGTTCCTGGTGCCGCCGACCGCGGCCGGGACGCGAGCCGGTGCCGCGGCGCGCGTGCGCATCTTCACGCCAGGCATGGAGCTGCCGTTCGCGGGTCATCCCGCGCTCGGGACCGCGTGGCTGCTCGCTGCGGAGGGACATCTGCCATCGGGCCCCGACGGCGTGGGCCACGATGGGTCCACGTCCGTCACCCTGGAGCTCGCCGCCGGGCCGATCGAGCTGCGCGTGGAGACCGCCGATGGACGCCCAGGTGGCGCCACGATGGTGCTGCGCGACGTGGAGATCGGCGAGCGGCTGGACGAGGACGGCCTGGACGAGCTGTGCGAGGCACTCGAAGTCCCGCCGACGGAGATCGGCTGGCGGAGCGCCGGCCGGAAGCGCAAGGCGCGTCCGATGGTCGTCTCGACAGGGCTGCCACATCTCATCGTGCCGTTCGTCGACCGGGCCACGCTCATGGATGTCGACCACGAGCGGCGAAGCTACGTGGCGGAGATCTGCAACTCCCTGGGGTGCGACAGCGCGGCGCTCGTGGCGCCCGACGGCAGCGGCGCGATCCCGGACGCAGACGTCACCGTCCGGCTGTTCGACGCGGGCTCGCTGCGCATCGACGCGGACCCCGCGACGGGTGCCGCGGCAGGCCCGATCTGCGTGTACCTGGGGATGCTGGGACCGACGCGTGGTGCCACCCACCGGGTGGTCATCGAGCAGGGCACGGAGGTCGGTCGACCATCACGCCTGGAGGCCGCCGTGGACTTCGGACCAGACGGTGCACCGGGCGAGGTGCGGGTCACCGGTGGCGTGGTGCCCATCATCGAGGGCTGGGTCACCCTCCCCTGAAGCAGGGCCTGTCGTGGCCCCATGCGATCGAGGAACGCGCCGGGGTGTCACGACCGGGATGCGGCCAGCGAGTGCCAGCAGGTGGTATCCGTGCCGTCAACGTCCGCCCAGCCGCATCAGCGTCTGGCGCAGGAACCTCGCGTCGTGTACGTCCTCGTCCATACCGAGCGCTCGATCGAGCGCCCAGCGATAGGAACCCACGGCCAGCGCGACCAGGTCGATGTCCTCGCGCCGGATCCCCGAACCTGCGCCCGGACGTGCCAGCAGCGCATCGGTCACCCGGTCGGCGACCGGCCAGCCCAGGAAGTAGCCGACGGCAGCGAGGTCCCACGCCGCGGGCCCCAGGAACGTCTCGCCAAGGTCGATGACGTGCACCGTCGACCCATCCACCAGCAGGTTCTCCTCGTGCAGGTCGGCGTGGACCAGCACCACCGGCCGTCCGACGAGCGCGTCCAGCACGCGGGGCGCCAGCGGCTCCATCGCGGCCCGCAGGTCAGGCTGTGCTCCCAGTGCGGGATGCTCCGCGAGCGACCCACCATCGACCGGCCACGCGGGCCGGTCGGCCCACACCCGGATGCCTTCGACCGCGGAGGCGGCGACGCCCCGTAGCCGGCCCTCGACCAGCTCCAGCGGGCCGAAGCCATCGAGCGCGATCGCCTGCTCGATCGCCAGGAAGTCGGCCAGGGCCGGCACCACGACCGCCTCGTCGGCGGGTCTCGCCGGGGATCCGTCCAGACCTGTCATGAGCGAGAATGCGCGGCCAGTCCAGCCGCCCACCTCCCAGCTGCCCCGCACGGGCCGCGGGACGGATGCACCCCGCGCGATCAGCAGCGACGCGAGGGCGTGCTCCACCGGGAAGCTCACGCCGCCACCGCCCTGCCGGGCGATCCGCAGTGCCAGCCACCGATCGTCGTCGCCCACCCGCCACGCCTCGCTGGCGAGCCCGGCTCCCAGCGGCAGCACCGGCATGTCCTCGATGTCCAGGGCACGCAGGACGTCCCAGACCAGCGCGTCGCGATCCCGGATCACGCGATCAGGTCGTCCACGAGCAGTTCCATGAGCAACCCATCGATCCAGGTCCCATCCGGCAGTCGCTGGTAGGCACGGAGTCGGCCGACCGCCCGGAATCCCAGACGGGCATAGGCGCGGATCGCCCGCTCGTTCTCGGCCGCCGGGTCGATGGTCAGCCGGTGATGGCCACGCTCGTGGAACAGGTGACGGGCCAGCGTCCGGATGGCGTCGGGCCCCAGGCCGTGCCCCTGGGCCGACGTGGCCAGGAACAGGTCGATGCCCGCGTGACGGAACTCGGGGTCCGGCTCCTCCCACGCCTGGATGTAGCCCACGACCACCCCCTCGAGCTCGATGACCCAGGGCTCGGTGTCCGCATCGGGGGCCAGGAGCTGCTGGCGCAGCGAATCGGCGCCCTCCGGTGGCCACCAGCGGGCCACCGTCGGCTCCTCCGAGATCGCCGTCAGGGCCGCGACATCGGCGTCCACCGGCGCTCGGAGCACGACCCGGGCACCCACGAGTCGTCGGTCGGCGATGCTCACGGCAGCGGACGAGCGATGCTCGTGACGACCCGGTCGCCGGGCCGCGCCGGGACACGCTCGAAACCGGACAGCAGCTCCGTCACCACGAAGCCGCCTGCTGCGTGGACCTCGTGGATCGCCGGCCATGTGTACTGGCGGACCGCGGGCGAGCGGACGATGCGCTGCTCGCGCACGAGGACGCCCTGCCGCAGCAGCCGATAGTGGTCGTCCGTGGACTCCAGGCCCGCGACCGGGTCATACGAGGCGCGCAGCCGCCGCTCGACCACCGATCCGTCGGGCAGGGTGGCGACGTCCTCCGACACATCATCGGCACCACCCGGGTGATCGGCCGCCAGATCGATCCAGCTCATGACCAGGCAGCCCTCCGACAGCAGCAGCGCGTGGAAGCGGGCCATGGCGGCTGCCGCCACGGCGGGGTCCGTGAGCAGCTGGAAGGAGCTCGATGGGACCAGCACGAGCCGATATCGTCGCGGCAGCTCCGCCGCCTCCATGCCACCGGTGACCACCCGGGCGGCCGTGTCGAGCCCCAGGTCCCGTGCTCGTGCGTGCAGCAGGGCGACCATGTCCGGTGAGATCTCCAGGCCATCGATGTCGATGCCCTGCGCGAGGTAGTCCAGCAGCAACCGACCGGTCCCG
>CAZYTQ010000046.1:0-15427 GCA_964650135.1 uncultured Anaerolineaceae bacterium | reverse complement strand
GAGCACATCTTCGGCCGCGTGTGCAGGAAGCACGACATCGAGCACCGGCTGACCCATCTCCTCGATGAGGCTCCGGTACAGCGCCCGGTCGGGCCAGCCCGAGGTATCGCCGCGCAGCGGGTCCCAGGCGAGCGCCATGAGGTCCGTGTACTCGATGTCCTCGGGGCCGAGGACCGTGGTGGCCGGGGCGGCCGTGGGGCACTGGTCGCTCACAGCGGTTCGGGCGCACGCGCGTAACAGCCCATCACCCGCACGTCGACCGCGGCGTCGCGCAGCTCCGCGAGCGCCGATGCGTGCTCCGGCGTATCAAGGTCCGCGTCGATGTCCATCCAGAAGACGTACTCCCAGTCGCGCTCGCGGCTGGGGCGCGACTCCAGCTTGCTCATGTTCAACCCATGCGCGCCGAGCACCTCGAGCACGCGCAGCAGGGTGCCCGGCTCGTTGCGGACCGCCACGACGAGCGTTGAGTGCATCGGCACGTCCGGAGCGGGTGACACCTGGGTGCCAGGTGGCGCGATGACCAGGAAGCGCGTCCGGTTGCGAGGCTCGCTCTGGATGTCCGACGCGAGGACCTCGAGCCCGAACAGGGCGGCGGCCCGGGGCGACAGCACGGCCGCCGACCCTCGCTCCCGCCGGTCGACGAGCATCTTCCCGGAGCCTGCGGTATTGGTCGCCGCGAGCAGGCTCCACGGCCGGGTACGCAGGAACGCCTCCGCCTGGCCGAGCGCCTGGACGTGCGAGTAGACCCGCTCGATGTCCTCGATGCGCTGGCCCGGCAGGGCCGCCAGACACAGCCGGACGGGCACGATGACCTCGCCCACGATCGTGACGTCCGATGCGGCGAGCAGGTCCTGGACCTGCTGGACGGTCCCGAAGACCACGTTCTCGATCGGCACCACGCCGCGGTCCAGCCGACCCGCCGCCGCGGCTTCCACGACATCCGCGAACCCGGCAAGCCGGTCGATCGGCACGTCCGTGCCGAAGTAGCCGATGGCGGCGTCCTCCGCGAACGATCCCTGCTCGCCCGGGAACGCGATGCGGAGCGGGGCAGCCTGGGGGTCCGGACGCGTCATCCCGCAAGCCTACCCGGCGCGCCGGTATCCGAGCGACCCGACCACGCGCATCGATCGACCACCCGGCTCCACACGATCCAGGTGGTGGTGGACGTCGCGATCGACGGGGCCGATGATGCGTCCGCGACAAGCGGCGGCGGGACCCACAGGCCCGCCGCACATCCGGAGGTGGACCGATGCGTGCGTCTCTCCTGGGCCGGCTCTCGCTGACGCTCGCGCTGGGCGCCATGGCAGGGGCCATGGCCGCGTCGCCGGTGCCATCGGGGCCACCCGTCCCCGAGGCATCGTGTCCGCCACCACCGGACCACCTCCTGGTGGCACCCGTCGGCGCGGCGTGGATCGGCGGCTTCGAGGGCGTCTTCGGCTCCGACGATGACGGAGGGCCGTTCGCGGTCTGGTCGATCGACGAGGTCCTGGTCGGTGGACCCTTGGGCGTGGACGACATGCTGTCCTATGCGCAGCCGGCGTGCGACCCGGTGCTGACCGGTGGCGTGGGCGAGCCCTATCTCGTCACGACGAGCGACCCGTCGTCACCGACCACGGACGACACCGTCGTCTGGCGGATCGGGCCCGACGACCGGGTCACCTTGATGTTCCCGGACCTCCATACCCCGCCGTCGGTCTATGCGGTCGAGACGCTCGAAGCGGCCAGGGGGCTCGTGCTCTCGGGCGACATGCCGGCGGGTGTCGTGCCGTCGCCATCGGTCCCGCCGAGCTGTGCCCTGGACATCGCCCCGCGCTCCTCGCCCGGTCCTCGCGACCGCAGGGAGGCGCGGTCGGCCCTGCGGGCCTACTACGACGACGTCCTCGCGGGGAGGCACATGGAGGCATGGGCCCGCCTGTCGCCACAGACGCAGGCGATGTGGGGCGGCTTCGAGCCCTTCGTCGGCGGCCCTGACACCGACGACACACGGCTCGGTGCCACGACCGAGGATCGCGAGGCGCTCTGCCTGTGGATGACCATCGCGCCCATGGACTTCGGTGATGCCGACGTCTCGCGGGCCTGGCTCATCGAGGTGACGCACGGCCAGATCGCGACCCACCAGGCCGACGAATGGATCGTCGCGCCGCTCCCTGACGGGACGTGGAGCCTCTGGCAGGTGCGCTAGCCCAACACGACCTGGTCTACCGGAGGAACAGGCGGCAGGCGTCGTTGTCGGTCGCCTCGCTGGACTCGTAGCCCAGGTCATCGAGGAGTCGCCGCAGCGAGCCCAGCTCGGCGTCGGGCACCTGGACCCCCAGCAGCACCCGACCCTCATCGGAGCCGTGGTTGCGGTAGTGGAACAGGCTGATGTTCCAGCCCGCGCTCATGCCCTTGAGGAAGTCCAGCAGCGCCCCGGATCGCTCCGGGAACACGACCTGGAACAGCCGTTCATGCTCGGCGCCCGGGGCACGGCCACCGACCATGTGCCGGATGTGCAGCTTGGCCAGCTCGTCATCGGTGAGATCGACGACCTCGTGGCCGTGCTCGCGCAGCGAGCCGATGAGATGCTGCGACTCCTCACGGCTGGCGATCCGGAGGCCCACGAACACGTGTGCCTCGACAGGGCTCTCGTAGCGGTAGTTGAACTCGGTGACGCTGCGTGCCCCGAGCAACGTGCAGAACTCAAGGAAGCTGCCCGGTCGCTCCGGGATCGTGACCGCCAGGATGGCCTCGCGCTGTTCGCCGATCTCCGCCCGCTCCGACACGTGCCGCAGGCTGTCGAAGTTGAGGTTGGCGCCGGACGCGATCGCCACCAGATCACGGCCGCGCATGCCCTGCTCGGCCGCGTGGCGCTTCAGACCAGCATATGCCAGGGCTCCGGCCGGCTCCAGGATGCAGCGTCGGTCCTCGAACACGTCCTTGATGGCGGCGCAGATCTCGTCGTTGCTCACCACGACCATGTCATCGACCACCGCCCGCGCGATGGCGAAGGTGGTGTCACCGACCCGCTTCACGGCGACACCATCGGCGAACCGACCCACCCGGTCGAGTGTCACGGGCGCACCCGACCGGAGTGAGCGCGTCATGGAGTCGGCGTCCTCGGGCTCGACACCGATGATCCGGACCTCGGGACGCAGCTCCTTGATGACAGCACCGATGCCGCTGATGAGGCCGCCGCCGCCCACCGGCACATAGACCGCATGGATGGGCTCGCGCATCTGGCGCAGGATCTCGATGCCGATGGTCCCCTGCCCCGCGATGACCGCCGGGTCGTCATAGGGGTGGATGAATGTGAGGCTCTGCTCGGCCTCCAGCTCGCGTGCCCGCTGGTAGGCGGCGTCGTAGGTGTCGCCGTGGAGGACGACCTCGGCGCCCCACGAGCGGACGGCCGCGACCTTGATGTCCGGCGTCGTCCGGGGCATCACGATGACCGCCCGGCAGCCGAGCCGGTCGGCGGACAGCGCGACGCCCTGGGCATGGTTGCCGGCGCTCGACGCCACCACGCCGCCCGCCAGCTCGTCCGGGCTGAGGCCCGCCATGCGGTTATGGGCGCCCCGGACCTTGAAGCTGAACACGGGCTGCTCGTCCTCGCGCTTCAGCCAGACGCGGTTGCCGATGCGCTCGCTGAGCACCGGCGCGTGCTCGAGCGGCGTCTCGCGGGCGACCTCGTACACGCGCGCCAGGAGCGCCGCCTTGAGGATCTCGTCGTGCATCGACCAAGCGTAGCGGGCGGCGGGTGCCGAACGGAAGCGTAGCGGGCGGCGGGTGCCGGAGCGGCCTGAGCACGGTCGCTGCGCATCATCGCGCGTATGGCCGTCGCCGCGTGTCGCATCGTGGGCGCGTGTCGCATCGTGGAGCGCGTCGGGCTCGCAGGTGGCGTGTCTGCCAGTCACGAGATCGGTGGATCCGCACGAGCCACAGCACCTCTCTGCCACCCGATCTCGGCGCTCCGGTAGGTCACCCCCATCCACGGCACCATCCATGATCGGATCGGCAACAATAGAGTTCCGCCTGCGTGCCCACCACGGTCGAACGGCACCGATCCGGGACAGCCTGGACGCGTGGCCCGCCGATGGCCCACGGTCGGGCGTCGATGATGCCGATCTCGTGACCGACAGGCACGCGCCCGGAGCGACTGGCCACACCCGGCCGAGGCGGGTGTCTCGTCATCATCCGGGTCTCTCGTCACCCGGGTGTCTCTCATCGTCGCCGACCGATGGGACCCGCGGGATGCCTGACAGTCACATGCTAGTGTATGAGCATGTTGACGCGACGACTCCAGGTGCTCCTGGACGAGGATCGATATCGACGCCTGGAAGGCGTTGCGAAGCGGCGGCGCGTCTCCGTATCCACCGTGGTCCGCGATGCGATCGATCGGGATCTGCGCTCGCTCGATGACGTCCGACGACGGAGAGCCGGGCAGCGCTTCCTCGACGGGCCCGAGATGGAGGTCCCGGACGTCGAGGATCTCCTGGCCGAGCTGGACGCGCTCCGCGGCCGTCACGGATGATCGTCCTCGACACCACGATCCTGGCCTATGCCAAGGGTGGCACCCACCCACTCCGGGCGCCGTGTCGAGCCCTGATGGAGGCTGTGACGAACAAGGCCATCGAGGCGACGACGACACCGGAGGTGATCCAGGAGTTCACGCACGTGCGGTCGCGCCGGATCAGCCGGGCGGTGGCGGTCGGCGAGGCGCAGGACCTCATCGGCGCACTGGGCCCGCTCTTGACGGTCGACGCGGCCAGCCTGACGCTCGGACTGCGCATCTTCGAACAGACATCAGGCATCGGTTCGTTCGATGCGGTCCTCGCTGCTGCGGTCATCACGCTCTCGGCGGACGCGCTCGTGAGTGCCGATCGCGCGTTCGGCCGGGTGAAGGGGCTGACGCACCTCGACCCGGCCGTCCCCGACTTCCTGGAGCGGCTCGGTATCGCCTGAACGGGGCCGGCCTCGCGCCTCGTGGCCGACGGCGACCGGGCGGAGCCAGGCAGGCGAGCATCGCGACGTCGCGCACGTCGCATCGACCTGGACCCGCGCCGTGCGGTTCGCGCGCGAAGGGGTAGCGTATGGGCCTGGCGCGCCGCCAGTCAGACGGCGCGCATACGAAGGAGGGAGCGATGCCGGACCCCGGGCGTTCCGGTCGACTCGCGGCAGTGGCGATGGACGGGGAGCTGCCTCGGCGCGAGGACCTCGGGCTCGTCTTCGACGAGCTCGACTACCAGATGGCCACGCAGGCGTACCTGTGGGCATTGCCGCTCGTCTCGTATGCACAGTGGCAGAAGGTGCACCGGGAGGTCTTCGGCGCCACCAACTTCGACCTCGTCCACTACGTCACCTACCGGGATCGGCTGGGCCTGATCACCGCGAATGCCACGACCCCATACATCATCAACTTCATCGACCTGGCCGAGACGGGACCGCTCGTGATCGAGCTGCCCGCCGGCCCGACCGCGGGCGGCGTCAGTGACTTCTGGCAGCGTGAGATCGGTGTCCTGGGCGAGATGGGCCCCGACCAGGGCAAGGGCGGCAAGCATCTCATCGTGCCGCCGGGTCAGGAGCCGCCCGAGAGCGACGGCTACAACGTGTTGCGCTCGACGGGCATGAACATCATGTTCGGCTTCCGCACCCTCGACCCCGACCAGGCTCGTTCCCAGTCGCTCGTGGAGGCTGTCCGGATCCATCCGTACGACCAGCGAGACGCTCCGAGGACGCGGATCGTGTCACCTGACGGACGCCCGTGGTCTGGCGACCAGCCTCGCGGGCTCGAGTACTGGGTCAGGCTGCACGGCATCTACCAGAGCGAGATCGTCGACGAACGGGATCGCTTCTACCTGGCCATGCTCCGCCAGCTGGGCATCGAACCGGGCAAGCCCTTCGCTCCCGATCCCCGCCTGACCGCGATCCTCACCGAGGCCGCCGCCGCGGGAGAGCTGATGGCGCAGGCCAACACGTTCGCGAAGCGCTTCGAGGGTTCCCGTCATTGGCCCGACCGCCAGTGGGACCTCGCGATCGTGCTCGACGACTCCAGTCAGCGCGGACCGTCCTACGACCAGCTGCTGGAACGTGCCTCGTGGTTCTACGAGGCCGTCAGCTTCTCGGCCGCGATGAAGAGCCAGACCCCAGGGATGGGGCAGGCGTATCTCGGGGCCTATACGGATGCGAACGGCGACTGGCTCGACGGTGGTCGCGACTACACCCTGCACGTTCCCGCGGACGTGCCCGCCAAGCTGTTCTGGTCCGCGACCGTCTACTCGGTCGAGACGCGCTGCCTGATCGACAACGACCAGCAACGAGGCGACCGCGGTTCCCGCGACCCCGACCTCCAGCCCAATGGCGACGGCTCGGTCGATCTCTCCTTCGGCCCGACGGCACCGGCCGGCAAGGAATCGAACTGGGTCCAGACGATCCCCGGCCAGCACTGGTTCTCGTACTTCCGCTTCTATGGCCCGCTCCAGCCGTACTTCGACCGCAGCTGGCGCCTCGGTGACATCACTCCCGCCTGACCGCATCAGATGGGGTCCGCCGAGTGGGACCCACACCGATCAGGCGGGGCCAGGCACCAACGACGCGGTCTCGAGGCCCCGTTCGTCGCGCCGTCGCAGGGACGCGCCGGTCTTCCAGATGGCGTACTCGAGCGAGTCCGCGAGCGCCTGGGCGGACGCCGCGATGATGTCCGTCGCGGAGCCCACGGTCGACCACTCGAGGCTCCCAGCCGACGACGTGATGATCACCCGTGTCCGGGCGGCGGTCGCCGCGGAACCGTCGAGGATGCGCACCTTGTAGTCCACGAGACGCACCGCGTCCAGCTCCGCGTAGAACGCGCCGAGCGCCTTGCGCAGTGCGATGTCGAGCGCATTGACGGGGCCGTTGCCGTCTGCGGCCGTGTGCAGCACTTCGCCATCCACGGCCACCTTGACGGTCGCCTCGGCGAGCTGCTCGCGGCCCTCACGCTGCTCCACCAGCGCCGTGTAGTCGACGATCCGGAAGGGTGCCTCATACCCAGGGGCGTGGCGCCGGATGAGCAGCTCGAACGACGCCTCCGCGCCCTCGAACGCCATGCCGTCCGCCTCCAGCTGCTTGATGAGTCGCGACAGGGCCTGCGGATCCACGACGCCCTCCAGCTGATGCCCCAGCTGCTCGGCGCGGATGCGCGTGTTCGCCTTCCCGCCCAGCTCCGAGACCACGAGCCGCCCCGCGTTGCCGACCAGGGCCGGGTCGATGTGCTGGTAGCTTCGCTCCACCTTGGCCACGGCCGCGCCATGGACACCCCCCTTGTGCGCGAACGCCGAGCGGCCGACGTACGGCTGGTAGTCGTCCGGGACCTGGTTGGCGATCTCGTCGATGCTCCGTGACAAGGTCGTCAGCTGGCGGAGGTCCCCGCCACCCTCGGGCACGAGCCGGTGGCCGGTCTTGAGCGCGAGCGTGGGGATGATGCTCACGAGGTTGGCGTTGCCACACCGCTCGCCATAGCCGTTGATACAGCCCTGGACATGCCGGATGCCTGTCGCCACCGCCGCGAGCGAGTTGGCGACCGCCAGCTCGGCGTCGTTGTGGGCGTGGATCCCCCAGATGACCGCGGGAGCATCCGCGTCCGCCTCCAGCGACGCTCGCACCTCGCCGATGATGCGGGTCAGCTGGTCCGGCAGCGTCCCTCCGTTGGTGTCGCACAGGACCAGCGATCGGGCACCCGCCTGACGCGCGGCACGCAACGTGGAGATGGCGTACGCGGGATCATCGCGATAGCCGTCGAAGAAGTGCTCCGCGTCATACACCGCCTCGCGTCCACGATCCGCCACGAACGCCACGGACTCCGCGATCATGTCCAGGTTCTCGGTCGGCGTGGCGCCCAGGACCTCGATCACGTGGAGCAGCCAGCTCTTGCCGAAGATGGTGACCACGGGGGTCTCGGCGGCCACCAGCTCCCGCAGGTTCGGGTCAGCCTCCGGTCGATTCGCCCGATGACGGGTCGATCCGAAGGCAGCCAGCTTCGCGGTCCGCCAGGACATCGACCGCGCGGCCGCGAAGAACTCGATGTCCTTGGGGTTGCTGCCCGGCCAACCGCCCTCGATGTAGGGCATGCCGTACTCGTCCAGCATCCGCGCGATACGGATCTTGTCGGCCAGCGAGAGGGTGATGTTCTCGCCCTGGGTGCCGTCCCGGAGCGTCGTGTCGTAGATCGCGACCGGCGCGTCCGTGGCGTCGTCGTAGCGTCCCGCCAGCGTCATGCCGTCGACACCGTGCCGATCCGCTCGAGGACCGCGTCCCGGAAGCCGTCCGTGCCCACGCGCGTGAGACCCTCGTCGCCGGCGCCCATGAGGTCGCCCGTCCGGAGCCCGTCGGCAAGCGTCTGCCGGACCGCCGCCTCCAGCGTCTCTGCCTCCGCGTGCCGCCCGAACGACCAGCGAAGCATCATCGCGCCCGAGAGGATCGTGGCGGCCGGATTGGCGACCCCCCGCCCCGCGATATCGGGTGCCGAGCCATGGATGGGCTCATAGACGCCCAACGGGCCATGCGCCGTGCGTCGCTCACCGAGCGAGGCCGAGGGCAGCATGCCCAGCGACCCCGCGAGCACCGATGCCTCGTCCGAGAGGATGTCCCCGAACATGTTCTCCGTGACCACCACGTCGAAGATGCCCGGCGAGGTGATGAGCTGCATGGCGCAGGAGTCCACGAGCCGATGCTCCACCTCCACATCGGGGAACTCGGCTGCGACCTCGTTCACCACCGCCCGCCACAGCCGCGACGAGGCGAGCACGTTCGCCTTGTCCACGCTCGTCACCCGATTGCGACGTCCGCGTGCCAGCTGGAACGCCAGCCGTGCCACACGGGCGACCTCGGCCTCCGTATACAGCAGCGTGTCGTATGCCTGGCGGCCATCCGGGCCGTCATGCGACTCCTGTCGCTCCCCGAAGTACAGACCGCCCGTGAGCTCCCGCACGATGAGCAGGTCCACGCCCGCCACCAGGTCCTGGCGGAGCGGCGAGGACGCGATGAGCGCCGGCTCCGAGGCCACGGGACGCAGGTTCGCGAACAGCCCGAGACCCTTGCGCAGTGCCAGCAGCGCCTGCTCGGGTCGCACGGCAGCTCCGGGCACATCCCACTTCGGGCCACCCACCGCGCCGAGCAGCACCGCGTCCGCTGCCCCGGCGAGCGCCAGGTCCTCGTCGCGCAGCGGGATGCCGTACGCGTCGATGGCCGCGCCACCCATGACGATGGGCGACCACTCGAACGAGAAGCCGGCACGCTCGCCGAGCACGTCGAGGACGTTGCAGGCAGCCGCCACGACCTCGGGACCGATCCCGTCCCCCGGGATCGTGACGACCCGATACCGGTCGGTCACGGCGTCGCGGAGGCGGGTGTGGCCGCGGTCACCGACTCATCCGCGAGGAGCTTCTCGAGCGCGTGGACATACGCCTCGAGCGACGCCTCGATGATGTTGGTCGAGAGCCCGTGGCCGGTCACCGACTCGCTCGCGCCGTCATCGGACGACCGACGCGCCCGCACGGTCACCTGGCCCTGGGCATCCTCGCCGCCCGACACCGCGCGGATCTCGTAGTCCACGAGTCGCGGATGCCAGCCGAGGGTCGGCTCCACGGCCGCGTCGACCGCGCCGTACAGCGCATCCACGGGGCCATTGCCGGTCCCTTCGGCGGTCAGCGCCTCGCCGGACAGCCGAAGCGCGACGTTGCCCTGCGAGGAACCGCCGTGGCTGCTCGTGACGCTCCAGCCCTCGAGGGCGACGGGCGCGTCCGGCAGCGACACGCTGCCCGAGGCCTGCTGACCCACGATGGCCACCAGGTCCGCATCCGTGACCTCCTTCTTCTGGTCCGCGAGCGCGATGGCCGCCCGATAGACCACGTCCAGGGCCTCACCCTGGAGGTCGAAGCCCATGCTCTTCAGCTTGTCCTGGAGCCCACGCCGCCCGGACAGCTTGCCGATGGTCAGCCGGTTACTGTTGAGGCCCACCGACTGGGGGGTCATGATCTCGAAGTTGAGCGGGTTCTTGAGCACGCCGTCCTGGTGGATGCCCGACTCATGCGCGAACGCGTTACGGCCCACGATGGCCTTGTTGGGCTGGACGGTGAACCCGGTCAGGTAGCTCACCAGGCGGCTGGTGGGCACGATCTGCTCGGTGACCACGCCCGTGGTGTGCCCATCGATCGCGGCGGAGCGCGTGGCGAGCGCCATCACGACCTCCTCCAGCGACGCGTTGCCGGCCCGCTCGCCGATGCCGTTGATGGTCACCTCCACCTGCCGCGCACCGTTCTGGATGGCGGTGATGGTGTTGGCGACCGCGAAGCCGAGGTCATCATGGCAGTGGACGCTGATGACCGCGTCCCGACCGACCAGGTCCACGGCACGCCGGATGAGCGGCCCGAACTCCGTGGGCATCGCGTAGCCCACCGTGTCCGGCAGGTTGACCGTGGTGGCGCCCGCCTCCACGACCGCCTCCACGACCTGCATCAGGTAATCCGGGTCGCTGCGGGTGGCGTCCATGGCGCTGAACTCCAGCTCCGCGTCGCGGCCCAGCTCCTGGCGGCCGTAGCGCACCCACTTCACGGCCTCCGCGAGGGCGTCCTCGCGGCTCATCCGGATCTGGTGCTGGAGGTGGATCTCCGAGGTGGAGATGAACACATGGAGATGCGGCCGCTCCGCGACACGCAGCGCCTCCACGGCTCGCTGCGGATCGCCGTCCTTGCAGCGCGCGAGACCGGCCACGGCCACCCCTCGCGTCTCCTGGGCGATGCGATGGACCGCCTCCCAGTCACCCGGCGAGGCGGCCGGGAAGCCGGCCTCGATGACGTCCACGTTCAGCCGGACGAGCTGACGCGCGACCTCGAGCTTCTCGGCCATGGTGAGCGAGGCACCCGGCGCCTGCTCTCCATCGCGCAGCGTGGTGTCGAAGATGCGGATGGAACCCTTGGCTCCCGCCGAGCGGAAGCCGCCGGCTACGCCCGATACCGAGCCGTCCGTGGTCATGATGCTGCCCCCCTCGCGGCACCCGCCGCCGATGCCTGAGCCTGGCCGGCCTGGACCTCGACCGGGTCCAGCCACGTCATCTGGGCGCGAAGCCACGCACCCACCTGCTCGATCTGGTGGTCGCGGTCCTGCTCCCGGAGTCGCTGGAAGCCCTCGCCGCCGCCGTCCATCTCGGCGATCCAGCGATCCGCGAAGGCGCCCGACTGGATGTCCGTGAGCACATCCTTCATGGCTGCCTTGGCGCCCTCCGCGACACGCGGCCCGGACACGTAGTCGCCGTACTCCGCGGTGTCGCTGACGCTGAAGCGCATGAAGTTGAGACCACCGCGGTACATCAGGTCCACGATGAGCTTGAGCTCGTGCATCGTCTCGAAGTACGCGAGCTCGGGCTGGTAGCCCGCTTCGACGAGCGTCTCGAAGGCCGCCTTGACGAGCGCCGAGACCCCACCACACAGGAGCGCCTGCTCGCCGAACAGGTCGGTCTCGGTCTCCTCCTTGAAGGTCGTCTCGAGCACCCCGGCGCGGGTCGAGCCGAGCCCTCGGGCGTACGCCAGCACGCGCGCACGCGCCGTGCCCGTGGCGTCCTGCTCCACCGCGAACAGCGCGGGCACGCCGCCGCCTGCCACGTACACCGAGCGCAGCAGGTGGCCGGGTCCCTTGGGCGCGACCATGCCCACGTCCATGCCCTCGGGTGGCTGGATGCGCCCGAACCGGATGTTGAACCCGTGCGCGAACATGAGCAGGGTGCCTGGCCGCAGGTTCGGTGCGATCTCCGCCTCGAACACCTGCTTCTGGATGGTGTCCGGCAGCGCGATCATGACGACGCTCGCCCGACGCACCGCGTCCGGCACGTCCGCCACCGGGATCCCGGCCTGCTCCACGAGCGCCCGGCTCTTGCTGCCCGGCGCGAGGCCGACCACCACGTCGATGCCCGAGTCGTGGAGGTTCTGGGCGTGGGCGTGCCCCTGGCTGCCGTAGCCGATGACGGCCACGGTCTGACCGGCCAGCGCGGCGGCGTCGGCGTCGTTGTCGTAGTACATGCGTGCGGGCATCGTCACTCCTCGGTGATGGCGGTGGCGGACGGGGTGGCAGCACGGGCGCCGACGCCCTCGGGCACGGCCGGCACGGTACCGGACCGCAGGATGCCCTCGATGTCGACGACCCCGGAGCCGCGAGCCATGGCCACCGTGCCGGTCCGCACCAGCTCCCGGATGCCGAAGCCCGCCAGCAGGGCGACCAGGGAGTCGATCTCCTGGACGGTCCCGCTGTGCTCCACGATGAGGCTATCAGGAGCGACGTCGATGACGCGCCCCTTGTACAGCTCGATGATGCGCAGCACCTCCGCCCGATCGCGGTTCGTGGTGCGCACCTTGACCAGGGCGAGCTCGTGCTCGACGAGATGCTCCTGGGGCATGTCCTGGACCTTGAGCACGTCGACCAGGCGGTACAGCTGCTTGCCCATCTGCTCGACGGCGAAGTCATCGCCCTGGAGGCTGATGGTCATGCGGCTGATGCCCGGTCGCTCGGTGTGGCCCACGACCAGCGACTCGATGTTGAAGTTGCGCGCCCGGACCAGGCTGGACACCCGGTTGAGGACGCCCGGCCGGTCGTTGACGATGACCACCACCACGTGGCGATGGACCGAGCCGCTGCCCGGGATGTAGCGCGACGGGGTGGCACCCGCGGTGGGTGCCGCCAGGGGATCGTTCATGGCTGCCATGGCTATCGGCCCTCCGCGGCGTCGCCCCAGGTCTCGATGAGGTCCGACAGGCCCTTGCCTGCAGGCATCATCGGGAGCACGTTCTGGGCCTCGGCGATGCTGAACCAGACGAGCGCCGGGCCATCCACGGCCTGTGCGGCGCGGATCGCGCCATCCACCTCGTCGGGCGTGCTGGCCCGGAAGCAGGGCAGTCCGTAGGCCTCCGCGAGCTTCGCCCAGTCGGGACCGGGCAGATGGGACGAGTGATAGTGGCCGCCATAGATGATCTCCTGCCACTGGCGGATCATGCCCAGCTTGCCGTTGTCCAGCAGCGCGACCTTGACCGGGATGGCATCCGCGACGACCGTCATGAACTCCTGGCTGGTCATCTGGAGCCCGCCGTCACCCACGATCGCCCACGACTCCTTGTCCGGCTGACCGAGCGCCGCGCCCATCGCGGCCGGCAGGCCATAGCCCATGGTGCCCAGGCCACCCGATGAGAGGTGCGAATCGGGGCGCCGGAAGCCGGCGTAGCGGGCGAGCCACATCTGGTGCTGGCCCACGTCCGACGCCAGGTTGGCGTCGTGCTCGGTGAGCTCGCCGAGGCGGCTGATGACGAAGTCCGCGGACAGATACCCGTCGCGCCACGAGCCCGACCCATGCCAGCTGGTGGACTCCGACTCCTGGCGCCACTCGGCGAGCTGCTCCAGGTATGCCGCGCGATCCTCTGTGGAGCGCTCCGCGACGAGCGGCGTCAGCGCCCGCAGCACACGACCGACGTCACCCACGATGGGCACGTCCACGGCCACGTTCTTGCCGATCTCGGACGGATCGATGTCCACGTGGATGATGCGCGCGTTCGGCGCGTAGGTGCTCACGTTGCCGGTGACGCGATCGTCGAAGCGCATGCCCAGCGCGATGAGCAGATCCGCGGACTGGATGGCGCGGTTGACGTGCTTCCAGCCGTGCATGCCCATGAGGCCATAGCTGAGGGGATGCCGCTCGTCGATGTCACCGACACCCAGCAGCGTGTGCGCGATGGGGATGCTGGTCTTCTCGGCGAAGGCTCGCAGGTCCTCGGTCGCTCCCGAGAGCAGGATGCCGTGGCCGGCCAGGATGACCGGACGCTGGGCCTTCTCGATGGCCTCGGCGGCGATGCGCAGCTGGCGGGGGTGACCCTCGAAGGTCGGCTTGAAGCCCGGCAGGTCGATCGTCTCGGGGTGCTCCGCTCGGGTCTCGGACGTCAGGGCGTCCTTGGTGATGTCGACATGGACCGGGCCGGGACGGCCGGTGCGCGCCAGATGGAACGCTTCCGCGATGACCCGCGGGATGTCGTCCGCCCGGCGCACCAGGAAGTTGTGCTTGGTCATGGGCAGGGTGATGCCCGTGATGTCGATCTCCTGGAAGGCATCCTTGCCGATGAGCGCGCCGGGCACATTGCCGGTGATGGCGACCATGGGGATGGAGTCCAGCTGCGCGGTCGCGATGCCCGTGACCAGGTTGGTGGCGCCGGGGCCGGAGGTGCCCAGGCAGACGCCCACCTTGCCGCTGACCCGCGCGTAGCCGTCCGCGGCGTGCGCGGCACCCTGCTCGTGACGCACCAGGACGTGGCGGATCTCGGGGTGATCCGCCCACACGTCGTAGAGCGGCAGGATGACGCCGCCCGGGTAGCCGAACAGGACATCCACGCCTTGGCGGATGAGCGCCTCGCACAGCGCGTCGGCACCGATGCGGGTGCGGTTGCGCGGCTTGGCGTCGGAGAGCATCTGCTGGCGAGCGCGCTCGATCTCCGCCGCGGCCTCCGTGCCTGCCGCCGGCACATGACGCCCGACCGTGCGTGGGGTGGCGGTGGGGGCTGCCCCCGATGGGGCGGTGGACGCGGCGGGACCGGGGGTCGTTCCGGTGGCGGCCGCAGCCGTGGCTGCGCCGCCCGGCGTATCCGCGGCGGTAGAGCCTGCTCGCTGCTCGGTGGTCATCGCTGTCGTCCTCTCGTGTCGGTCATCGCCGGTGTCGGGTCGGTCGTGCCTGTGTCTCGTATCGGTCGTCGCCTGTATCTGGTGTCGGTCGCCGGTGTCGGGTCGGCCTGGTCAGGTGGTGGGTGAACAGTCCATCGGACAAAACGAAGGACCCCCGCCTCCCGGCGAGGGTCCCTGGTCGGTCCTGCGTGGCCCGCTTGCGCGGTACTACCTCCGCTTGCCTCCAGGCTCCCGCCGGGAGCCGGTAAGGATGGCGATGAGCCCGAGCGCTACGAGCTCGAGCTTGCCAAGAAGGGATACGTTCGCGTCAGGCAGCTGGACAGGCACGCGGCGGCCGTCGGCGCGGATCGCGACGGCGGCGAGGCGGCGGGACCGGTGCTGCTGACCCATCAGCCGATGTGCTCCCTCTTGGAAGGTAGGTCGCGACTGTACACGACCCGCGCGCCACGTGTCCACCCGATGCCGAAGGTCCGGTCGCGCCCGGACCTTCGGGGATGCTCCGGGCGTGATCGTCGTCGCGATGAGCCGCCCGCAGCCGTCCGGCGTCCCGTCCCCCCGCACGTCCGGCGTCCCGTCCCCCCGGCACGTCCGGCGTCCCGTCCCCCCGGCACGTCCGGCGTCCCGTCATACCCACGACTGGTTGCGCGCTATGCGGACGACCCGGAGCCGGCGCAGCGGCCCGTATCGCGATCGACCAGTGATCTCGTATGACGGGAACCGGGGCCGGGGCGGGTTCGGGGGGCCGGCGAGCCGGGGCCGGGGCGGGTTCGGG
>CAZYTQ010000045.1:10123-23643 GCA_964650135.1 uncultured Anaerolineaceae bacterium | reverse complement strand
CGGTGGTACGATGCGCACCCGCCTCCGGGCGCACCGCGACAGGGCACCGAGGGACACGCCTCGTCGCGCACGGACGCCGAGGTGGCACGTCCGCATCCCGGTCCAGGAGGCCCCGTGTCCGCGCCCGCCCGCCCGTCGACCCCGTCGGCCATCGATGACATGCCGCCCGCAATCGAGGTCCGCGGCGTGCGACGTGTCTACAAGGCCAAGCCGGACCCGGTCACGGCCCTCGATGGCGTCGACCTGGACGTCGCGCCCGGCGAGCTGTTCGGCTTGCTGGGCCCCAATGGCGCAGGCAAGACCACGCTCATCAAGATCCTGACCACGCTGCTGCTGCCCACCGAAGGCAGCGCGCGGGTCTTCGGCTTCGACGTCGCGCACCAGACGACCGAGGTCCGTCGGATCATGAACATCGTCTCGGGCGGCGAGCAGTCGGGCTATGGCCTGCTCCAGGTCCGGGAGCAGCTCTGGATGTTCAGCCAGTTCTACGGGCTGCCGGTGCGCGAGGGGTGGCGCCGGGTGGACGAGCTCATCGACGCGGTCGGCCTCCAGGAGCAGCGTCATCAGAAGATCTCCTCGCTCTCCACCGGCCAGCGACAGAAGCTCAACCTCGCGCGAGGTCTCATGAACGATCCCTGGATCCTGTTCCTCGACGAGCCGACGCTGGGTCTGGACGTCTCGGCGGCGCGGGTGGTGCGCGACCTGGTGCGCAGCTGGCGGGCGGCGGTGCCCGGCCGCACCATCCTGCTGACGTCGCACTACATGGCCGAGGTGGATGAGCTGTGCGACCGCGTGGCCATCGTGGATCACGGTCGGATCCTGGCCATGGGGACCCCGGAGGGGCTCAAGCGGCGTGTTCGTGCTGGCTCCATCTTCCGGCTCGTGCTCGATGGTCTCGAGGGCGGTGTGAGCACCCTCACGGCCCTGCCGGGTGTCGAGAGCGCGGTCCTCGCGGCCGACGACGACGCGGCCACGCAGGACGGCCAGACGGTGGCCGTCAACCTCCAGCTGACCGAGGATGCCGCGCTGGGCAGCGTCATCACCGCGCTCGCCGCGCAGGATGCGCACATCGTGTCGCTCCAGAAGTCGGAGCCCTCGCTCGAGGACGTGTTCGTGGAGCTCGTGGGCCGCGGCTTCGGGGCGGCGGACGCGGCGTGACCCCGCGCCGCCACGCGACCCTGGATCGCCGCGGGACCCCGCGCCACGCGACCCTGGATCGCCGCGGGGCCATGACCCGATGACCGCGACCCTGCGTGTCCCCGAGCCCTTCCACCCGGCGACCGACCCGGTGGGTGCCGCGCGCTGGACGCGTCGCCGCAAGCTGGCCACGGACCTGCGTGCCATCACCGGCCGTGCCTATCCCCGGGTCATCGGCCTGGTCCGCGAGCCGTCATGGCTGCTGTTCGAGATCCTGCTGCCGTTCCTGACCACGTCCGCGTTCGTGTTCGTCTATCGCGCGCTCGGTGCGCCCCCGGAGTACGTGGGCTTCGCGGTCCTGGGCGGCGCGATGACCGCGTTCTGGCTGAACGTCATCTGGATGATGGCCGCACAGCTGTACTGGGAGAAGGACCAGGGCAATCTGGACATCTACTTCACGGCACCGGTGAGCCTCATGAGCGTGCTGTTCGGGATGGCCATCGGTGGGCTGGCATCGAGCTGTCTGCGGGCGAGCGTCGTGCTCGTCGTGGGGACCGTGCTGTACCAGGTCACCTTCACCGTCGACCAGTGGGGGCTGCTGTTCGCGGTGTTCGTGCTGACCCTCGCCGCACTCTACGGGCTGGGCATGGTGCTCGCGAGCCTGTTCCTGCTGTTCGGTCGCGAGGCGTGGCATCTCACCCAGGCGATGCAGGAGCCGGTCTACTTCGTGTCCGGCCTCAACTTCCCGGTCGGGCGGCTGGGTCTCCTGGGCTTCCTGGCCATCGCGCTGGTGCCCCTCGCGGTGGGCCTTGATGCGATGCGCCAGCTGGCCTTCGCGGACAGCACCGCACACATCGGCACGCCCCCACCCGGGATCGAGGCGCTCATCCTGGTGGCCATGACCGTGGTCTCGCTGGTCGTCGCGCGGGCCATGATCCACCATCTCGAGTGGCTCGCCCGGAGCGAGGGCCGGCTCACGGTGCGCGGCGGATGACGCAGCTGATCCAGCGGCGGATGATCGAGCTGGCGGGGAGTCGCGCGTCACCCGTCCGTGACGCCCGCGGAGCCTGGCAGGAGCGGCTGCTCACCTGGCGCACCGCCGTGCGTCTGGGTTGGGCCGTGGAGTCCAACTGGGCGGACCCCCTGCTGTTCCTCATCTATTCCGTGGCCAAGCCCATCGCGTCGGTGCTGATGCTCGTGGTCATGCTCCAGGTCATCAGCGATGGCGCCGCGGAGGTCGCCGACCTGGGCTTCGTCATCGTGGGCAGCGCGCTGTGGGCCTTCGTGATGGGTGGCATCGCGGGCCTCGCCTGGTCCATCCTCGACGACCGGGAGCGATACCGGATGCTGCGCTATCTCGCGGTCCTGCCGGGCTCGCTGCCCGTGATCCTGCTCGGCCGAGGCACGGCGCGCCTGCTCATCGCCGCGGTGGGCAGTGTCATCACCCTCGTCGTGGCATGCCTGTTCACGGGCGTGCCCATCGAGCTCGGGCGCATCGACTGGCCGATGCTCACGGCCTGCATGGCCATCGGCATCGTGGCGGTCATCGCGCTGGGCACCCTCATGGCCGCGGTGTGCATGCAGACCCGCCAGGACTCGTGGAGCTACCCGGAGGCCGTGGCAGGGGCGCTGTTCCTGGTCGTCGGAGCGGTGTTCCCCGTGGCGGTGCTGCCGGCCGTCGCCCAGTGGGTCGGTCTGCTGGTGCCCCTCACATGGTGGATCGAGGGTGTCCGCCGTGCGGTGCTGCCGGACGCCGCCAGCGGCATCGGCGGGACAGGCTCCGTGTGGACCAGCGTCACCGGCACGCAGGCGCCGGACGCCATGACCGTGCTCGCCGTATTGCTCACGACCACGGCCGTGGCTACACTCGTGGCCGTCGGCGGCTACCGCTGGAGCGAGCGGCGTGCCCGGGAACGCGGCCTATTGGACCAGACCACCGGCTCCTGATTGCGGGTGAGGGATGAGGATCTACGAAGGTCGCCCGCGCCAGGACTACGAGGAGGTCTTCCGGTCGCTCGGCGGCTTCATCGACCAGCGGCAGATGAGCGCCATCCTCGTGCTCGAGGCACCCGATGGCTTCGTGCTCCAGGGGCTGGCCGCCATGAGCCCGGCGAGCGCCCCTCGGGACGACCAGACGGGCCAGCTGGACAAGGAGACGTACACGTTCCTGGACGACGACATCGCCCGCTTCATGGAGGAGTCACGGGCGCGTCGGGGGACGCGCCAGGACGGCGTGCCGGTCAGCGCCGGGCCGTACGAGCGGGCGCTGCGGGTCCTCGGCCGGTACATCGACCAGCAGCAGCCCCGGGATGTGTTCCTGTTCGAGCAGGATGGTGCGTGGCTGCTCCGGCTGCTCATGGGCACACGCACAGGGATGCATCACATGCTCGTCGAGTTCACCCGTGCGGAGATCGATGCGATGGTCGCCCAGGCGCCGGCCTGGCGGCTGCCGGAGGGCACCGGATGATCCGATGGCCCTTGGCCACCGGCGCGCCGGTGACACGTCGCCACGCGATGCGCTGGATCCGATGGCCCCCCGGCGCTCCAACCCCTACACTGCACCGACGAAACGAGTCTGGAGGTCGCGGACCATGCGCATCCTGAAGTTCCTTGGTGCAGTCATCGGACTGCTCGTCGCGGCCGCCGTGGTGGTGCCCTTGGCATTGCTCGCCGGCCTGTTCATCTGGCTCAAGCTCACCGAGGACGCGGACGAGGAGCTCCTCGAGCTCGAGCAGGAGCAGCCCGAACCCGCCTGACCGGGGCCGGGTCGCGGACCCGGCGCCACCGCGGACCCGGTCCGGTGCCTCCACCGATGGGACCTTGGCGCGCATCCCGCCAGGATCGGTCCGGCGCCCGGCGCCCGGCGCATCAGGCGCCCGCCATCAGCCCTCCGTCCGGTCGTGGGATGCCCTCGCCGGACTCCGTCCCATCCGCGAGCACGATGCTCTCTCGCTGCGCCTTCTGGAAGAAGTGGGCGAACAGGTCGCGGGTGATGGCGGCCACGGGCAGCGCCACGATGGCTCCGATGATGCCCGCGAGCGCGAAGCCGATGGTGATGAGCACCAGCACCGTCGCGCCGCTGAAGGAGATCATGCGGCCCTCGAAGGTGGGCACCAGGATGGAGCCCTCGATGTTGAAGGCGATGAAGTAGAACACGCTCACGAGGACCACCGCGAGGGGCGAGATGGTCAGCGCGATGAGCAGCGCGGGGATGTAGCTGATGATGGGCCCGATCTGTGGCAGCAGCTCCATCACGAACGCGATGAGGCCCAGGAGCAGCGCGAAGCTGCCCAGCGGGCCCCCCACGATCCAGCCGATCACGGTCATGCCGATGGCGACCGCGACGCCCATGATGGTGCCCACGAGCAGCTCCGCCTTGAAGTACTGCGCGAAGTCGGCCGTGAAGGTGTTCGCCATGAAGGACACGTCCGGCTTCCAGGGGTCCGGGACCTGCCGATAGAAGTTGCGCTGCATCTTCGGCTGGTCCTTGAGCAGGTAGAACGTGAAGAAGGGCAGCAGCATGAACGCGAAGAGCGTGCCCAGGATCCCCAGGAAACCCTGCACCACGCCGAGGACCACCACCACCCAGTTGGTGGCCGCGACCGCTTGGTGGACAGCGTCGGCGATCTCGTCGACCGACTGTGAGAGCCATGTCGGCGGGTCCAGCGACTCGTAGTCCGCCTTGATCTCCGCGAGGAAGCCGGGCAGCGCGCGCAGGAACTCGGTGCCCTGCTCGACGAGGATCGCGATGCCGCCCACGACGACCGCGAGCGCGACCACGACACAGATGGCCACGACCATGATCGCGGCACCGATCCGGGGCACGCCATGGGCCTGCAGACGGTTGACGACGGGTACGAGGAAGAACGAGAGCGCCACGCCGATGGCGAACACGAACAGGGCCTGACCCGCGATGATCACGACCGCGAGTGCGAGCGCGACCCCCAGCACCGCCACCAGGAACGCCTTGCTCGGCGGCCGCATCGGCCCGAAGCTGGCGCCCGGTGGCATGGGCACCGGGGCGACGTCGAGATCGCTCTCCAGCGGCTCGTCCGAGGCAACGGGTGCGTCGCCGGCCACGCCGGCCGTCGGCGCCTCGATGGCGGCCTTGGCCGTGTCGGGCGTCAGCGCTGGATCGGTCACGGATCGCCTCCCTCATGCGCCCGCGCGCCTGTATGGCTGCCGTCCGCCCGGGACCCAGGGTCCGGGTGCGGCCGGTGCTGCTCCGTCCGGTGTCCGGGCGGACACCCTGCGGATGATACCCACGCGAACGACCGCCGAGGGCCGGGACGCGCGACACGTTGGGCCGGCGTCCGTGCGGCGGGCGCCGCATGGTAGGATCGGGAAAACCCCCGGAGGACCTGTCCCGTGGCGAAGTATGTCTTCGTGACCGGCGGCGTCACGTCGTCGCTGGGCAAGGGCATCACGGCCGCAAGCATCGGCCGGCTGCTCAAGAGCCGTGGTCTCTCCGTCTCCATCCTCAAGCTCGACCCGTACATCAACGTCGACCCCGGCACCATGTCGCCCTACCAGCATGGCGAGGTGTTCGTCACGGACGACGGGGCCGAGACGGACCTCGACCTCGGCCACTACGAGCGGTTCATCGACGAGAACCTGACCCAGTCGTCGAACGTCACCACGGGCCGCATCTACCAGGCGGTCATCGCCAAGGAGCGACGCGGCGACTATCTCGGCGGCACGGTCCAGGTCATCCCCCACATCACCAACGAGATCAAGGAGCGCATCGGGCGCGTGGCGCGCGATGGGCGCGCGGACGTGGTCATCGTGGAGGTGGGCGGCACGGTCGGCGACATCGAATCGCTGCCGTTCCTGGAAGCGATCCGCCAGATGCGCAAGGACGTGGGGCGCGGCAACGTGCTGTACGTGCACGTCACGCTGCTGCCCGCGCTCGCGGCGACCGGGGAGCTCAAGACCAAGCCCACCCAGCACTCGGTCAAGGAGCTGCGGGGCATCGGCATCCAGCCGGACATCATCATCGCCCGCAGCGACCAGCGGGTGGACGACGACCTGCGCGACAAGATCGCCCTCTTCTGCGACGTCTCGCGGGAGTCCGTCATCCCGGCCATCACCGCCGACACCATCTACGAGGTGCCGCTGCTGTTCGAGGACTACGGCCTGGGCGACCTGGTGGTCCGGGACCTCGGCCTCGCGGACACCGCGCACCCGGTCGACCTCACCTCGTGGATCGCGCTCGTGGATCGCATCAAGCGGCCCAAGCCGGAGCTCGAGGTCGCGCTCGTGGGCAAGTACATCGAGCTGCCCGACGCGTATCTGTCCGTGACCGAGGCGCTGCGTCACGCCGGCTGGGCCGAGGAACGCACCATCGCCATCCGCTGGGTCGACTCGGAGCGTCTGACCGAGGGCGACCTCGAGGAGCGTCTGGGGGGTGCGGCGGGCATCGTGGTGCCGGGCGGCTTCGGTCATCGGGGCATCGAGGGCAAGGTGCTCGCGGCGCGCTATGCACGGGAGCGACGTGTGCCGTATCTCGGGCTGTGTCTCGGCCTCCAGTGCGGCGTCATCGAGTTCGCGCGCGACGTGGTCGGCGAGCGTGATGCCAACTCCACCGAGTTCGACCTGTTCACGGAGGCCCCGGTCATCGACCTGATGCCCGACCAGCGCGAGGTCGAGGACAAGGGCGGCAGCATGCGTCTGGGCCTGTATCCGGCCCGCTTGTCACCCGGCTCCAAGGCCGAGGCGGTGTACGGCACCGAGGTCATCTACGAGCGCCATCGCCATCGGTTCGAGGTCAACAACCAGTATCGGGAGGCGCTGGAGCAGGCGGGCATGGACATCTCCGGTCGCTCGCCGGACGGTCGCCTCGTGGAGATCGTGGAGCTGCGCGACCACCCCTGGTTCGTGGCCAGCCAGTTCCATCCCGAGTTCCGCAGTCGCCCGGACCGGCCTCACCCGCTGTTCCTGGGCTTCGTGCGCGCCGCCATGGGCGAGGACGTCGGCCGACCCGCGACGTCCCTCGCCGGTGCCGAACCGGCCCACTGAGCCATCGCGCTCGCGCTGCGGCAGCGATCCTGCTGGGCGCCCTGTCACTGTCGCTCCTGCCGGGCATCGGCGCCGCGGGTGATGTCGTGGCGCCCGCCGTCGCCGACCCGCTGCCTGCCCTGGAGGTCTCGCCGACCCCTGCCGCCACGACCACCGGCCGCACCTTCCACGTCGACTGCCGGGACGGGCGTGACGGTGCCAACGGACGTCGCCCGTCGAGGGCGTGGCAGAGTCTCTCCCGGGCGGGGCGTGCGCGGATGCGACCCGGCGACAGCCTGCTGCTGCATCGCGGCTGTCGGTGGCAGGAGCCGCTCGCGGTGACGTGGTCGGGCACCCAGGGGGCCCCCATCACGATCGGCGCCTACGGCGACGGCGACCTGCCGGTCATCGAGAACAGCTACCGCAACATCGAGGTGACGGGCTCGTGGTTCGTCATCCAGGACATCCACGTGCGGGCGGACCCGGTCACCCGGGACCCGCGCTGTGATGACCACCCGGCGGGTGTCCGGTTCGGCATCTTCGTGGCCCCCGGCAGCGAGCACGGGGTCATCCAGCGCATCCGTGCCACGGAGCTGTTCACGGGCGTGCGCATCTCGCGAGGGGCGTCGCACCACGTGATCCGGGACAGCGTGTTCCGCGACAACGACATGAAGAGCGACGACTTCCAGTCCGACTCGGGCGCCGTGGCGGTCGACCTCCAGGGCGACGACAACGTCGTGACCGGCAACCGGTTCAGCGGCAGCGATGCCTGCTCGCGCTTCTTCGGGGGCCGGGACGGGTCGGCGGTCTCGGTCTACGGCGGACGACGCAACGTCATCCACCACAATCGCTCACGTCAGGATCACAACTTCATCGAGCTCGGTGATCCACGCACCCGCGACACGCTCATCGCGTACAACACGGCGTGGTCGACGCTTCGGGGCGCGACCCTCGCGGTCATCCATGGCGATGGCTCGCGATATGGCCCGGTCCGGCGTACCCGCTTCGTACATGACACGTTCGTCGCGCTCGGGCGTGGCTCGGTCGCGCTCAGCTGCTCGCATCTCCTCAAGGGCGAGGACCTCGTGCTCCAGGCGAGCATCCTGTGGGGCACGGCGAACGCCGCCACGTGCGCCGACGGCTTCACGGAGGCGGACGGCATCTACTGGGCCACCGACGGCACACCCGATGTGACCTTCACGATCTCGCCCAGCTCCCGGGAGATCGACCCGAGGCTGGTCGATGTGGACGCCGGCGACCTTCGGCTGCGCAGCGACAGCCCGGCCATCGATGCGGTCCGGCCCATCGATCTCGCGGGCATCGGCGGCGTGGACATGGGGGGCACGGCGATCCCGCAGGGGCTGGCACCCGACATCGGCGCGTGGGAGTACGCCATCGGCCAGCCGGCCTCGCCGCCACCGCTCGAGCCATCCGGGCCTCCGACCACGCTCGGTCCGTCCATGGCGCCGCCCGACGGCCCGACCACGGACCCGGATGCCACCACGGGACACGCTCCCGTCACGACCTCCGGGCCGGGTGCCTCCATGGTCCCGCCCCACGACCCGACCCCGGCTCCGGCCGGCAGCGCACCCCCGACCGGGCCACCCACCGCCGTGGCCAGCGTGCCGGCACCCACGCCCACGCCCCGCGTGACGCCCACACCGCCCCCCCTGCCATCGCCGGGTCTCACGACCGTGCCACCGCCCACCGGGGGGCCGGGAGCCCTCGACCAGCTCATCCTGCTGGGCCTCGGCCTGGGAGCCGCCGGTGTGCTCGCGGTGATCCTGCTGGCGCGTCGCTCGCCACGCTGACCCGAGCCCTCTCGCGGCCACGGGCGATACACTCGACGGGTACCGACACGCGCATCACGTCGTGCCCACCCGAGGGAGCGTCCCTGACATGAAGCTGTTCCTGGATACCGCCGACATCGAGGAGATCCGGACCGTCGCCCGTTGGGGCGTCCTGGACGGTGTCACCACGAACCCGACCCTGTACGCCAAGGTCGGCGGCTCGTACGAATCGATCCTCACGGAGATCTGCCACATCACCTCCGGCCCGGTGAGCGCCGAGGTCATCGCGGACGATGTCGAGGGCATGCTCACGGAGGGTCGTGCGTTCGCGAAGCTCGCGCCCAACATCGTGGTCAAGGTGCCCATGAGCGAGACCGGCCTCGAGGCCATCTCGCGGTTCGCGGACGAGGGCATCAAGACCAACTGCACCCTCATCTTCAGCGCCAACCAGGGTCTCCTCGCGGCCAAGGCGGGTGCCTCGCTCCTGTCGCCGTTCGTGGGCCGGCTCGATGACATCAACCAGGACGGCATGGACGTCATCCGGGAGCTGGTCTCGATCGTGGAGCTGCATGGTCTCGAGACCGAGGTGCTCGCCGCGTCGATCCGGCATCCACGCCACGTGACCGACTCGGCGCTGGCGGGGTCGCATGTCGCCACGTTGCCCTTCAAGGTGTTCCAGCAGATGATCCGCCATCCCCTGACCGACAAGGGCATCATCCAGTTCCAGAAGGACTGGGCAGCCGCCCGCGCATCGGCCGAGGCCTCCTCTGCGGCCCAGGGCTGAGGTCCGGATGACCGGCATGCGCGTCGGGGTGATGGCACCCCAGGGCTGGAAGCACGAGTACGACGACTGGTCCGCCGGCGAGGCATGGGGCCGCACGGTCGACCTGGCCATCCAGGCCGAGAACCTCGGCTTCGAGTCCATCTGGGTGTTCGACCACTTCACGACCACGCCGGACCCCACCGACGACATCACGTTCGAGTCGTTCTCGACCCTCGCGGCGCTCGCGACCATCACCCGGCGGGTGCGCCTGGGCCACATGGTCGTGTGCACCGCGTTCCGGAACCCGGGGCTGACCGCCAAGCTCACGTCGACCATCGACGTCATCTCCGGCGGCCGCTTCGAGCTGGGTATCGGTGCCGGCTGGAAGGAGGACGAGTGGCTGTCCTACGGGTATGGCTTCCCGCCGGTCGGTGAGCGCATCGACGTGCTGGGTGATCATCTCGAGGTCATCACCCGGATGCTCGCTCCCGGTCGTGCCACCTTCCAGGGCAGGTACGCCAGCGTCGATGGCGCGATCAACGTGCCCAAGGGCATCCAGCCGCATATCCCGGTCATCGTGGGTGGCAATGGCCGTGACCGGATCGCGGGATATGCCGTGCGCTACGCGGACGAGTTGAACTTCGTGTTCCTGTCGCCGACCGAGGTGGCGGAGCGGGTGGGCGAGGTGCGGGCACGCTGCGAGCGCGAGGGTCGCGACCCGGCGACCCTGCGGTTCTCCATCTATGCCCGTGACGAGGAGATGCGCGATGCCGGCCAGGCACGCGTCGATGTCCTGGCCGCGTACGCCGAGATCGGCATGGCGCGCCTGGTGGCGTTCCCGACCCGCTGGGATCCCACGCTCGATGCGCAGGCACGCTTCGCCGAGGACTGCCGGGTCGCGGGGCTGACGCTCACGACCGGCTAGCGACCGGCCGGACGCCCGCGCGACCGGCTTGGCATCGGAGACGTCCGCGGGCTCGGCCGATCCGGAGGTCGGTCAGGCGGCCTGGAAGACGTCCAGCCGTGCCACCTCGTCGTCCACCTCGGCACGGTCGGTGGATGCCAGCTGCTCGTACAGCGTCGGCACCACGTGGCCATCCCGGATGGACCACTCGCCGACCGCCTGGCCATCGACCAGGACGACACCCGCCGAGAACGGCCGCCTGCTCGTGAAGATGATGGGGCGATACGCCTCCGGCAGGATGCCCGTCCGCCGCGCATGGACCAGCAGGCTCGCGTCCCAGTGGGGGAGCAGTCGGACAGGAGCCCGCGTGTCTTCGTCGGGAAGGGGCGCCCCGGGCAGGTCGAGCAGCTCCCGCCCCGCCTCGTCCTGGAAGCGCCGGAGCGTCGGGTCATCTGCCGCGGGTCGCAACCACGTCACGGGCACACCCGCCCAGCTCGCCACATCCCGCAGTGACGCCGGACCGAACCCACGTAGGTACGCATGCAGCAGGGCGCGCAGGCCGCTCGCCTCGTCGGTGGTGTCGGGTCCGACCCACGTGTCCGCCAGCCCCAGGAGGTCGGCGCGGCGTCGCTCCCAGGTCCCCGATGGCGGCACCCGCACGAGGTCCACCCACAGGCCCACATGGCCCACGAACCCAGCCGCCAGGGCACCCAGCTCCGTGGTGCTCCGGGGGCCGTCCGCGAGCGCCTCGCGCAGGTCACGCGCATGTGCCGGCCAGTCCCGCGCCACGCTCGAGGTCGCGGGTTGGCGCATCGCCCACTCCCGGAGGGCACGCCGGATGCCCGCCGCGAACGGCCAGTGGTCGTCCGCGGCGACCATGTGGATGGTGCCTCGCAACAGCGTCGCCTGGATGACCCTGCGGTCCTCGAGCGCCCGTGTGAGCTCGTCTCGTGCGAACCCGGCGAGCCTCGTCCACAGGCCGATGTAGCCGGACGGCGCGTACTGCGTCTGGAGGCCACCCACCTGGTGGAGCGCCGCGGGGATGTCCAGTGATGACCGCTCGAGGAGCAGCTGACGGGCCAGGAGCGCTCGGAGCAGGCGTCGCTGGCTGAGGACCGGTGCGTCGCTGCGAGTCCGAGGCATGCACCGGATGGTGCCGTGTCGCGCGCGCACTGTCGACCGACACGGACCGTTCGGGCGTCACCGCGTTATCGTTCCGGCGTGACCACCGCCGAGCTGCCCATCCCCGACCAGACCTCGTTCCCTCGGAACCGGATCCGGGTGCTGCTCATGGAGAACGTCCATGCCAGCGCCCAGGAGGTGTTCAGGGCCGAAGGGTTCCAGGTCGAGACGCTCCGTGGGGCACTCGATGAGGACGCCTTGCGCGAGCGTATCCGGGACGTGCACATCCTGGGCATCCGCAGTCGCAGCCAGGTGACCGCCGAGGCGCTCGCCGACGCGCGCCGGCTGCTGACGCTGGGCGCCTTCTGCATCGGCACCAACCAGGTGGACCTGACGGCGGCCGCGATCCACGGGGTGCCAGTGTTCAACGCGCCCTTCAGCAACACGCGGAGCGTCGCGGAGCTCGTGGTCGCAGAGGTGATCGCGCTCGCCCGCAGGTTCGTGGACCGCTCCCGTGACCTCCATGATGGTCGCTGGCGCAAGGCCTCCACGGCCAGCTTCGAGGTGCGCGGCAAGACCCTGGGCATCATCGGCTATGGCCACATCGGGACGCAGGTGGGCGTGCTCGCCGAGGCCCTCGGGATGCAGGTCGTGTACCACGACATCGCGTCACGCCTCGCCATGGGCAACAACCGGTCGGCGGCATCGCTGCGTGACCTCCTGGGTCGGGCGGACTTCGTGACGCTCCACGTGCCGGAGACCGCGCTCACCCGGGGCATGGTCGGGGAGCGCGAGCTGTCCTGGATGCGCCCCGGAGGTTATCTCATCAACCTCAGCCGAGGCAGCGTCGTGGACGTGCCTGCGCTGGCGCGTGCCCTGCGGGAGGGCCACCTCAATGGTGCGGCGGTGGACGTCTTCCCCGCCGAGCCGGACGGCGACACGGACACCTTCACGAGCGAGCTCCAGGGCATCCCCAACGTGATCCTGACGCCCCACGTGGCGGGATCCACGGAGGAGGCCCAGGAGAGCATCGGCCGCGAGGTCGCCGCGGCGCTCGTCAAGTTCGTGAACACGGGCGCCACGGCGGGTGCCGTCAACTTCCCGGGGGTCGAGCCGCCGATCCTCCGGGACCATCATCGTCTGCTCAACGTCCACCACAACGTGCCGGGGGTGCTGAGCAGCATCAACCGGATCGTGGCCGATGCGCATGCCAACATCGAGAGCCAGGTGCTGGCCACCGACCCAGCCATCGGCTACCTCGTGATGGACCTCGACCGCGAGGTGTCGCGCGAGGTGCAGCAGCAGATGGCCGGCCTCGATGCGAGCATCCGGACCCGCGCCATCTACTAGCTCGCTACTAGCACGCGGGTCGTACCGTCCCATCAGCCGTCCTTCCTGGGCGCCCCTCGGCCATCCGTGTGGCGGATGGCTCTTGCACCAGGTGGATGACCGCGACCGATCCCATCGATCATGGCCACCGGCCCGGGGGCGGACGGCCCGCCAGCAGCCGCGGCCGAACGGGTGACCGGGTGGATATGACGCCCACGGGTCATGCGATCGAGCGTGGGGACCAGGTGGGTCGCCCGTGGGACGCCGTGTGCGGCTCGACCAGCGTCCGGATGAGCGCACGCGGGTCACGGTCGTCCACGCGGCGGAAGATCCGTCCTGGGGGAGGACGAGGCATCGGGTCCTCGAGCGCCTCGCTGCACGCCTCCGTGACCGGCCACCGGACGTCCTCGTCGATGGGCCTGTCCCGGACGGTCTGCGACGGCGCGAGCCCGGCTCCCCCTTGACCCTGCACGGCGCG
>CAZYTQ010000045.1:0-10113 GCA_964650135.1 uncultured Anaerolineaceae bacterium | reverse complement strand
CCGCCACGCCGACGTCGGCCGGACCGTGTGGACGTTCCCAGCACATGAGCCCGGATGCCGGAGCGCATCGGTGCCTGACCGTGTGCATCTCCGTCCTCCGCACGCCGTGTCGCGGATCCGGACGCTTCCCCATCGAGGAACGAACCCCGTGCCCATGAACATCAACGAGCTGAAGAGCAAGAGCACCCAGGAGCTGGTCCGCATCGGAGGCGACCTGGACGTCCAGGGCGCCGGCGACATGGGCAAGGACGCCCTCGTGGAACGGATCATCCAGCGCCAGGTGGAGCGCGGTGGCCAGCAGTACGCCGCGGGTGTCCTCGATGTGGTCGAGGATGGCTTCGGCTTCATGCGTCGGCGCGGGCTCATGCCCAGCCCGGATGACATCTATGTCAGCTCCAGCCAGGTGCGCCGGTTCGGTCTCCGCGCGGGCGACCGGGTCCTGGGGGTCGGTCGCGCCCCCAAGGAGGGCGAGAAGTACTGGGGCCTGCTGCGTGTCGAGTCGGTCAACGGTCTCGACCCGGAGACGGCCAAGCGGCGGCCGCACTTCGATGCGTTGACGCCCATCCACCCCATCGAGCTCATCAACCTCGAGTCGGATCCCAAGAACCTCAGCCAGCGCCTGGTCAACCTGGTCAACCCCATCGGCAAGGGTCAGCGCGCCCTCATCGTGAGCCCGCCCAAGGCCGGCAAGACGATGCTGCTCAAGAACATCGCCAACGGCATCAGCACCAACTACCCGGACATCCTGCTCATGGTCGCGCTCATCGGTGAGCGCCCGGAGGAGGTGACGGACATGCGTCGCTCCGTCAAGGGCGAGGTCATCAGCTCCACCTTCGACGAGCCCACCGAGAACCACACCCGGGTCGCCGAGATGGCGCTCGAGATCGCCAAGCGCCAGGTCGAGTCGGGCCGTGACGTGGTCATCCTGATGGACTCCATCACGCGCCTGTCTCGGGCATACAACCTGGCCCTGCCGCCTTCCGGCCGGACGCTGACCGGTGGGATCGACCCCATCGCGCTGTATCCGCCCAAGCGCTTCTTCGGTGCCGCCCGGAAGCTCGAGGAGGCCGGCTCGCTGACCATCATCGCGACCTGCCTCGTGGATACCGGGTCGCGCATGGACGACGTCATCTACGAGGAGTTCAAGGGTACCGGCAACTCGGAGCTGATCCTTGACCGGAAGCTCGCCGAGAAGCGCGTGTTCCCGGCCATCGACGTGCAGCGCTCGGGCACCCGTCGCGAGGAGCTGCTGCTGGAGGAGCCGACGCTCAGGATGGTCTGGACGATGCGCCGGATGCTGGGTGCCGTGGGCACCAACGAAGGTATCGAGCTGCTCCTCAACCGGCTGGCCAAGACCGAATCCAACACCCAGTTCCTGGCCAGCCTCACGAAGCAGGCGGCGGCCGAGGCCTGAGGCCTCGCGCCCCGGAGCCGGCCGACCGCCCATGTTCCTCGATCGCGTCACGCTGACCCTGTCCGCCGGCAACGGTGGCGACGGTGCCTCGTCGTTCCGTCGGGAGGCCCATGTCCCGCGCGGCGGGCCGGACGGCGGTGACGGCGGTCGCGGCGGCTCCGTGTACCTCGTCGTGGATGCCGGCCAGACGACGTTCGGTGACTATCGCTTCAAGCACCATTTCCGGGCCACGCCCGGTGGCAAGGGTGAGAGCTCACGTCGTCACGGCAAGGCCGGCGCGGACCTCGACCTGACGGTGCCACCGGGCACGGTGGTGCTGGACGCCGACGGCGCGCTGCTGGCCGACCTCGTGGCACCCGGCCAGCGCATCATGGTCGCGCGGGGTGGGCGGGGTGGCCTGGGGAACACGCACTTCGCGACCGCCACCCACCAGGCACCGAAGCACGCCCAGAAGGGTGAGCCGGGCGAGGTGCGGAGCGTCGTGCTGGAGCTGCGACTCATCGCGGACGTGGGGCTCGTGGGCCTCCCCAACGCGGGCAAGAGCACGCTGCTCGCGGCACTCACCGCGGCGACCCCACGCATCGCGGACTATCCCTTCACGACCCTCGAGCCCAACCTCGGCGTGCTGGACCTGGAGGCGATCGACCCCACCGACCACCGACGCGTCACGATCGCCGACCTGCCGGGCCTCATCGAGGGCGCCTCGTCCGGGGCGGGCCTGGGACACGCCTTCCTGCGTCACGTCGAACGGACCCGCGTGCTCATCCACGTCGTGGATGCGGGGGCCCCGAACCCGGATCGGGACTTCGGCATCATCCGTGACGAGCTGGAGGCACGCGACCCGGCGTTGCTCTCCAAGACCACGCTCGTGGTGGCCAACAAGCTGGACCTGCCGGACGCCGCCGAGGCGCTCCCCGGCTTCGTGGCGGCACGCGCGAAGGACGGTCTCGAGGTGGTCGGCGTGTCCGCGCGCGACGGGGGCGGTCTGCGAGAGCTGCTGGAGGCGCTCGGCCGACTGCTGCCGGGCATCGAGGAGCTGTCACGGCCGGGCGAGCCAGCGGGTGTGGTGGTCCATCGACCGGAAGGCGACCACTCCTCGTGGGACGTGGACCGGGACACGGACGACGTGCTCCGGGTGCGTGGCCGGCGCATCGAGCGGATGGTCGCCCAGACGGATTTCGAGAACGAGGAGTCGGCCGAGCGCTTCCAGCGCGAGCTGAGGAAGCTGGGCATCGAGAAGGCGCTGCTCAAGGCGGGCGTCACGCGCGGCGACACCGTGCGCATCGGACCGCACGAGCTGGAGTGGGGCGGCGAGATGTGGGGCTGAGCGAGGACGACGAGCGCCCCTGGGGCATCCTCGGCGGCACGTTCGACCCCATCCATCTGGGACACCTGGCGGTCGCGGAGCAGACCCGCGAGACGCTCGGGCTGGCAGGCGTCCTGTTCGTGCCCGCGGCGCGCCCACCCCACAAGCCGGGGCGCGCGATCATCGACGCGGCCGACCGGGTCGCCATGGTCGAGCTCGCCATCGCCGGCAACCCCTGGTTCCGGGTGTCGCGCATCGAGCTGGAGCGTGAGGGCCCGAGCTACACGGTCGACACCCTGCGAGCGTTCCACGCGCGCGGCCTGGTCGCGGGTGCCGGTCGTCCGGACCCGGTGCTCATCCTGTCGGTGGAGACGCTGCCCGATCTGCCGGATTGGCGCGAGCCGGACGCGATCCTCGCCCTGGCACGTGTCGCGGTGGTGCCACGCCGCGGATATGACGCGCCCGACCCCGGTTGGATCGGGTCCACGTTCCCGGGCCGCAGCGATAGGATCGTGATGCTGGACGGGCCGGATCTGGGGCACTCGGCGTCGGCCACCCGGGCACGTGTCGCCGCCGGCAGGTCGATCCGCTACCTCGTCCCGGACCCGGTCGGGGCATGGATCGAGGAGCGCGACCTGTACCGCGAGGCGATCGTCGGAGACGCCGCTGGCGCAGCGACGGCCGATGGGGGACGATGAGCAGGTGACCGAACCGACACCCGACCCCATCGAGACACCGCCCGAGGACCCCGCTGGACCCGTCGAGGGGATCGCGACGCCGACAGAGGCGGCTGCGGCTCCTGCCGCAGCGGGGTCGCTCGACGACGCCACCCGTGATGACGCCGCCGAGGCGGACATCGTGGCGACACCCACGGCCACGCCGCGTCGCGCGGGGCTGCCTGCTCGGGAGGGGCGACCCGGGCGCTCGGGGCGACCCGCCGCCACGCCTGACGAGGAGCATCCCGTCGACCCGGTGGCCCTCGCACTCGCGCATCGCATCGTGGATCTCGCCGCCGACAAGAAGGCCTCCGACATCGTGCTGCTGGACATCCACGCCCTGACGAGCGTCGCGGACTATCTCGTCATCTGCTCCGGTGGGTCGGAGCGGCAGCTGGGTGCCATCGCGAGCGGCATCATCGAGGCGCTCAAGGACGAGGATGTCCTGCCGTTCGGTCGGGAGGGCGGTCCGTCGGCCCACTGGGCGCTGGTCGACTACGGGTCCGTCGTGGTCCACGTGATGGCCACGCCCGAGCGCGACTTCTACCAGCTCGAGAAGCTCTGGTCGGACGCACCGCTGCTGCTGCACATCCAGTAGCGTCGCAGGCATGCTGTGCCGGGTTGCCGGTCGCTGACAGCCGTCCGGGGGATGCCGACTGGTACCACGGGACCATGGGGGTCCCGGCGCGCGACGCCTAGCATCCGGTTCCTCCGGTCGGAGATCCCGATCGGGACACGAAGGATGCCGCCTGCCATGTCCCCACATCGGGACGCCTGCCCACAGTGCGACCGCCCGGTCATCGACTCCCGGTTCGATGCGACGTTCCGGATGCCCGACGGCGAGGAGCGTCTTCGCTTCGCGATCCCGGCATCGCTGTGCATGGCCTGCCACCAGCTCTATCTGGACCCCGATCTCATCGACCTCCTGGACATCCCGGATGGCCGATGCGTGTTCGCCATCGAGTGTGACCGCAAGGTGCGGGAGCGGGTCGCCCACGCCGGGGGCGCCTACCCCGACTGACGCCTGCCGGTGGTCGTCGCCGGCCGTCGGGCGTGCTCCGCGATCCACATCTGGAGCCCCAGCGCGTCCATCGCGTCGTCCATGCGCACGGTGCTGCCGTCGAGGGTGATGCCCTTGCTGCGCAGGTCCAGCGACACGAGGTCATCGAGCGCCCGCTCCAGCGCTGCGATGTCCCATGTGGCCGCCTGCTCGGTCAGCTTCTGGGCCCGGAACGGCTGGAGACGCATCCGCTTGATGAGGTCCGGCGGCCGGGTGCCCGCGTCCATGTGCTCTCGCACCGCGATGAGCTCCCGCACCCGTCGATGGAGCTGCGAGACGAGGACGGGCAGGGGGGTGCCGCCACCCAGGAGCCGATCGGCGAGCGCACCCGCGTCGGCGGTCCGACGTGTCGCGACCGCGTCCAGGAACGCCCAGGTCGAGCCCGGGATGGCCTCCGGCACGAGCTCGACCACATCCTCCTTGGAGACCTCGCCGCCGGGACGATAGAGGGCGAGCTTCTCCAGCTCGTTGTTGGCGACCTCCGTCTGCCGCCGCCGGTCGACGTCGCCTTCCCGGACATGGGCGCCGATGCGCTGCGCGAGGACCTGCGCGGCACCAGGTCCGAGCCGGATGCCGAGGCTGGCGGCCCGGGCACCCAGCCACTGTTCCATGCGCCCTCGGTCGAGCGCCGGGAACTCGCGCACCTGGCCACCGGCCGCCGTGACCGCATCCCGCAGCACGCCGCTGGCGGCGGGGCCTTTGGCGTCCTGGCCGACGAGGTCCGTGATGACCAGGGCGTTGCCCGGAGCGACGCGCTCGAGCAGACCGATCGTGCGCTCCCGGGCGGCGGCCTCCCGGAGCAGCCCGCCGGGCTGCCGCAGCACGACGATGGTGCCGTCGCCGAACAGGGTGGCTGTGGCCAGGCGGGTCTCGAGATCCTCCAGCAGCCGGATGCGTCGTCTGGCAGCCGACCCCCCACCATCGTCGGGGTCGTCGTCGAGCGAGACCCGCCACGGCTGGAGCGGCGGGCCACCCGGTGCCGCCATGTCCGTCGCGCAGCGGCTCGAGGCGTCATCGATGGCCCATGCATCCTCACCCCAGAGATAGGCGAGCGGGGTGGTCATCGTTCGCTGGCTCTCGTCATCGCGTCACGAGCCCAGCGGATGCGCGCCACCTCGTGGGGACGGATGTCGGCGAGGCCGCACACCTCCGCCTCCAGCTCCCCGGCACGCTCCCGGGCGATACGCAGGTCCCGTGACGACTCGGGGTGCTTCCGCAGCCAGCGTGCGAAGCGCGCATCGAGGGTCACCACGCGTTGATGGGCCCGCTTGTCAGCGTACGCCACGAGACGCTGCTCGAGCGTGGTCGCGGCCGCCCAGGCACCATACGGCAGCTCCACGAGGCGACCGATCGGATGGCTGTCCACGGCTGGCGCCAGCTCGGCGTGGCCCTGCTGCTCCAGCCACCGTGCACCGGCATGACCGTGACCCAGCGCCCGCAACGGATCGCGTCGCGGAAGCGCCTTGTCCACGTCATGCAGCAGCGCCGCCGTCTCGATCACCGACGCGTCCACCAGGTGGCCCGCGCGTGCCACATGCGCCGCGAGCCACGCCGCCACATCGGCCACGGCCTGTGAGTGACGCACGATGCCCGCCGGTGGGGACACCGAGAGCAGCAGCGAGGCGGCCGTCGCGCGGGAGGGGATGGTCATCGGGTCGATCGTAGCAAGCCACGCGATCGTCGCCCGGGCCGCGCTGATGCGGGTCCGGGGCGGCAGGTGGTCGGGAGGGACCCGGGTCGACCATGTCACCCCGGGCTGGCCGCGGTCCGGGCGATGCGGGGCGTGCCGCCAGCAGGGCCGGGGGCAGCGGGATGGCGCACAGCCATGGGCTCCATGCGGCGACCGTCGTGGTCGTCCGACCCACAGCGCTCGCCGCGCTCGACGCCGGCCGGCCCGATGTCGCTGCATCAGGGGTCGCCGGCTGGGCCGGTGTCCCGATATCACGGGTCGCCAGCCGGCCACCGATCGCACGTGCCCTGCCCCGGGTCGCCGTGGCTGGTCGGCCGCCGCTCGTGGCCACCCGCAGGTCATGACCGTCCGTGCTCACCTGGAGGTCGCCATCGAGATCGGTCCGAAGGACGTCCGCGCCATGGGTGCTCAGACGCTCGATGGTGCTGGGCGCCGGATGCCCATACGGGTTGCCGGTGCCCGCGCTCACCAGCGCCACTCGTGGGCGGAGTGCCGCCAGCCAAGCCTCGGAGGTCGCCGTGCCGCTGCCATGATGGGCGACCTTGAGCACATCCAGGCGCGCACCCGCGGCAGCGATGCCCGCGCCGAGCAGTCGGGGGTCGACGTCGTCCTCGATGTCGCCGGTGAGCAGGAAGCGTCGTTCGCCGAAACGGAGATCGACGACCACCGAGCTGTCGTTCACCTGGCGGCCGGCGCTCGGGGCGCGTGACGGGACGTCGCCGGTCAGCGGCCAGCGCACGTCCGCGCGCACCTCGTCCAGGCGCCAGCTGGCGCCGCTCGCCAGACGCGTGGTCGCGACACCCGCGCCCGTCAGCCAGCCACGGAAGGCGGCATCCCCCGGGCCGTTGCCGATCATGCCGTTCTCGGCCACGACCTCGACCCGATAGCGCCCGAGGAGCGTGGCGAGGCCCGCGGAGTGGTCCTCGTGCGGGTGCGTGAGCACCACCAGGTCGAGCCGTCGATCCCAGGGTGGCACGTGACGGTCGAGCACCGTGATGAGTCGGTCAGGGTCCGGTCCGCTGTCGAGCAGCATCCGGGTGCCGCGTGGGCCCTCCACGAGGATGGCGTCGCCCTGGCCAACATCCAGGACCGTGACGGTCAGCCGACCACTCGGCCCGGTGGTGGTGACCAGTGACCCCGCTGCGCCGACGACCAGCACGATCGCGCCGGCGACCACGAGGGCACGTCGTGGACGTGTGCTGGTGGCCGTCGGCAGGATGCGCGTCGTGGTGCCCATGGCGGACGCGGCTGGTACGTGGTGTGGATCGGGGGCGACGCGGGGATCGCGCCGTGTCCGCGCGGCCGCCCCCGCCACCAGGCACAGCGTCGCGGCCGCCGAGACGACCGAGGCGGCCCCGAGATCGACGCTCGCGAAGGGCACCGCGGCCATCACGCCGGCGATGGCCACCATCGCGCCCAGCACCAGCCAGCCGAGCAGCGCGAACGGGGCGCCCACGATGGCGGGCGCGCCCGCCGCGATGAGGAGGCCTGCCACCAGCGCGATGAACCCGACCAGCATGGCTGGGGCCACGATCGGTGCCACCAGCAGGTTGGCGAGCGGGGAGACCAGGGAGAGACGACCGAAGTGGAACAGGATCAGGGGCAGTGTGGCCGCCTGGGCGGCGAGGGACACGCCCAGGGACTCCGCGAGCCAGCGACGCGGTCGGCCGGCTGCCGGACCCGCGATCCGCTCGGTCATCCGGCCACCCCATGCCAGGAGACCCGCGGTCGCGGCGACCGAGAGCTGGAACCCGATGTCCTGGATCATCGCCGGGTCGCCCAGGAGCAGCAACCAGACCGCGATGCCGAGGGCTGCTGTGGCCGTGCCGGGTCGGCCCGACTCACGCGCGATCAGCGCCACGCCACCCATGACCGACGCCCGCACGACGCTCGCACCACCGCCCGCGATGAACGTGAATGCCACGAGCGCCGCCACGATGCCGACCGTGCGGCTCCGTCGCGAGAGCCCTGTCGCCGAGAGCAGGCCGCCCACGACCGCCCCGACGATGCAGATGTTCCAGCCCGAGATGGCCACGACATGGCTCAGCCCTGTCGTGGTGAAGGAATCAGCGACCTCGCGCGAGACACGGTCACGGCGGCCCACGAGGATGCCCGAGGCGAGCCCCGCCATGGGCTCTGGCACCACCCGGGCCATCGCCAGGTCGACGGCCTCGCGGACACGCTCCGCGATCGGACTGTCGTCACCGGTGGCGAGCGTCATCGAACGTGGCCTGACCGTGGCCACGACGCCCGTCTCGATGAGCCATTCCGCGAACGAGCTGCCATCCGCCACGACCGGCACGAGGCGCCCCTCGAAGACCAGCCGGTCGCCGGGGATGACCGTCGGATAGCGGGGCAGCCAGGCGTAGGTCCGCCACGGTCCCAGAGGCTCCGATGAGGACACGCGACCGCCACCAGACGCCTGTGTCACGACGAGGGTCGTTCGCTGCAGGGCTTCGGCGGTGCTGCCCAGCGTGAGCACATCCGCGTGCCACTCCCCCTCGATGGCCGCGGCCGGTGGTGGGTTCGGCGGGAGGGACGATGGGTCGGCCACCACCAGGCGGATCGCGACACCGGCCACGCCGAGCGCCACGGCGATCGCGGCGGGTCGTCGTGCCAGCCGAGCGCCGAGCGCGCCCAGGCACGCCACGACGACCACGACCGGCGCTGCGCCGCCTGGCAGGAACGAGCCGAGCAGGAGCGCACCGATGATGGCGCCCGTGGCCAGCCACGCTGCACGGGGCATGGTCGCGACGCCCCGACGGCTATCGGCCCACCACCACCAATCCCTGGAGCTTCTGCCAAGCCGCCTCCCCGACGATGCCCCGTGTCCGCAGCTCGTCCGCGGTCCGGAACGGCGACTCCGAGCGTGCTGCCACGATCTTGGCGATGGTCGCGGGCCCGACGCCCGGCAGTGCATCCAGCTCCGACTCGGACGCCGAGTTGAGATCCACCCGACCATCACCCCGGGTGGACGCGGCACCGGATGCCGTATCGCCAGCTGGCGACACGGCATCGCCGATGGCGGGCACGTGGACCTTGATGCCGTCCTGGACCGGCTCGGCGAGGTTCAGCTGGAGGCTGGCAGCCGTGAGATCCACGCGTGGCGCGAATCCGCCCGCCAGCGCGATGGCATCGCCGATGCGACCTCCGGCGGGCACCTCCACCAGCCCCGGCCGCACCACCGCGCCCTCGACGTCCACGATGACCGCGGCCGGTGTCACGCTGGCCGTGGGCGTCGCCGCGATGGATGCGCCATCGACCACGGCCATGGCCAGCCCAGACCGGGGCCCACCCCTGTCGTCCAGCGATGCGGGCGTCGCGGTCCCGGCCAGCAGCAGCAAGGCTGCGAGTGCTCCCAGAAGGGCGGCCGTCGCCACGCTCCCTGCGACGATGCCGATGAGACGCATCGGGATCCCGTCCAGCCGACCCGGCGCATGAGGCGCCGTGCCGGTGGTAGCGGGTGGCGTCCCGATGGTCCGCCAGTCAGGTGCGAGCTGCTCCATGGTGCTCCTCCGTCGGCGGGAGGAAAGCGGGGTGGATGGGTCGGCGGGCCGTTCGGCGGGCCGGCGGAGGCGGGGTCGGCGGTCCGGTGTCGAACGGGAGACCGTCGTCCGTGCCTGGCGGGATCGCTCCTGCCGGACGCTCGCGACGTTCGCCCAGCATGCTAGGCCCCGCGATCTACCGCGCCCTTACCGGGGACGTGGATGATCCGGGTAAGCGCGCCGTAAGAGGCGCTCGCTACGGTGTCATCGGTCGACGCGACCGACGTGCCCCGGGCGTCGTCGATGACACGGGCCTGCCGGACGTGGGCACACCGCCTTCGTCCGGCAGCGCCGGTCCCTCCCCGGCGTGACGGTCGACGGACCTCAGCCGAGGAGCGTCTCCAGACGTGGGCGGACCTCGGTCGCCATGCGCTCCATCGAT
>CAZYTQ010000044.1:23716-23978 GCA_964650135.1 uncultured Anaerolineaceae bacterium | reverse complement strand
GTCGAGATGGACGGCTTCGACACCAACACGAACGTGATCGTGGTCGCGGCCACCAACCGCCCCGATGTCCTGGACCCGGCGTTGCTGCGCCCCGGCCGCTTCGATCGCCAGGTCATCCTCGACCGCCCGGACATGAAGGGCCGTCTGGAGATCCTCAAGGTCCACATCAAGGGCAAGCCGCTCGACAAGGCCATCGACCTGCCGCACATCGCCAAGCAGTCACCGGGCTTCTCGGGCGCCGATCTGGCCAACCTCGTCAACG
>CAZYTQ010000044.1:4158-23706 GCA_964650135.1 uncultured Anaerolineaceae bacterium | reverse complement strand
CAAGAAGGTCATCACGACCTCCGAGTTCAGCGAGGCCCTCGAGCGGGTCGTGGCGGGTCCGGAGCGCAAGAGCCGGGTCATCAGCGACGCGGAGAAGGCGATCATCGCCTACCACGAAGGCGGCCACGCGCTGGTCCAGCGCATCCTGCCCAAGTGTGACCCGGTGGCCAAGGTGAGCATCATCAGCCGCGGCATGGCGCTCGGCTACACGATGGGTCTGCCCACCGAGGACCGCTATCTCCAGAGCAAGGCCGAGTTCGAGGACAAGATCGCGGGCATGCTCGGGGGCAACGCGTCGGAGCGGCTCATCTTCGGCGACACCACGACCGGCTCCTCGAACGACATCGAGAAGGCGACCAACGTCGCACGACGCATGGTCACCGAGTTCGGCATGAGCGACCGCCTGGGCCCGCTGGCGTTCGGCAAGCGTGACGAGCTGGTGTTCCTGGGTCGCGAGATCGGTGAGCAGCGCAACTACTCGGATGATGTGGCGCGCCAGATCGACGAGGAGGTGCGAGCCATCATCGACCGCGCCTACTCGCGGGCCATGGACGTGCTGACCACCCACAAGGATCGGCTCATCGAGCTCGCCGAGCGCCTCGTGGCGCAGGAGACGATCGAGCACGAGGAGTTCGCGGCGATGTTCGCGGACCTGCCCGACCCCCGCGGTGACGCGGGTGGCAGCAGCACCCCCACGCCGCTCCCGCGGCCCACCCCCGAACCGCCCGCCGAGCCTCGCGGCGGCACCACCGCCCCGAATCCGGCACCGCAGCCCGCCTGACCTGCCGCTCGCCGGAGCGGGCCAGCCGACCGGTGCGGCTGGACGGCGCTCGTACACTCCTGGTCACCGGGGAGTCGCGTGACCCGCGGCCATCGGTCACAGGGGGTGCGACATGGTGCGTCGTCCACGAAGCCGGGTCCGGATGGGGATGGCGGCTGGTGCCGTGGTCGCGCTGAGCGTCGCCATGGCACCAGCCGTCGGGGCGCAGAGCGACGAGACGCTGAGAGCGGTGGGCGAGTCGTTCTGCGCGCTGTTCACGCAGGAGGAGGTCGACGCGATCGCAGGCGGCCCCGGGGAGGAGATGCCCGAGCAGATGGTGAGGTCGCCTCGTGACGCCAGCTGTAGGTGGACCCTCGACCCTGAGGGGGCGGGCTCGCTGACCGCGGGGTGGGACGAACGGTCGCTCGAGGCGATCCGGACGTCGATGTTCGACAGCGATGGGACGGACGTCACCGTGGGAGGCCAGCCGGGGTGGCTGGCCATCTCGGCCCTGCGGGAGCGGGACCTGTACCTCGAACTGGGCCCGGCGACGCTCCACCTGAGGATCAACCACACCACGTGGCCCGAGGACCTCGATCCGGAGTCGGAGCTGCTCAGGCTCGGGGAGCTGGCGCTGGGGCGGCTCGACGGCCTGCTCCCCGAACCGCGGCCGTCGTACGTGGAGCGGCTCATCCCTGCGACGGTGGGCGACCAGGCGATGCGGGTTTCCTCGCTCCGTCCGGGCACCCTGCCGGACGACCACCCGATCCTCCTGGCCCTGACGTCCGCGGCCGCGGAGCAGGGCAGGGCGCCGGCGGACGTCACCTGGACGTCCGGAGACATCGACGACGGTACTGGCCTGGTCGGGGTGCGGATCTACGGGGCTGACGCCTCGGCGTTCGCCGAGCCGCTCACGCGGGCGTTGCTCGCGGCTGCGGACGTCTTCGACTGGGACGGCTCCATGTCCCCAGGGTCGGTGGCGGGGAAGGATGTCCTGGTGGTACCGCTCGGCGAGTCCGCGCCCGCCCCCTGGCATGTCTATGCCAGGGACGACATCGCATGGGTGGTGAGCGCCCACGACCAGGCGCTCACGGCGATCCTGGAGGCACTGCCCTGAGCCTGACCGGTCGGATCGACGGTCGCGGCGCGCTCATCCTGCACCCAGGCAGAGTGGCGCTGGCTCGCTGAGGGCGTGTCGAGGGACGCGGCCGCGGAGCTGTTCGCGGCCCTGCCGCGACCCGTCCACGCGATACGCTTGCAGGACGTCGCGCGCCCGCGCGGCGTCCTTGCATGTCCACGAGGTCCTCCATGTCCGACGTCATCACCCGCATCGACGCGTGGCTCGCCGAGACCGAGGCGGAGCGACTCGCCGACTACGTCGACTTCCTGCGCATCCCGTCCATCGGTACGCTCTCGGAGCACGACGCGGACACGCTCGCCGCGGCCCGTTTCCTCGCCGAGCGTCTCGAGCGCTGGGGCCTCGAGCATGTCGAGGTGTCGCCCACGGATGGTCATCCCATCGTGTATGCGGACTGGCTGCATGCCGATGGCGCGCCCACGGTCCTGGTCTACGGCCACTACGACGTGCAGCCGGTGGACCCGCTCGACCTGTGGGTGCGACCGCCGTTCGAGCCACGCATCGAGGCGGGCCGGATCTTCGCGCGGGGTGCCGCGGACGACAAGGGCCAGGTCCACCTGCATGCCTGGGCGGCGCGGGCCTGGCTGGAGACCGAGGGCCGCCTGCCCATCAACGTGCGCTACGTGTTCGAGGGTGAGGAGGAGTCCGGCTCCGCGCACTTCGATGGCTGGCTCCGGGAGAACCAGCATCGTCTCGGCGCGGACCTCGCGGTCATCAGCGACACCGGCTTCTTCGAGGGCAACACGCCGGCCATCACGGTCGGCCTGCGCGGCCTGATGTACCTCCAGGTGGATGTCACCGGACCGACCGTCGACCTCCATTCGGGCACCTGGGGCGGCAACGTCCAGAACCCGGCCAACGTCCTCGGCCGCATCATCGCCGCGCTGCGGGACGACGACGGCACGATCGCCGTCCCGCACTTCCACGATGAGGTCCGACCCATCACCCCCGAGGTCCACGCCCAGTTCGAGCGACTACCGCTCGACGAGGCGGCGTTCGCGGCGGGCATCGGCGTCCCCGCCCTCTTCGGCGAGGCCGGCTACCTTCCGCTGGAGCGACGTGGCGCGCGACCGACGCTGGACGTCAACGGCCTGTGGGGCGGTTTCCAGGGGGAGGGCAGCAAGACCATCATCCCGGCCCATGCCCACGCCAAGATCTCCTGCCGGCTGGTCGCGGACATGGACCCGCAGCGCACCTTCGAGCGGGTCCGGGACGCCATCCTGGCCGTGCCCGCGTCGGGGGTCCGCGTCGAGGTCCGGGCGCTCAACCACGGCATGTGGAGCCTCGTGGACATCGGCCATCCGGCGATCGCGGCCGCGGCGCGCTGCCTCGAGGAGGTCTTCGGCCAGGAGCCGTACTACCTGTACGAGGGCGGATCGATCCCGGCCGGCGCGTCGTTCGGGAGCATCCTCGGGCTGCCGGTGGCACTCGTCGGCTTCACCAATCCCGACGACCAGGCGCACGCGCCCAACGAGTCCATGGTGCTTGCCAACTACGAGGGCGGCGTGCGCACCATCGCGCGCTATTGGGACGCACTGCGGGAGATGCCGCGGCCCTGAGGACCCGGGGGCCGGCGCGGCACGTCAGGGGCGGCGGCGCCGAGCGGTTGGTACCGATGGGGTGTGGACGTAGGAGGTCCGGCGAGTGTCGCCGGGTCTACACCCGCTGGTAGCGTGGCTGCTCGGGACGACCTGTCCCGAACAGCCGCAGCTGTGAGACGCCGTGAACCTGAGCCGGAACCGTACCGCCGCACCCACTCCGAGCGAGGCCGCGTCCGCTGCTCCGCCCGCGAGCTGGGCGACCGCCACGATGCCGCCCGGCGACACGCCGCAGCCCGGAGCTCCTCTGCCTCCCGCCGACTGGGGTCCTGGTCCTGGTGGTCCGCCCCCGGCATGGCAAGGCCCTGGCGGCCAGCCACAGCCATGGGAAGGGCCGGTGCCCGCGTGGCCACCCTCGGCGATGCCCGGATACGGCCCCGGTCCGATGCCCCCCCTGGGACCCGATGGCTATCCGCTGCCGGGCTTCCCACCCGGTGTGCAGCCCGGTCCCGAGGCGGGGTACGAGGAGTACGTCCCGATCGTCGACTCGCCGCTGCCGGCCCAGGACATCGACTGGTCGGTGCCGGGCGCCCTGGGGAACACCATCCCTCGCAGCGCCACGAACGTCCTCTCCACGCTCGCCGGCAAGGTCGCCGCGGGTGACGTCGACCAGTACCAGCCAGTGCCGCTCGGCTTCACGCCCCTCGACAAGACCATCGGCGGCGGCCTGCGCGCTGGTGAGCTGCTGCTCATCGGTGGCGCCCAGGGCACCGGCAAGACGACCATGTCCGTCCAGATGGCGCGCAACATCGTCATGGGCGGCCAGGCGAGCGTGCTCTATGTCTGCTACGAGCATGACGAGGAGTACCTGCTCAACCGGATCATCGCCATGGAGTCGGCGCTGTCCTCGCTGCCGGGTCGGATCCAGGGCATCAAGCTCCAGGATGTGCGCAAGGAGATCCTGAGCACGTGGCTGGCGCAGGGTGGTGACGGGTTCGCGGACCTCATGGGCAACCCCCGCCTCCGACCCGCGCTCGAGCGACTCGCCCGCTACGGTCCCAACCTGTTCCTGCTGCGCGGCTCGCAGACGAAGAACACGGTGGAGAACCTCGACCATCTCATCAAGCGCTACAAGGAGCTCTCGGGCGACCGACGCCTGGTCGTCTTCATCGACTACATGCAGAAGGTGCCGGTCATCCCCGAGCCGCCGTCCGAGACCGAGAAGGTGACCTACGTGGTCAACGGCCTCAAGGACGTGGCGCTCCAGAACGAGTGCCCCATGATCTCCATCGTCGCGGCGGACAAGGACGGCCTCAAGGCATCCCGATTGCGCAACCACCACCTGCGTGGCTCGTCCGCCATCAACTACGAGGCGGACATCATCCTCATCCTCAACGAGAAGTACCAGATCGTGGCGAAGGTCAACATCGAGTTCAATCCGCACCACGCGCAACGGTTCCGGGACTGGGTGGTCGCGAGCGTCGAGAAGAACCGCGGTGGGCAGAACGCCGTGGACCTCGAGTTCGAGAAGCACTTCGAGTACTCCTGCTTCGACCCCAATGGTCGCACGGTGCAGGAGAAGCTCATCGAGGAGCGTCTCTACAACGATTGACGCCGGCGCGCAGCGGGCTGCTGGCCGCCACCGTGACGGGCCGCCCCGATAGACTGTCCCGGTGTCCGCGCTGCCCATCGACGCCCGCCCCGAGGTGGTCTTCCTCGACCTGGGTGACACGCTCATCCGCGCCCACCCATCGTGGTCGGGCGTCTACCGGAGCGTGCTCGCGGAGCATGGCCTCGAGGTCGAAGCCGATCGGCTGACCGCCGCCCTCGAGGCCACCTTCGGCAACAACGGCGACCACGTGGAGGGACCGTTCGAGGCATCCGAGGCCGCGTCGTACGCCCGACTCAAGCGGTTCGACAGCCAGGTCCTCGAGCGTCTTGGCCTGGACGTGCCACCGGACCCCTTCTTCCGGTCACTCGAGGCCACCTTCTCGGCACGCGCCTCGTGGTGGGTGTATCCGGACGTGCCACCTGCCCTGGATGCGCTCCAGGATGCGGGGATCCGGCTCGCGGTCATCTCCAACTGGGGCTGGTCCGGACATGAGCTCATCCACACGCTCGAGCTGGCGCGACATTTCGAGGCGCTCGTCATCAGCGACCGAGTGGGCTATCTGAAGCCCTCGGCCGGCATCTTCCAGCACGCGCTGGAGCTCATGCGGGTGTCGGCCGATCGCGCGTTCCATGTGGGTGACTCGGTGGCCGCCGACGTGGCCGGAGCGACCGGGGTGGGCATCCGACCGGTGCTCATCCAGCGCGCCGCCGGCCCGGACGCGCCGCACGCCACGAACGCCCCACCGGACGTGGCCGATGCCGTGCCCCGGATCGGCGACCTGCTCGACCTGCTCGACCTCATCGGCATCGACCGTCCGATGTCACTCGACGCGGGCTGATCCCTCGGTCCGTGTCTGCCGAGCCCTGGCGCCTGTTCGTCGCCATCCCCGTGCCTGCCGACGCAGCGACGCGCATCGAGACGTTGCTCGCGCCCTATCGCCGCGCATATCCCGACGCGCGCTGGTCGCCCGCCGAGGGATACCACCTGACGCTCCGGTTCCTTGGTGCGACCCCGCCGACGCTCGTCGACCCCATCCTGGCGGCGCTCGCTGTTCTCGGTCCGCTGGCCGCGCCCCTGGATGTCGGGGTGGGTGGTGCGGGCGGTACCCGCGGTCGCTCCGATGTCGTGTGGCTGGACGTGGTGACGGGGGCCGCCGCGGTGACGACGCTCGCGGACCGCCTCGATGCCGCACTCGGTCCGCCGGTCCTCGGGCCGTCCCCGAGGCCACGCCCGCGACCTCATCTGACCATCGCGCGACGGGCATCCGCGACCCTCGTCACCGAGCTGCGCGACCATGGCCACGGCACGGTGGATGGCGCGTGGCATGCCGACCGGGTGGTGCTGTATCGGTCGTTCACGGGCACACCCGAGGGATCCCGCTACGAGCCGCTCGCCACGGCACGTCTCGGCGCATGACGGAGCTGGTCGTGCAGGCGACCGGCCTGCGCAAGCTGTATGGCCATCGGACCGCCCTCGATTCGCTCGACCTGGCGGTCGCCCCGGGCCAGGTGCTGGGTCTCCTGGGCCCCAACGGGGCGGGCAAGACGACCGCCGTGAAGTTGTTGCTGGGGCTCACGCATCCCACCGCGGGTGGCGGCACCGTCCTCGGCCGCCCGCTCGGTGACACGGAGGCGCGCCGTCGCATCGGATACCTGCCGGAGCTGTTCCGATCGCCTCCGTGGCTGGATGCCCGCGAGCTCCTGCGGCTCCATTGCCGTCTCGCCGGCCTGCCGCGAGCCACGTGGTCCGACCACGTGGACCAGGCGCTGGGCATCGTGGGTCTGCTGGGTCGTGCCGGGGACCGCGTGGGCGACCTGTCCAAGGGCATGCAGCAGCGGCTGGGTCTCGCGGTCGCGTTGCTGGGGGATCCGGCGCTGGTCGTCCTCGATGAGCCGACCTCGGCGCTCGATCCGGTCGGACGGGACGACGTTCGAGCCATCATCCGGGCGCTCCGCGGCCGGGGTGTCGCGGTGATCCTCAACTCCCACCTGCTGGGCGAGGTGGAGCGGGTGTGTGACGAGGTGGTCATCGTGCATCGGGGCCGCGCCATCGCGGCGGGTGGCCTGCGGGGTCTCCTGGGCGCACCCTCGCTGCGCATCGCGGTGGCCGGCCTGGCGGACCCGGTCGCGGTCCTGCGCGCCTTCGGGCCCGTGGTCCCGGAGCAGGACCGGTACCTCATCCATCCGTTCGAGCCCGAGCGGACGCCCGAGGTGGTGGCCGCGGTCGTGGCCGCCGGGGGTCGCGTGTACGCGGTCCAGCCCACCCAGCGATCGCTCGATGACCTGTTCCTCGAGCTCATCCGGACCGGCGTGACCGAGGCGACCGAGTCATACCGGCTGCCGCGGGTGACCGGCCCGCTGGGCTCCGGGCTCGCGGGCGGCGGCACGACGACCGATGGCGAGGATGACCGCGCCATGAGCCATCGCCCGTGAGCGTCCGGGGTGTGGCCATCATCTGCGGCCTGACCATCCGCGAGATCGCCCGTCGGCGGGTGCTGTGGGTGCTGCTGGTGCTGTCACTCCTGAGCGTGGGTCTCGTGGCGTGGGCCGTCACCCAGCTCGTGGAGCATGCCCGGGACGTGGGCATGGGCGAGGCGCGCATCCGGCTGGGTGTCTCGCAGGTGCTGGTGATCATCGCGTTCATGTCCAGCTTCGTGCTCGCCATGACGGGCGCGTTCCTCGCGGCACCGGCGATCGCGACGGACGTGGAGTCGGGCGCCATCCTGGCGATCCTGGCACGACCCATCGGTCGGGCGGACCTGTTGCTGGGTCGGTGGTCGGGGGTGGCGCTCGTCACGACCGGGTACGCGGTGGCATCCGGCGCCCTGGCCATCGGCGCCGTGACCCTGGTGTCGGGCTACGCCCCACCGGAGCCGCTGGTCGCCGTCGCCTGTCTGGCGGCGCAGGCCCTCGTGACCCTCACCCTCGCGCTCGTCCTGGGCACCCGCCTGCCCGCGATGGCGGCGGGTGCCATCAGCGTCGTCGCCTTCGGGACCGCGTGGCTGGCAGGCTTCCTGGGGTCCGTGTCGGCGTTGCTCGAGGCCCAGGCGCTCGTGCCCACGCTGGACGTCCTGCGGCTGCTCATGCCCAGCGACCTGCTCTGGCGGGGCGTGGTGCACGGGCTCGAGCCGCCCCTGCTGCAGCTCGTCGCGCGAGGGCTCGATCCGCGCGCACTCGCGGTCGACCCGTTCTTCTCGCTCGAGCCGATGGCGCCCCAGTCGGCGCTGTGGGCGACCACGTGGATCGTCCTCGTCCTTGGGGCCGGTGTGCTCGCGTTCCGGCATCGGGAGCTCTGAGGCCCGATACTCTGGGTCCGCGGTCCCGTTCGGGGCCGCGATGACGCGCCGCCGGGCGCGTCAGGACAGGAGTGGAGGGGACCACACGTGGCACTGCAGCGCACCAAGTTCATCCTGCCCGAGGACCGGATCCCCACCGCCTGGTACAACATCGCCGCGGACCTGCCCGTGCCTCCGGCACCGGTGCTGCATCCGGGCACCGGCCAGCCCATCGGTCCGGATGACCTGGCGCCCCTGTTCCCGATGTCGCTGATCGGGCAGGAGGTCAGCGTGGAGCGGGAGGTCGGCATCCCCGAGCCGGTCCGCCAGGCATACGCCACCTACCGGCCGTCGCCGCTGTTCCGGGCGCATGGGCTGGAGCGCTCGCTGGGCACCTCGGCGCGCATCTACTACAAGTACGAGGGCGTGAGCCCGGCCGGTAGCCACAAGCCCAACACGGCGATCGCCCAGGCGTTCTACAACAAGGATGCGGGGGTGACGCGCCTGGCGACGGAGACCGGTGCCGGCCAGTGGGGATCCGCGCTGTCCATCGCGGGTGCCCTGTTCGGTCTCGAGGTCAAGGTCTACATGGTGCGTGCCTCGTACGACCAGAAGCCGTACCGGCGCATCCTCATGGAGACCTATGGTGGCCAGGTGGTGGCCAGCCCGTCACCCGACACGAGCTACGGCCGGCGGGTGCTGGAGAGCACGCCGGACAGCCCCGGATCCCTCGGCATCGCCATCAGCGAGGCGGTCGAGGATGCCGCCACGCGTGACGACACGAAGTACTCCCTCGGCTCGGTCCTCAACCACGTGCTGCTCCACCAGACGGTCATCGGCATCGAGGCGCTGGAGCAGATGGAGATGGCGGGCGACCAGCCGGACATCGTCATCGCCTGCGCGGGCGGCGGCTCCAACTTCGCCGGGCTCACCTTCCCCTTCGCGGGCCAGAAGCTGCGCGGCGAGGCCGACTACCGGATCATCGCGGTGGAGCCGGAGGCGGCGCCCAGCCTCACTCGAGGCACGTATCGCTATGACTTCGGGGACACGGGCCAGATGACGCCGCTCGTCAAGATGCACACCCTGGGTCATGACTTCATCCCCGAGCCCATCCACGCCGGCGGTCTCCGATACCACGGCATGGCACCGCTCGTGAGCCTGCTGCTGGACCAGGGGGTGATCGAGGCGCAGGCGGTCCACCAGCGGCGCTCGTTCGAGGCGGGTGTCCGGTTCGCGCGGTCGGAGGGGGTCCTGCCGGCGCCCGAGTCGTGCCACGCCATCGCGGCCGCGGTATCACTCGCGGAAGAGGCGCGGGAGGCAGGCACCAGCCCGGTGATCCTGTTCAACCTGTCCGGCCACGGCCACTTCGACCTGGGCGCGTACCAGCAGTTCCTGTCCGGTGGGCTCGAGGACTACGAGCTTCCCGCGGACCGGATCCGGACGTCGCTCGAGGGACTCGCGGCGCTGCCCGTCTGACGTGTGACGATCGCCGCCGGGACGCGATCGCCCGGGCGTCCGGGCGACCCCGCGCGTCCTACCGGGCGCTCGGGCCGAGCGTGCCCTCGCGATCGAACGGGCCGTCCGGGAACATCGTGCCGCCGTCGCCCGTGACGGCGTAGCGGTAGACGCTGGCTGTGAACACCGCCTGGAGCGTGGTGCTCAACAGCGCCAGCCCGGCGATGGCCACCACCGCGACCACGATGACCGCCGCCGCCGCGTACGCCGAGGTCTCGACGAGCACCCCGAACAGCACCGCCGCGCCGATGCCCACGAAGACGCTCGCGAGCCCGAACACCAGACCGATGCCGATGTTGCCGCCGACCTGCTCGCCCCAGGTGCCCCGCAGCAGCGTCGCGCTGCGCAAGATCGCCTCGACGGGACCGACCTTCTCCACGACGAGCACCGGCGCCACCAGGAACGTGGCGAGGCTCCAGGCCACGCCGAGGCCGCCCAGCAGGAGACGGCCGAAGATCCCGGTGCGTTCCGCGAGATACCGCAGGACGACGCCCACGGTCGCGGCGATGGCCGCGTAGCCGATGATCGCAGGCAGCCGATCGAAGGCCACCGTGAACCCGTCACCCAGGGTGGGCTCGCCGCCCTGGAGGCGGATGAGCGCCCCGGCGACCACCGCGACGTTGCAGAAGATGATGACGGTGTAGGTCGTGAGGTAGTACAGGAACAGGACGCCCAGCATCACCGGGTCGAGGTTCCCGTCCGCGAGGTCGAGGAAGGCGCCGCTCGCCCAGAAGGGGACGAGGAAGCCGATGGAGACGAGGACCGTGAGCACGAACGACACGGCAGGGAAGACCATCAGCTCGCGGTCCTGGCGGAGCACGCCCCAGCTCCGCACGGCCATCGCCCAGCCGCCGACCAGTCGATCCATGTGACGAGAGCCCTCGACTCGCTGCCGGCGACATCGTGGGCGCCGGGTCCGGGACGATCGTGGCCCCTTGGGTGGTCGCGGGGTATGGCCGGAGGGTACCGGTGCGGTCAGGACCCCAGGATGGCGGCGACGCGGCGGCCAGCCACTGGATCGGCGAGCAGGTCGGGGAGCGCGATGGGTTCGGGTGGCGGGTCGGGCAGTGGGTCGACGAGCTGGACGTGGAACCACGCGACGTCCCACCAGGCGCCCAGCTTGTGGCCCACCCGCTCGTAGATGGCGAAACGGCGCATGCCGATGGCCTCGTGGAGCGCGATGCTGCCCGGGTTGGGCGGCGTGATACCGGCATACGCGTGGAGCAGCCGCTGCTCCCGCAGGATGGGCAGGAGGGCGTCGTACAGCCGCCGGCCGATGCCCTGGCCCCGGCGGTCGGGCGCGACATAGACACTCAGGTTGACCGCCCAGCGATATCCCGCACGCTCGAGGTGACGGCTGGCATAGGCGTAGCCCACGACCCGTCCGTCCGCTTCCGCGGCCACGAGCCACGGCGTCCAGTCGAGGGTGCGGCGCATCCGTCCGGCCATCTCGGTGGGCTCCGGTGGCACCAGCTCGAACGAGGCGACGCTGTCCAGCACGGCGGGCGCGTAGATGCCCGTCACGGCAGCAGCGTCGCGTCCGGGGTCGGCGAGACGGATGGCCAGATCGGTCACGTGCGCCATCGTACCGGGCGTCCGGGTCGCGACGGGAGCTCGTGTGGGCGCGGGCGGCGCACGGGACGCGAACGGCCGGGGTGTCCACGGCCGTCGACCGGTCGACCCGTACGGTCGGCGGCAGCCGATGGTACCGCTTGACCCCACCAGTCCCGACCTGTCTCATCCGGACATGCATCCCATGTCCGCCGACGGGTCGTCCGACGTGCCCTCCGATCCCCGTCTCGACGGCCTGGAGGTGGGCATCGAGCTCGCCGACCTGGACCTGCCGGCCGGCCTGCCGCCGCTGACGGCCGACATCACGGAGCGACCGCCCGCGGGGGCGGGCTCGCGTGTCGTGGTCGTCGACGGTGACGAGGCATCGGCGCGCTATGCGACCCATGTCCTGCGGCGCATGGGTGGACACCGGGTGACCGCGTTCGCGGCACCCGAGACCGCCCTGCGCTATCTCGATGTCACCGGGGCCGACCTGCTGCTCGTGGACCTGGAGCTGCCGGGCATGACGGGTGTCGACCTGGTGCGTCGGGCACGCAGCCGGATCCCGGACCTGCCCGCCATCCTGACGGGGGCTTCCCCCAGCGTGGATATGGCGGTCGAGGCGGTGCGTCTGCGTGTCGACGACCTGCTCATCAAGCCGGTCGCGCCGGTGGAGCTGCTGGACAAGGTCGCTGACGCGATCGCGCGGGCTGGCAACAGCGGCCAGGAGCGCGTCCTGGCGGTCGGCGCGCATCCCGACGATGTCGAGATCGGCGCTGGCGGCACGCTCCTGTCACATCGCGCGAGCGGGGACCAGGTGACCATCCTGACGCTCAGCGGCGGCGCGCGGGGTGGCGACGAGGCGAGCCGACGACGCGAGGCCGAGGCGGCAGCAGCGGTCATCGGTGCGCGGCTGTTGATGGAGGACCTCGAGGACACCCGCATCCGCGAGAGCGACCCCACCGTGGCCATCATCGAGCGGGTCATCGCGGACCTCCGGCCGACCATCATCTACACCCACTCCATCAACGACGTGCACCAGGACCACCGCAACACGCACTCCGCGGCCATGGTCGCGTCCCGCGCGGTGCCCTACGTGCTGTGCTTCCAGAGCCCGTCGGCGACGATCGCGTTCCGACCCAGCCGGTTCGTGAGCATCGAGCACACCCTGGAGGGCAAGCTCGAGGCGATCCGCGCGTTCGGGTCCCAGGCCTCGACCCGGGACTACCTCGACGAGGACCTGCTGCGGGCCACGGCACGCTACTGGGCGCGCTTCGGTGGCGAGAGCGCGGTCGAGCCGTTCGAGGTCGTCCGTGACCGGCGGCGACCGGGACCGGCCTCGATGCTGGGTGCACCCCGGATGGTCCCCGACGCCGCGGTGGGCGTCACGGTCCGTGGCTGAGCACCGCCCCGGAGCGACGGTGCGGGTCCTGGTCACGGGCGCCGGTGGCCCGTCGGCCATCGCGGTGATGCGGTCACTTGCCACCGTCGAGGGGGTCGAGGTGCATGCCGCGGACATGGACCGCCATGCGGCCGGCCTGTATCTCGTGCCGCCGGAGCGGCGGTCCCTCGTGCCCCGCGGGGATGACCCCGACTTCGCGGAGGCGCTCATGGCGCGATGTCGCGAGGATGCCATCGACGTGCTGGTGCCCACGGTCGACCAGGAGCTGCTGCCCATCGCCAGGGCGCGTGACGCGCTGCGGGCCATCGGCGTGCGGGTCATGCTCGCCGACGAGACATCGCTCGTGGACTGCCTCGACAAGTGGCGCCTCGCGACCAGGGGCCTCGAGGCCGGTCTGCCGATGCCGCGCACCACGCTGCTCGATGGACGGTTCGAGATCACCGACTGGCCGATGCCATTCGTGGTCAAGCCGCGGCGCGGCAGCGGCTCGCGTGACGTGGCCGTGGTGCATGAGCGGGCACAGCTGCCGAGCGTGCCGCACGACGGCAGCTTCCTCGTCCAGGAGTACCTGCCGGGCGCGGAGCACTCCCTCGACGTGCTCGCCACGCCGGGTGGTGTCGTGGTCGCGGTCGTGCCTCGACTGCGGCTCAAGGTCGATTCCGGTGTCGCGGTGGCGGCCCGGACGCTCCATGACCCGGGACTCGAGACGTTGGGTGCCGAGGTCGCTCGCGTGCTGCGGCTGGCGTGGGTGAGCAACGTCCAGGTCCGCGCCGACACGCACGGACGACCCCTCCTGCTGGAGGTGAACCCGCGTTTCCCGGGCACCATGCCCCTCACCATCGCCGCGGGCATCGACATGCCCCGGATCTGTCTCGCCATGGCGCTGGGTGGTCCGCCGCCGACCGTGGCCGGCTTCCGGGATGTCGCGATGGTGCGTCATCTCGAGCACCAGACGCTGGACATCGGCGAGATGGAGGACGTGGCGCGTCGTTCCGACGCGAGCCTGGCGACCGCGCGATGATCGCGCGACCACCTACGCATGGCCGGGGCCGATGAGCGCCCACGCGCCGGCGATCGACCCGGCGACGATGCTCACGGTGGATGGCCATGTCCATTCCACCTGGTCCGATGGCGCGAGCACACCCGCCGAGAACCTGGCGGCGGCGATCGCGGCCGGTCTCGAGGGCATGGTGATGGTGGACCACGTGCGACGCACGACGGACTGGCTTCCCGCCATGGTGCGCGACGTGGACGCGCTCCGCGCGTCCGCCGCGCTGGACGTCCGGATCGGGGTCGAGACGAAGATCATGGATGCGACGGGCCGGCTGGACCTGCCGACGCGCCTCGACGGGGTGCAGACCGTGCTCATCGCCGACCATCGGTTCCCGGGGCCCGGCGGCCCCATCGAACCGGCCCAGGTGACCGCGTGGCTGCGTGCGGGTGCCGTGAGTCCCCGGCACGTGCTCGAGGACCTGGTGGCGGCCATGATCGCCGCGCTGGGGACGGTGCGCCTGCCGGCGGTGCTGGCCCACCCGTTCAGCCTGCTGCCCAAGATGGGGCTCCGCGAGACGGACGTGCCACCGGATGCGTTGCTGGCGCTGGCCGCGCGCTGTCGAGAGACCGACACCGCGATCGAGATCAACGAGAAGTGGCGATGTCCGGGGTCCCCGATCGTGGAGCTGATGCGTGTCGAGGGGGTCCGGCTCGTGGTCGGGTCGGATGCCCACGACGCCCCGGACGTGGGCCGTTGGTCATCGGTCCGGGACACGCTCGCGGCGGTCCGCGACGAGGCGCCGTCGACGCGGTCGCCATGAGTCCGCTCTCGCTCGTGCTGGTCGCCATCGTCATGCTCGGCGCGGTCGCGCCGGTCGTCGGGACGTGGCAGATCCTGCTGGCCGGGGTCCACGCGGTCCGGAACCATCTGCGCCGGACGGGCCCGTGCCTGCCCCGGACCGTGGTGGTGCTGCCGGCATGGAACGAGGCCCTGGTGATCGGCGCGACCATCGACCGGGTGATGGCCATGGACTACCCCGCGGACCGGCTGCGGGTGATGGTCATCGATGACGCCAGCACGGACACGACCCCCGCGGTCATCGCGGAGCACGCGGCACGGTTCCCGGGGCGGGTGCTCCATGTGCGCACGACCCAGGGTGGCCTGGGCAAGGCACATGCCCTCAACCAGGGCCTCGACCGGATCCTCGCTGACGATTGGGCCGAGGCGGTGCTCATCGCCGACGCCGATGTCCAGTTCGAGGCGGGGTCGCTGCGCCGGATGACCCGCCATCTCGCCGACCCGGCGGTCGGTGCGGTCACCGCGTACATCAAGGAAGGCACCCACGATGCGGGCTATCTGAACCGGTTCGTGGCGTGGGAGTACCTCACGGCCCAGGCGGCCTCGCGGCGGACGCAGGACGTGCTGGGCGGCCTGGCCTGCCTGGCGGGTGGCGCCCAGCTCCACTCGCGCGCCAACCTCGAGGCCATCGGCGGCCGCATCGACACCTCCACCCTCGCCGAGGACACGGTCGCCACGTTCGAGACACAGCTGCGCGGGCGTCGCGCGGTGTTCGAGCCGCATGCCGTCGTGTGGGCCGAGGAGCCGGCGGATCTGCGCTCCCTGTGGAAGCAGCGGATGCGCTGGAGCCGCGGCAACATCCAGGTCACGCGTCGCTACCGGGACATCTGGTTCCGGCCCTGGCGACGCATCGGCATCGGTGGCATCACGTTCGGGCTGGCGTGGTTCACGGTGCTGCTCCAACCGCTGCTCATGATCGCCTCGTCGGTCGCGCTGGCGGTGCTCCTGGTCCTGGGCGACCCGATGGCGTGGCCCGCGTTCCGGGCGCTGTGGGTGGTGAGCGCGGTGTGCTACCTGTTCCTGACGCTCTCCTGCTTCGTCATCGACCGGCCCGCTGCGCGCTCGTCGTGGCGAGAGGGCATCCTGTTCCCGGGCATCGTGTCCGTGCTCATCATCGGCTACACGTGTCTGGAGGCGACGGTGCCCTGGGAGCTGTCCGCGCCGACACCCGTGGCGTGGGTGCTGGCGATCTGGCTGGCCGGTTGCATGGTCGTGTCGTGGCTGGCCATGCGTCTCGAGACGGTCCGTGGGGGACGGTACTGGTCACGGGGCCTCATCTACCTCGCGGGGTACGGCGCCTTCCTATGCCTGGTGACGCTGGTCGCGTATGTCCGTGAAGCGCGCGGCGCCGAGCAGCGCTGGGACAAGACCGAGAAGCGGGGCGGGGCGCTGATGCGCCCGTGACCCAGCCGCGGGCGCTGGCATCCGACGTACCGGGCATGGTCGATGACCCGTTGGAGGTCGCCCGCGCGCGCCGCGAACGGGACGAGGACCTGGCCCTCGAGCGACGGCTGCTCGTCGGCCAGCTGCTGGTGCTCGTGGTCGTGATCCTGGTGGCGGCGAGCCTCGTCACGGTGGGCCGCTAGACTCGGAGCCGATGGCCGGCACAGCAGCACCCAGCAGCATCTCGCGCGAGCGGGTCCTGGGGCTGCCGCGGTCCGCGATCCCGGGCGGCCTCGAGTGGCGTGGCATCCGCGCGGCCCCGACGGACGCCCTCCTCGCCGCAGCAGCGGCACATGGCGAGTATCGCGTGCGTGCCGAGGTCGAGGACGACCCGTCGTTCCAGCAGCTCATCCCGTATGTCGTGGTCACGGACGGCCCGCGCGTGTTCCTGATGCGTCGTCTGCGCACGGGTGGCGACGCGCGCCTCCATGACCGATGCTCCATCGGTGTCGGCGGGCACGTCGGCACCCGTGACGGTGGCATCGACGGTGGATTGCGCCGGGAGTGGGCCGAGGAGCTGGTGGCGGACTGGCCACCCCAGTTCGAACCCATCGGTGTCATCAACGACGACACCGACCCGGTGGGCGCCGTGCACGTGGGGCTGGTACATCGCGTGGAGGCGGCCGGCCGGAGCGTGGCGGTCCGGGAGGTGGACCGCCTGGAGGGCCATTGGGCCGACATGGCCGAGGTCGACGGGCTCGGGGACCGGCTCGAGACGTGGAGCCGGCTGTGCCTGGACCATCTGCGCGGCCTGGGCATCATGCCCGCATCCTCGGGGCCCGGCGGTCCCGCTGGACACGCTCTGGGATGATGGGGGGTATGGACCGGCGTCGGACGCTCCGGCTGCTGCCCCTCGTGGCCGGGCTGCTGCTGCTGCTCGGCTCGCTGGCGCGTGGCGCGGAGCCGGGGACGGTCGTGGTCCTGCCCGCCAGCGGGGTGGTGGACCAGGTCCTCGCGGGCTATCTCCGGGAGGGGATCGCCAAGGCGGCCACGGACGGTGCCCCGGCCGTGGTCGTGCAGCTGGACACGCCCGGAGGGTCGCTGGACAGCACCCGTGAGATCGTCCAGGCGTTCCTTGATGCGCCCATCCCGGTCATGGTCTGGGTCGGACCAGCGGGGGCACGTGCGGCGAGCGCGGGCACCTTCATCACCTTGTCCGCGCACGTGGCGTCCATGGCGCCATCGACCAACATCGGCGCCGCGACGCCCGTCGGTGGTCAGGGCGAGGACATCGAGGGTGCCATGGGTGACAAGGTGCTCAATGACACCGTCGCCTCCATCACCGCGCTCGCGCAGGAACGCGGGCGCCCGGTGGGCTGGGCGGTGAGCACCGTCGTGGATGCGGCGTCATACACGGTGGATGAGGCGCTCGCGGCAGGTGCCATCGACATCAAGGCCACCTCCATCGATGACCTCCTCGCACAAGCGGATGGCCGCACGGTCACGGTGCAGGGCCAGCCGTGGGTGCTGGAGACCGCGGGCGCGCCCACGTCCGAGGCGGCGATGAACCCATTCCAGGCGTTCCTGCATCTGCTGGCGGACCCCAACATCGCGTTCATCCTGTTCACCATCGGCTTCTACGGCCTGTTGTTCGAGCTCCAGAACCCCAACTTCGTGACCGGCATCCTGGGTGCGTTCTCGATCATCCTGGCGTTCATCGGCTTCGGCAGCCTGCCCCTCAACATCGCGGGGCTGTTGCTCATCGGGCTCGCGATCGTGCTGTTCGTGCTGGAGTTGACGGTGACCAGCCATGGCCTGCTCGCCATCGGCGGGCTCGTGGCGTTCGTGCTGGGTGCGAGCGCGCTGTATACGGAGACCGGGACGCCCACGGCCCCCAGCGTGGAGGTCGCGGCGCCCATCATCGTGACCATGACGGTGCTCACGGCGCTGTTCATGGGGGTGGTCCTGTGGGCGGTCCTCCGGACACGTCGGATGCCACCGGTCAACGTAGGGGTCCACGTGGGCGAGGTGTCGAACGAGCTCGTGGGCGTCGAGGGCGAGGTGCGTCGCGCACTGCTGCCGTCCGGGACCGTCTATGCTGCGGGGGAGGAATGGACCGCCCGGAGCGCGGACGGCCGCACGCTGGAGCGCGGCACGCCGGTGCGGATCAACGGCCAGGATGGCCTGGTCCTCATCGTCGACCCGCTCGCCCGGTGATGGTCAGCCGACCATCGCGGCGTGGGCCTGAACGGAGGTCCGCCCAGTGGATACGGTGACCATCGCCTCCCTGGTCCTGGTGCTCGTCATCGTCATCGTCCTCGCATGGCTGAGCATCCGCATCGTCAACGAGTACGACCGCCTCGTCGTGTTCCGGCTCGGCCGGACCGGTCCCGACAAGATCAAGGGCCCGGGTGTCGTGTTCCTCATCCCGGTGGTCGATCGTCCGGTGCGGGTGGACCTGCGGGAGCAGTTCATCGAGGTCCCCAGCCAGACCACGATCACCAAGGACAACGCACCCATCAGCATCGACTTCCTGATCTACTGGCGCATCAGCGACCCGCTCCGTTCGATCGTCAATGTCGCGTACTTCGCGGGTGCCCTCCAGGGCATCGCCACCACCACGCTGCGTGCCGTCATCGGCGACATCCTGCTGGACGATGTGCTGTCCAAGCGCGACCAGATCAACGAGGTGCTGCGCACCAAGCTCGATGAGCAGACCGAGCGTTGGGGCGGCAAGGTGACCACGGTGGAGATCCGCGAGATCACCCCGCCACGCGACGTCCAGGACGCCATGAACCGGATGCTCTCCGCGGAGCGCAACCGGCGTGCCGTGATCACCGAGTCGGAGGGCGCGCGCCAGTCGGCCATCAACGTGGCCGAGGGCGAGAAGCAGTCCTCGATCCTGCGCGCCGAGGGCAAGCGCCAATCGGCCATCCTGGAGGCAGAGGGCTTCAGCCAGGCACTCGAGCGCATCTTCTCGGCGGCCCGCCACGTGGACGAGCGGACGATGCTGCTCCAGTACCTGGACACCCTCAAGGCGATCGGGGCCAGCCCATCCACCAAGTACGTGCTGCCGCTCGAGCTCACCGAGCTCGCCCAGCGGCTGGGACGCTTCGTGGATGCCAGCGTCGATGGGCCGAGCGGGCCCACCGGCGGCATCCGGGCACTCGGCGGCGGCCCGGCTGCCGGTGGTGGGCCGGCCAGCGGTGGCACGGATGCGGCGACCGACTCCGGAGCGGGGAGCGCCCCTGCCGGGGATGCCGGAGGGACCGTGGCCCCCGAGCCACCCCTGACGCCGGAGCCGTCGCTGGTGACCGAGCCGCTCGACCCGCTGACCGAGGAGCTGCCGACACCGTCGCTGTCGGAGGCGATCGCGCTGACGGGTCTCATCACGCCGACCCCACCAAGCCTGCCGGGCTGGGCGTCGGTGCCCGCGCCCATGACGCCCGCAGGGACCGACTCGCCGACCGACGAGACCCCCACGGAGCCGCACCCCGGCGCCTGACCCCGGGCGGTCGGGTCA
>CAZYTQ010000044.1:0-4148 GCA_964650135.1 uncultured Anaerolineaceae bacterium | reverse complement strand
TCGGGTCATGGCCCATGGATGGCCCATCCGGGTCATGTGTGCTGGTACGTCCGGTAGTGGCGTCCGGGAGGTCTGGTCGGGATAGCATCGGTGTCGATGGCAGCGCGGCTCCTGGTCCTGACCGATGATCCCAGTCTCGAGCGGCTGCTGACGACGGCGCTGGTCGCCGAGGATCGGCTGCTGCGCGTGGCGCGAGCGGCCGACGAAGCCCTGGGTGCCATCTCGATCGAGGCACCCCATCTGGCCATCCTGGACGCCAATGTGCCGGGTGACGGCGCGTGGGCCATCCTCGCCCATATCCGGGCGGCCACGGGCCAGGGACACGTCCCGGTCATCATGCTCGGCCGGGATGACGCCCGCGACAAGGTGCGTGGCCTGCGGGCCGGTGCCGACGACTATCAGGCCCTGCCGGTCCACCCTGCGGAGCTCGTGGCGCGCGTGCGACGCCTCCTCAGCCGGTTCCCACCGGGTGGTGTCGTGGTCGCGGCCCCCTCGGTGACGCCGGTCGTCACGCCGCCCGCATCCAATGCCATCACGCGGGGCCAGGTCATCGCCGTGTACGGCGCCAAGGGTGGCGTGGGCACCACGACCATCGCCATCAACGCGGCCATCGCGTTCCACCGCCATCTGCACCGCAACGTCGTGCTCGTCGACGGTAACCTCCAGTTCGGTGACCACCGGGTGTTCATGGACCTGGGCAACGACCGCTACTCCATCGTGGACGCAGTGACGGCACCCTCGATCGACGCGGACCTGCTGCGGACCATCGTGGTCCATCACGAGTCGGGCGTGGACCTCCTGCTGGCCCCGCCACGACCCGAAGAGGCCGAGCACGTGAGCGCCGAGCGGCATCACATGGCGACCCTCGTGGAGACGCTCCGGCGGATGTATGACTACGTCATCGTCGACCTGGACGAGCGGCTCGATGACCACAGTCTCGATGTCATCTCGGTCGCCGACCGGATGCTGGTGGTCCTGACGGCCGACCTCTCGTGCATCAAGAACGTGCGCCTGGTGCTCGAGACCATGACCCAGATCGGGATGCCCGACGACATGCTGGAGCTGCTGCTCAACCGCAGCAACGCATACACGGGCATCGGGCCGCGGTCCATCGAGGCGGTGCTCAAGCGACCCATCCGGTACCAGGTGGTGAACGACTACCGGACCGCCATCAGCGCGCTCAACAGCGGCGAGCCGTTCCTCAAGGGCCGACCCGATTCCGCGGTGGCCCGATCCTTGACCGAGGTCGTGCGGACCATCGAGGCCGACCCGAAGGCGCCTCGCGACACTCCGGTGCAACCCCTCCTGAGCGCGTCCGTCCACGCCTGAGCCTCATCGGGGGATGCGTGGGGCCTCCTCCTGGATGCGGTCCATGACCATCGCGAACGCGGCGGGCTCCTCGAACGACGGCCGATGGCCCGAGTGGGCGAACACGATGCGCTCCGTGTGGGGAGCCTCGAGCATCGCGAACCAGGCGTCGGCCGGGACCGCCCGCCCTCGGGCCTCGTGGGCGCCTGCGACCAGGTATACCGGTACCTCGAGGCGCGTCGCCGTCTGCCGCAGGTCGACGTCCTGGATCTGGGGGTAGAGCACGGAGAAGGTATCGAGGAACGCCCGCAGGCCGTTCACCCGGTCCATCAGGCCGTTCTCCGGCACGAACAGGGTCGCCGGCAGCTCCCGGCCATCGTCGAACTCGGCATAGACGTTCCAGTCGTGCTCATGGGACAGGGCCGGTTCATACAGCGTGACATCGGTGTACGGGGGTGGGCCGTTGCGACGCAGGGTGTCCGCGAGCCCGGTGTCACCCACCCGCTCCGCCCACGCGATCGTGTCCTCCCAGAACATGACATCGGTCGCACGCGGGCTGACCATCTGGCCGGTGCCGATCCATGCGTGATACAGGTCCGGTCGCTCCTGGACCGCGAGGACGCCCAGCAGCGTCCCCCAGGAGTTGCCCGTGAGGAAGATGCGCTCCTGGCGGAACCGGTCGCGCAGGTGCTCCGTGAGCTCGATGGTGTCGGCGATCATCGAGTCCAGGGTCAGTGTCTCGGCCGGATCGAGGACCGCGTAGGACTTGCCGGCGCCGCGCTGCTCCCATGTCACCACCACGAACGCATCCTCAAGGCTCGTGTCCGCGCGCATGGCACCCAGGTCGGTGCCTCCGGGTCCACCCGCGAGATGGAGCAGCACGGGCGCCGCGAGGTCACGCCCGCGGATGAGCACCACCTGGTCGTGTCCGCCCAGGCGGACGGTGCCCAGCTCCGCGATGCTGCCCGGCGCCGGTCCACCGTCCGATCCGAGGATCGGCGCCGTGGTCGCGGGCTGGACCAGCATCCAGGCCTGGGCGAGGCCGACCACGAGGCAGGCGACGATGCCGACCCTGGCCGCACGCCCGAGCCGAGGCGCATCCAAGGGTCGGTGGCGGGCGCGCCCCTCGACACCCAGGCGGGCGCCGATGACCATGCCCGGCCAGGCGAGGAGCGCCGAGACACCACGTCCGGTCACGAGCGCGATGACGCCGTAGACGGAGCCGGGCGCGATGGCGTCCACGGTGGGACCGTTCGTGCCCAGCCGGCCGACCTCGAACGCGAGGGTCGCGACGAGCGGCACGACGAGCATCGACCAGCGGGTGCCGCCCACCGCGCCACCGACGATGCCGAGCACCAGTCCGCCCAGCATCCACGCGATGGCGTCACCCGGGGTCACCGGACCGCGCGGGGTGGTGGTGGCGGCCACGAGCCCGCCGGCCGCTGCGATGACGATCATGGCCAGCGTGCGCAGGTGCCGGGCCATCGGGGTCGTGGACATGGGTGCCTCCTCGAGGTCATGCTGGGTCGCTCGGGGAGTGGCTCACAGTGCCGCACGGCAGTGACCGGGACCCGGGTGCAGGGGCTGGGACCCGGGCCGTTGGTCATGCGGGACGTGGATGGTCGGGCCGCCGCGGGCGCCTCGGGTGATGGATCCGCTGCGGGGTGAGGACCGGCCGACGCGACCACCCCGGTCACGGCGGCCGCAAGTCCGTGGTAAGGCCGGCGTGATCGCCTGGTACACGCTGCTCGCCACACTGCGCGGCATGCTCGCGACCCTGGTCACCGCCGTCATCGATGGGCTCCACGGCGCGCTCGTCCACGTGGAGGTGGATGTGGCGCCCGGTCTGCCCGCGTGTCACATCGTGGGGCTGCCGGACGCTGCCCTGTCCGAGGCGCGCGAGCGCGTCCGAGGGGCTCTGCGTAACGCGGGGTTCGAGTATCCGCTGGGGCGTATCACCGTCAACCTCGCCCCCGCGGACCGGCGCAAGCGGGGGGCCGCGTATGACGTCGCCATCGCGGCGGGGATCCTCGTGGCATCCGGGCAGATCCGGCCATCCGGCGGCCCGTGGGCGCTGCTCGGCGAGCTCTCGCTGGGTGGCGCGGTGCTCCCGGTGGCCGGGGTCCTGCCCATGGTCTCGACGCTCGCGCGCGCCGGCCATCGGCGGGTGGCGGTGCCCGAGCGCAATGTCGTGGAGGCACGTCTCGTTGGTGGCGTGACCATCGAGGGCATCGCCGGCCTGGACGACGCAGCGCGTCTCGTGGCCGGTCCGCGGGGGCGGACCGCGGGCGCGGCCCAGCGGCGGACGCCCTTGCGCATCTCCGCATCGCCCACGGAGCCGGGCTCGGACGGTGGCGTGCGGGCGGAGCGCCTGCCGCTCGCGGATCTCGCAGAGGTGCGCGGCCAGGCCATGGCCCGCTGGGCGCTGGAGGTCGCGCTCGCCGGTGGCCATGACCTGCTGATGCTGGGTGCTCCGGGTGCCGGGAAGACGCTCCTCGCACGCACCATCCCCGGGCTCTTGCCACCGCTCGATGACCAGGAGGCACAGGAGGTGGCGGTCATCCGGAGCGTGGCCGGGATGCCGTCCGGATCGCCCGGCCGTCACGAGCGACCTTTCCGGGCGCCCCATCACACGACCAGCTATGCCGCCATGGTGGGTGGTGGGCCACAGCTCGCGCCGGGTCTGGTGACCCAGGCGCATCTCGGCGTCCTCTTCCTGGACGAGCTCGCCGAGTTCGACCGGGACGTGCTGGATGCCCTTCGGCAGCCCCTGGAGGACGGCACCGTGGAGATCGTGCGCGCGCATGGCTATGTCCGCTACCCGGAGCGCCTCCAGCTGG
>CAZYTQ010000043.1:9611-25504 GCA_964650135.1 uncultured Anaerolineaceae bacterium | reverse complement strand
CCGCGGCGGCCTGCGACCAGGCGGCCGAGCCCGTGTCCGTGGATGGCTCCGCGGCCGGCTGTGCCCAGGCCGATGACCCGGTGCCCTCGTCCGTGGGCTGCGACCAGGCGGCCGCACCGGTGTCGCTGACGACGTCGCTCGCACCCGGCGCGGACCAGTCGTTCGTGGCAGGTGTCGCCCATGGGTCCGATGCGGCTTCGTCGCCCGATGCGGCCGCCACGGCATCCACCGGGTCGTCACCGCGCGGGTCGAGCGTCCAGTCGGGGACGTCCCCATCGACGACATCTGCTGTGGCATCCGCAGCGGCCTCGACCGGCGCGTCCGGGACGATCTCCCATGGCTGCGAGGCGTCCTCGGCGGCTGACGCCGATCCCTCGTCCTCGGGCTGCCACGGATCGCCCGGGCGCTGTGGGTCGCTCATCCGGGTCCCTCCATTGGGTGACGGCTGGTCACGAACGTGCGCAGTGTACCCAGCAGCGCCCCGGATGTATCCAGCCAACGGTCCGGGGTGAGACCCCCGACCGGTGACGCGGGGTGCGACACGGTCGTCAGCCCGCCGTCCCGGGGCCGAGGATGAGTGCCAGCTCGTATGGCGCGGTCGTCTCCAGCTGGTCGTATCGACAGTCCGCGGGCTGCCTGTCGGGTCGCCAGCGACGGAAGGTCGTGGCATGGCGGAAGCGATCGCCCTGGAGGTGGTCATAGGCGACCTCGACCACGCGTTCGGCGCGCAGCGGCTCCCACGACAGGTCCCGACCCTGGTTCCAGCGGCTCTGCGCGCCGGGCATCCGACGCCCCGCCGCGGCCGCCTCCTGCGCCCATTCGGCCCAACGACCCCACGGGTGACCCTCGAGCGCGTTCGTGCGCCATGGCGCCAGCTCGTCCGCCAGCTGCCGGCGACGCTCCATGGTGAAGCTGGAGGTGACGCCCACGTGGTGCAGCTCACCCGCATCGTCAAACAGGCCGAGCAACAGCGAGCCGACGACCGGCTCGCCGAGCTTGTGCCATCGGAAGCCCGCGACGACGCAATCGGCGGTCCGCTGGTGCTTGACCTTGGTCATGGCGCGCTTGCCCGGCTGGTAGGGCGCATCGAGTCGCTTGGCGATGACGCCGTCGAGCCCGGCACCCTCGAAGCGGTCGAACCAGTCCTGGGCCTGGGCGGGGTCACGCGTCACGGGGGTGAGGTGCACCCGCTCGTGCGTGCCGGCCAGGACCTGCTCGAGACGTGTCCGTCGGTCGGCCTGGGGGGTCGACATGAGGTCGTCGTCGTCGAGCGCCAGGAGGTCCCACGCGATGAACGAGGCGGGTGCGGCCTCGGCGAGCATGGCCACCCGCGAGGCGGCGGGATGGATGCGCAGGAGCAACGCATCGAAATCGAGGCCGTGTGCTCCGGCGATGACCACCTCGCCATCCAGGATGCAGCGCTCCGGCAGCGCGACTCGGAGCGGCTCCGCGAGCTCCGGGAAGTAGCGATCGAGCGGCTTGCTGTCTCGGCTCTGGATGACCACCTCGTCGCCGTCCCGGAACACGATGGCGCGGAAGCCGTCCCACTTGGGCTCGTACAGCCAGCCGTCGCCGTCCGGGATGCCGCCGGCGGGCTTGGCGAGCATCGGCTCGATGGGTGGCTCGATGGGCAGTCGCATCCGGCCACGATACCCGGTGGCGGGCTCGATGCCGTCACGGTGGTAGCCTCGGGGGATGCCCGAATCGTCGTTCCGGGGTGACCCGTACCGCGTGCTCGAGGTGGCGCGTGATGCCGCACCCGGGGAGCTCAAGCGCGCATGGCGCGAGCTCGCCCGCGAGCACCACCCCGACCGAGCCGTGGGTGACCCCGCCGAGCAGCGACGTCTCACGGCGCGGATGGCGCGCATCAACGCGGCCTACGACCTGCTGGCCGATCCGATCCGCCGCGCGCGTCACGATGCGTCGCCGGCCGCTCGCCGAGCGGCCGCGGCCGATGTGGGGGGCACACGACGCCCTGGTGCCACGGGTCCGCGGTGGGCGGATGACCCGGCACATCTAGCTCGGGCCGAGGGTCCGCCGCCGCCCCCCGCGGCACCACCGGTCACGGCGCGCTTCGACACCAGCGCGGTGTTCCATCGACGCGATTCCGTGACCGGCAGCCGGCAGCCGGTGCTCCAGGGACAGGATCCGCGGCCGCGTCACATCCTCTCGGCGCCCGACCTGCGTGCCAGCACACCCACGGGACCCGTCCACCGACGCGCCACGCGACGGCCCACGGTGCCGACCCTCGACGAGGCACGTGCCACGACGCTCGAGTTCGGCCGCTTCCACGGGGTGACGCTGGGCGAGATCGCGGAGCGCGAGCCCACCTATATCGATTGGATCGCCCGGACCATCACCCGGGACCGGGACCTCGTGCTGCATGCGCGGGTCATCGCGGCCGACCTGGACGCACGCGGCGTGGAACGAGTGGTCCGTCCCCCACGCCCGGGCTTCAGCAGCTCGTCCCCGGAACCTGAGGCAGCCGAACGCCCGCTCTGGTGAGAGCCGGACCCCGAGCCCGTGATGGACATCGGACAGCAGGACGCCCGGCCGGGTGGGGCCGGGCGTCGCTCGTTCCGCGATGGGCAGCCGAATACTCGGCTGGTGAAGAAGGGGAAGGTGCTGAGCGCGATGATCCCGCCGTCGTTCCTCCGGCCGATCGGTCCCGGTCTGGCCGGTGGTTCCTGTTATTCGACTCGTGATCCGTGGCGGCGGTCCTCGACGTTCGGTGCAGATGCGCCGCAACGTGAAGCGGAAGAGGATCGCGTTTCGTCCCGGACCCGGTGGTCGACGCCTCGGGGCCGCCCCCGACGTGGAGGACGACGGCGAGATGAACGTTAGGCTCGACCCGTGACCACGGCAATGACGCCATGGTCCCGGATCCCCGGGGACCATGGACCCGGGGCGGGTATGGTGGGGTCGGGTCTGGTGGGGTCAGCCTGATGGACCGGTCGGCGGGGACACCACGGATCGTGGTTCGGGTCGGGGACGACCACGATCGGTCGTGGTCAGCACCGATGCGGCGTCGCGGCCGCCGCGCACCCGTGGATGCGGTCTGGTGGCGCCCGGTGGGGCTACTCGTAGCCCCTGAGGCTCATGCGTCCGACGACCCGGTACTTCACGTCGTGGCGGGTGAAGCAGGCGTTCTTGACACCCTTCTGCTTGAAGACCCGGCAGGAGGTCGCTGCCGAGAAGTCGAACACGTGGGCCTTGGTGGCGTACGGGCCCCGATCGATGACGGGCACGGTCGCCGTGATGCCGCCCCACCGGAACTGGACGAGGGTGCCGCACGGGAGCGTCCGATGCGCCACGCCGACGATGGTCCGCGTGTAGCGCAGACCACAGGCGGTGCGATTGCCATAGAAGCCGGGGCCGTACCAGGTCACGATGGGCGCGTTGCGCCACGAGCCGGAGCTCGAGGAGGACTTCTTCTGTGCGCGCTTGCGTGCCTGCTCGGCCTTGCGCTCGGCCGCGCGTCGGGCCGCTGCCTTGCGCTCCGCGGCCCGCTTGGCGGCGGCACGGCGTTCGGCTCGCTGCTCCTTGGCACGCTTCTCGGCACGCTGCTGCGCTGCTCGCTGCTCGGCACGTCGCTCCGCGCGGCGTTCGGCCCGTCGCTCGCGGGCGGCCTGCCGGGCTGCCCGGTCGGCGGCCAGCTGCTCGCGGACGGCGTCGGCGCGCAGGCTCGTGCCGGCATGGCGGACGAGCGCGAGGATGACGGTGTCGCCGTCGGTCGGCGGGTCCGTGTCACAGTCCATGCCCACCGAGGCCGCGGCGACCATGGCCTCGGCGACCATGGCCCCGTCGACGGACGCGACGAGGGGTCGGACGTCGTGGATGGTCGGCATCCCGCAGTCCGGAGGTGCGATGGGTCCCTGCGTGGGCAGGACACGCGCGGTCAGCCTGGTCCGGGTGGTGGGCTTGGATGTCGCGGGCGCGACCGGCGTCGGTGTGGCTGTCGGGGGCGCGACCGGCTCCGGCATGGCTGTCGGAGGCGCGGGTGACGCGTCGGACCCCTCCGCGGGGAGGTGGACGACCCGCCAGCGCATGGCCATGACGGGACTGCCCGCACCGGATGAGGCTGGATCCTCCTGGTCGTCGGACGTTCCCGGGGTTGCCGCGATGGAAGCCGTCGACGGATCAGGCGCTGATGGCGCGTTCGAGACGAGCCCGATCTGGGCGGTCGCCGCGCACGCGATGACGAGGGCGGTGACAAGGACGACAGGGCGAGGATCTGGGGTCCCCGCACGTCGGCGGTGCCACCTCACGAGGCGACGCACGGCACGTCGCCCCAGGCGCGAGGGCACGTCGGGACTGTATCAGACGACGATCATCCACGCATCTCTCTCGTATTCGATGCATACGGTGAATGGTGACCACGCGCACCACGAATAGGACCATCGGGGCAGGACCCGCTGTCGTCATGCCCTGGTCGGCGGCCATGTCGGCTTCGGCGGCGGAGCGCGGGAGGAGCAGCCCGCCACGACGCACGGACGCGGCGACGCCCCGGAGGAGGAGGTCCCCGGGGCGTCACACGCGGCATCGTGGTCGACCGGTCACGCCGGCCGGATGAGGTCAGCTGTTGGGGGCGGGCGCGGGTGCGAACTCGCTGAGGCCGAACTGCTGCTCGAGCCGCTCGAGCGGCTGGAACCCGACCACGCCCTTGGGCTGCTGGCCGGGCCGGAAGAATGCGATGGTCGGGATGCTCATGATCTGGAACGCCTGCGAGATCGCCGGGTTCGCATCGACATCGACCTTGACGACCTCGACACTGCCCTCGTACTTGCTGGCGAGCTTCTCCATCTCGGGCGCCACCATCTTGCAGGGGGTGCACCATGTGGCCCAGAAGTCGACGACCACGGGCTTCTCGCTCTTGAGCACCAGCTCCTCGAACGTGGCGTCGGTCGCCTCGGTGATGGCCATGGGGGTGTGTCCTTTCTCCGCTGACGCGGGGTGACGCTCAGCCGGCGAGCGACCTGATGAGCTGGTACGCCTCGAGGACGCGTGGGTCGCTGAGCCGGTACATCACCGTGCTCCCGTCCCGTCGCGTGCTCACGAGACCGGACGAGCGCAGCACCGCGAGGTGCTGGCTCATGTTCGGGATCTGGCACCGGGCCTCCGCCGAGAGGTCGCTCACGGACCGTTCGCCGGACGCCAGGATCTCCAGGACGCACAGTCGCTTCGGATCCGCGAGCGCACGGCTGATGGCCGCGTAGCGCTGCCGGTCCGCCTCGGGTGACACATCCGGGCAGCGACCAGGGCTCGCCCCGTCGATACCGGGCGCGTCAGGGTCCGTGGTGGCCGTGGTCATGGTGTCGTGGATGGTGCCATGACTTGCGTCATTGCGCAAGTCGGCAAGATCTCCGCCGGACCCTGCGCGGGCACCGTACACTCCGTCGATGGCCGACCGCCCCGGACCCTCCCAGGACGAGCGCCCGCAGCGCGATGTCCCGCTGGCCGACATCCGGGCCGCCGCCTCGCGCATCGCGGGTCGTGTCGCGCGGACGCCGATGCTCCATTCGCGGACCGCCGCCCGCTGGGTCACCGACGCCACCGGTGTCCGCCTGGGTGGCGCCGGCGTCCCCGACCGACCCGGTGGCGATGGGTCACCCGCACCGGACGAGCCGCGCATCTTCATCAAGGCCGAGCATCTCCAGGTCACCGGGTCCTTCAAGGCACGTGGTGCCGTCAACCGGGTGCTGACACTCACCGCGGACGAGCGCGCCCGGGGCATCGTCACGATGTCCGCGGGCAACCACGCGGCCGCCGTGGCCTACGCCGCCGCGGCGGCCGGCGTGCCGGTGACGGTCGTCATGCCCACCCTCGCGGCCCGCACCAAGGTCGAGGCGACCATCGCCTACGGCGCCCGGGTGGAGCTGTACGGCGCCCACACGGGCGAGACCTGGCAGCGACTCCAGGAGCTGCGCGACGAGCTGGGCGCGGTCTACGTCTCGCCATTCGATGACCAGCGTGTCATCGAGGGGCAGGGGAGCGTCGGCCTCGAGATCCTGGAGGACCTGCCCGAGGTCGATGTCATCGTGCTCGGCGTGGGCGGTGGCGGTCTCCTCGCCGGGGTCGCCGCGGCCGTGCGACAGCTGCGTCCCGGGGCGCGCATCGTGGGTGTCGAGCCGGAGACGAGCGATGCCCTGAGCCAGGCGCTGGCCGCCGACCATCCGGTCGACATCCGACCCGAGTCCATCGCCGATGGTCTCAATGCACCGTTCGCGGGCGTCTGGAACATCGACCTCGCGCGCCGCTACGTGGACGCCATCGTGCGCATCCCGGACAGCGCCGTGTCACGTGGCCTGCGCTTCGCGCTGGAACGCATGAAGCAGCTCCTCGAGCCCGCTGGCGCGGCGGCTCTTGGCGCGGTCCTGTCGGGCGCCGTGCCCCTCCACGACGGGGAAGTGGTGTGTGTCATCGCGTCGGGCGGCAACGTCGACCTCGCGCGCCTGCCCACCCTCCTCGCCCACGATCATGCGTAGCGGCGCCGCCGGCGTGGAGATGGCATCCCCGGCTCAGGCGTAGCCCAGCTCGTCCAGTCGGTCGTCATCGATCCCGGCATGGTGGGCCAGCTCGTGGATGACGGTGCGCCGGATCTCCCAGGCGAGCTCGTCGGGGTGGCGGAAGTCCTCCTGGAGCGGGATCCGGAACAACGTGATGACGTTGGGGAAGGCCACCTGGTCAGCGTATGGGTCGATGAGCGGCGTCCCCTCGTACAGCCCGTACAGCCAGCCGTCGGGCGTGCCGCTGGTGCGCGCCTGGTCCGGGGAGGGCATGTCCTCGACCACGATGGCCACGGTCTCGAGCAGCCGCCGGATGTCGGGCGGAAGGCCATCGAGCGCGGTCTGGACCTGTCGCTCGAAGTCGCCCGGGAGACGATCGGGGTCGCTCGGGACGCCGCGCGCCACTGGCCCCGGCACGACGGCCCGACGCTGGGGGTGTCGATGGGCGAGCGCGGCTCGGCGTCGGACGGGCATCGCTGCCTATGCTAGCCGGGTGGTGAACCCTGACGCCGGCACCGAGCCGCGCATGATCGTCGACACCGAGATGGACGCCGCCCGCGGGACGACCGCCGAGGGCGGCCTGGGGCCTGACCCCGACGCCACGCCCGAATCGATGGTCATCCGCGTCAGCTCGGGGGAGCGTATCCACTACCTCGATTGGGGTGCGGCCATCCCGGCCACCGCCGATCCCCGGCCCGTGGTGGTGCTGGTCCATGGCGTCGCGGCCACGGGTTGGGCATGGGCGCCGGTCGCGCGTCGGCTCGGCCGTGTGGCGCGTGTGCTCGCCCCGGACCTGCGTGGTCACGGGCTCTCGGAGGGCGCTCGCAGCGGGCTCGACCTCGCGTCGCTCGCGTGGGATGTGCTCACCGTGGCGGCTGCCAACGGCGCGGGTATCGAGGCCTCTGGTCGACCGGCGGTCCTGGCCGGTCATGGCCTGGGGGCGATGGTCGTCGCGGAGGCTGCCCGGCTGCAGGACGCCTCGGTCGCTGGCCTGCTGCTGGTCGATGGCGGCTGGGAGGACATCGGCTCGGCGACCCGGATGTCGGCGACGGAGCTGGCGGCAGCGCTCGCGGAGCCACCCGAGGTGCTCGCATCGCTCGAGGCGTTCCTCGAGGATCGTCGGGACTTCGATCCGGCGACCTGGGACGAGGACCAGGATCGCGCGGCACGCGCCCAGGTGGAGCGCAAGCACGCGGGTCACGTGGCGCTCATCAGCCGACCGGCCACGCTCCGGTCGCTCGCGGACACGATGCTCGCCTATGAGCCACAGGAGGTGCTGACGGCAGCACCCGTCCCGGTGAGCGTGCTCGTCGCGGGTGCCGGCACGGCCGATGACGAAGCCGCCCACGATCGGGCCGTGGCGCTCCGGGAGGTGGTCGCCGCCCGGGACGCCGCAGCCATGCCCCCGACGCGCGTCCTGGCGCTGTCCGGGACGGGTCACAACCTGATGCGCTATCGACCCGCCACGGTCGCGCTCGAGATCGCACGCCTGCTGTCACCTGCGGGGCGCTAGGATGTCCATCTGATGGACATCCTGCTGATCCTCGTCGTGATTCTCGTGGTCGTGCTGATGGCCCGCGGTCCGAAGATGCTGCCGAGGCTCGGCGAGGCATTCGGACGGGGCGTCAAGGACGCGCGTGACGAGTTCGGCGACCGCACGGAGGACGGCTCCGGGCCGCCGCCGCCGGCATCCTGACGCCGCCCCGGCAGCTGGCCCCGTGCCTCCGCATCCGACCATGAGCGACCTGTCCGGCCCTGTCCGTCGCGCCGTCGAGGCCATCGAGGGCGTCGGCGAGGACGACCACCGTGCCGCATGGGACATCGAGGGCACCACGCCCTGGCTCGCGGGCGATGATCCGGTGTCGGGCGACCACCCGGTCCAGGAGGCCGTGCGGACCATCCTGCGGGACATCGGCGAGGACCCCGCGCGGGACGGTCTGGCCCGCACCCCGGCGCGGGTGCACCGGATGTACGCGGAGCTGACCGCGGGTTATCACGTGGATCCGGCGCGGTTGCTCAACGGCGCCGTGTTCGACGTCGACTACAGCGAGATGGTGGTGGTCCGGGGGATCCCGTTCTCGTCCCTGTGCGAGCACCACCTGCTGCCCTTCTTCGGCACGGCCGCCGTCGCGTATATCCCGCGGGGGCGCGTCGTGGGGCTGTCCAAGATCCCGCGCATCGTCGAGATGTATGCCCGTCGACTCCAGGTCCAGGAGCGCCTCACGCAGCAGGTCGCGGACCTGATCATGGAGCACCTCGATCCCAAGGGCGTGGGCGTGGTCATCGAGGCGACCCATCTGTGCGCGGTGATGCGAGGCATCCGCAAGCCTGGCACGGTCATGACCACGAGCGCGGTAGTGGGCCTGTTCCGGAGCAACGACAAGACCCGCGCGGAGTTCCTCGCCCACCTGGACCGACCGCTCAGCGTGTAGGCGGTGGCCTCAGGCCATGGTCACACGGTGACCGTGCGGGCACCACCGACGATCTCCACCTCGTATCGGTCGGCAGCGTGCTCCGCGCCCGGCGAGGCGAGACGCACGGTCCCCGCGACATCACGCAGATGCTCCCGGCCCAGGCGGACCTCATGCACGCCGCCCGTGATGCTCAGCCGGACGGCCGCTCCCCGAGGGTGCTCGATGGTCACGTTCCGGGCGCCGTCGAGGATGCGGATCCGTGAGGTGCCGTCGGGCATCCCCAGCCAGACGCGGACGTCGTCGACGCTCCCCGAGATCCGGAGGTCGTGGAGCCGGACATGCCGGAGCTCCGCGGCGAACGTCGAGAGGCCACCGGACACGTCGATGGTCCACGGCACCGCTCGGCTGAGCGCCACACGGGTCTCGCGATTCCCGAGGCCGAAGCGGCGCTTGTAGCCGATGCGCACGTCACCCTTGTGTACCCCGACCAGCGGGACGGCACCCGTGAACATGGCGCGACAGAGCTCGCCGTCGCCGGCATCACCGGCGAGCGTGAGACCGGTGTGGAACAGCTCGGCGACCATCCGGGCCTCCGCCGCGGGTCCCAGGGGGGCGGCTCGGAGCGCGACGCGTGGCGCCCCGGACCGGAACACGAGTCGGCCGGCGTCCACCTGGCCCAGGGGTGCCACGAACATCTCGCCGACCATGCCGCCCCGGTTCGTGGCACGCAGTCGGGCGGTGTCGCTGGAGCCCACGGCAGCCAGCTCCCGGAGCACACCGACGAGGAGCGCCCGCTGCCCGTCGTCGAGTCGTTCGAACACCGACTCCGTCGCGCGCTCCAGGGGCTCATAGGCGGCACCCACCTCGCGACCGCGCGTGAGGGAGACCCTGACCAACGTGCGTCGGCGATCGGACGGATCGGCGACCCGCTCGATGAAGCCCGCTCGCTCGAGGCGATCCAGGACGCCCGTCACGGCACCCGTGGTCAGGCCTGTCAGCTCCGCGAGCCGGCCCGGCGTCATGTCCGGCTCGGTCCATGCGAACCCGATGCAGCGGAGCGCGGTGGCATCGAGTCCCAGGGACTCCGCCACCGCCTCGCCGTGGAGGGCGCCCTGCTGCACGAGGGTGGTGTAGGCGCTCCAGAGCGCCGATGGCTCGTTGACAGGTCGATCGAGGTCCGTCATGCTGCAAGTATCTTAGTAACTAAGAGATATGGTTGCCGAGCAATACGGTGCACGACACCATCATCGCAGACGGGAGCGACGGCACATGGATCACATCATCGAGACGCACGGACTCCGCAAGGTCTTCGGGTCGGGGCCCCAGGCGGTGGAGGCGGTGCGCGGTGTGGACCTCGCGGTGGAGCGTGGCCGGGTCTTCGGGTTCCTGGGGCCCAACGGCGCCGGCAAGACGACGACGCTGCGGATGCTGGTGACCCTCCTGCCGCCCAGTGGCGGCGAGGCCACGGTCGCCGGATTCGACCTGGGCACGCAGGCAGCGGACGTGCGTCGCCACATCGGATACGTGGCGCAGGGCTTCTCGAGCGCGAAGGGCATGACCGGTCGTGGTGAGCTGGTGATGCAGGGCCGCATGTACGGCATGAGCGCCGGGGATGCGAAGCGCCGTGCCCAGGAGGTCCTCGACGCGCTCGAGCTCGCCGATGCGGCCGACCGGATCACGGGCGCCTACTCGGGTGGCATGCGGCGGCGCCTGGACGTGGGCATGGGCATCATCCATCGGCCGCCCCTGCTGTTCCTCGACGAGCCGACCACCGGTCTCGACCCACAGGCACGCGCGGGCATGTGGGACGAGATCACCCGACTGCGGGACGAGGGCACGACGGTGTTCCTGACGACCCACTACCTCGACGAGGCGGACACCCTGTGTGACAGCCTCGCGATCATCGACCATGGGCGGATCGTCATCGAGGGCACGCCCGCCGAGCTGAAGCAGCGGATCGCGGGTGACGTGGTGACCGTGGGTGTGCCCGATCGTGCGTCCGACGTCCTGGCGCTCGTCCAGGGGCAGCCGTTCGTGCGCGAGGCGAGCGAGGACGACGGCATCGTGCGGGCGTACGTCGACCACGGGGAGACCGCGCTGCCGGCGCTCCTGCGTCTGCTCGACGCACAGGGCCTCGCGCCCCAGACGCTGTCCCTCAACCGGCCGTCGCTCGATGACGTGTTCCTGCGCCAGACCGGACGTTCGCTGCGCGACGCCGCCTGAGCACCAGACCGGGTCGCGCCCGGACCACGCGCCCTCTCACGACCGACGCGCACCTCGCCAGACCGACCGAAAGGACCTCCGATGCAGCTCATCCGCGACTCCTGGCTCCAGTTCCATCGAGCCATGTGGCTCACCCTCCATAACCCCGTGTGGGTGTTCGTGGGTCTCCTCCAGCCGATCCTCTACCTGGTGCTGTTCGCGCCACTGCTCAAGGGCGTGGCGGGTCCGGGTATCACGCCCGAGACCGCGTTCAACGTGTTCGTGCCCGGATTGCTCATCCAGCTCGGCCTGTTCGGAGCCGCGTTCGTGGGTTTCGGGCTCATCGAGGAGCTGCGCGAGGGCGTCATCGAGCGGATGCGGGTGACGCCCACCAGCCGTCTGGCGATGCTCATGGGTCGGGCCGGTCGGGACATCGTCATCATCCTCGTGCAAGGGCTGCTGCTCGTGGTCGTGGCCATCCCGTTCGGGCTGTCCGTCGATCTCGAAGGGCTGGTGGTCGTGCTGGGGCTCCTGGCGCTCATGGGGCTGTTGATGGCGTCCATGTCATATGCGCTGGCGCTCACCTTGCGCGACGAGGACTCGTTCGCGCCCCTGCTCATGACCGTGACCCTGCCGCTGCTCCTCCTGTCGGGCGTGCTGCTGCCACTGTCCCTGGCGCCCGACTGGCTCCAGACGCTGGCCAGCATCAACCCCCTGTCGCACGCCGTGGATGCGGCACGCGCGCTGTTCAACGGCCAGTTCGCCGATCCGAGCGTGCTGCCCGGCGTGCTGCTCATGGCCGTGCTGGCGATCGGTGGCCTCGCCATCGGCGGTCGAGCGTTCGACCGCCTCGTCGCGTAGCGCGGTCGTCCGCGCGGCGGCGGTCGCTGACGGCCGAGCGGGTGGACGATCGCCTCGATCGCAAGGATCGGGCGTCCTCGTGCGTCAGGATGGATGTGGGCATCCGTGCGAGGGTCACATGACCACCCGACCTGGACTCGACGACTTCGGGGCGTTCTACGCGCACACGTACCCCATGGCGTACCGGACGGCCCTGGGCATCTGCCGGCATGCCGCCGCGGCCGAGGAGGCGACGCAGGACGCCTATCTCGCGGCATGGCGCGAACGTGAGCGGTATCGAGGCGATGGGCATCCGGATGCCTGGCTGCTGCGCATCGTGGTCAACAGCGCGCTCACGACGCTGCGACGTGGCCGGCTGCGGCGCGCTGAGACGTTGACGGACGGGCTCGACCACGCGGACGAGCGTCTCGCCGATCCGGCCGAGTCGCTCGCGATCCGCCAGGTGCTGGACTCCCTGGATGGGCGGCACCGGGCGGCGGTGGTGCTGCGCTACTACCACGACCTCGACTACGCCTCGATCGCGACGATCCTGGGCACGAGCACCGGCAATGTCGGCTCGATGCTGAGCCGGGCCCTGGCACGGATGCGGGTCGAGCTGGCCGCCGATGACCCGGTTCCCGCCCGGCGCTCCATCGCGCCCGCAGGAGGTGACACATGATCGCGGACGCACGAATGGAGGCGCTCATCCGGGAGACCTTGGTCGGCGAGCTGGGCGGAGCACGTGGCCGCCACCCGCAGTGGCTGGGCTCGCCGGCGCATGGGCGGACGGACGGACGCCGCGGACGACCCGCCGCGCCGCCACACTGGACCGCCGCGGTCGTGGCGGTGCTGCTGCTGCTCGCGGTCGGTGTGGTGATCCGTCCGGTGACGCTGCCCGCGATCGGACCAGGCACGTCCGGCATCCCGGTCGAGCTGGACACCCGGCTCCTCGTGGCCGGCCAGGCGTTCGACCCGGTGACCGGACGGACCGGTTCGGCCGTGCTCGTGGAGTCCCGCCCGGACGGCGAACGACGGGTGTGGCTGCTGTCGCCAGAGGGCGAGGTCCGCCCCGGTCCCCGGGGCCGGTCGGTGCCCTCCCTGGTCGGCGGGTCCGATCCGTCGCACGTCCAGGTCTGGGGACCGACGGATCGGCACTGGGTCAGCGACGGACGCACCATCGCGCGTGTCATCGACCTGGTCCGGACGACCCGCGACGATGGCTCGGTCCAGATCCGTCCGACCGACCAGGTCGAGATCGCGATGCTCAACGAGGCGTCGCCCTGGACCACCGTCGTCGTCGGCACCGATCTGGTCGATGCGGCCGAGCGGCATGTGTCCGAGGGCGGTATCTCCGCCATCCCGGGGAGTGGGCGCTATCTGTTGACCGGGACATCTCGCATCCTGTCCATCGACGACGACGGCTGGACCGAGGGTGGCGCGTTGCCCCGGGGCCATGTGGTGGTGGGGCCGACCAACGAACCCGACTGGTTCGTCATCGCGCGGGCGGACGGGATCGCGGATCCCGAGCCACCGTTCCACGCGTCCCTGTGGTCCCCAGAGGGCCGCACCATCGACATCGGGACGGACGTCCTGGGGATCGCACCAACGACCCATGAGGTAGGGCTCACCTGGGTCCTGCGTGAGGGTCGTGGGTGGCAGGCGCTTCGCGTGGCGGGCTATCAGCCCGGCTGGGAAGCGGAGTCCCAAGGCGCCGCTGGTGGTGACGCGTCGGTCGCCATCGACCCCACCGGCTCGGTCGTGCTCAAGGCGCCCCGGGACGGAGCGTCGGGTCAGACGAGCCTGATCGACCGCTCCACGGGGGCGGTGCTCCAGGTCGTGGATGGCGCACCCACGGGACGCGTGGCATGGTTCGGTGACGCGGCCGTGTTCATGGTCGATATCCCGGGCGAGGACGGCGAGCCGGCGGACGGGGGCCTGGTCCGGCTCTCACCGACGGGCGCCGAGCACGTCACCTGGGGTCGACCGGTGTCGGCTCCATCCTCGTCCTGGCTGGATCTGGAGACCGGGGACGGCACCCGACCGTACTGACGCACAGTGAGCCCGGGCGCGACCACGCGGGCCGCACGACCGCCGGTATCATCGGGCGCATGGCTGACCGACCCATCAAGGTGCTCATCGCAAAGCCGGGTCTCGACGGCCACGACCGGGGTGCCAAGGTGCTCGCGCGTGGCCTGCGCGACGAGGGTTTCGAGGTCGTCTACACGGGCATCCGCCAGACGCCCGAGATGATCGTCGCGACCGCCGAGCAGGAGGATGTCGACGTGGTCGGCCTGTCGATCCTCTCGGGCGCGCATCTGACCCTGCTGCCGCGGATCACGGCGTTGCTCCGGGAGCGGGGCATGGACGACGTGTTGGTCGCCGCGGGCGGCATCATCCCGGATGCGGACATCCCGGAGCTCCAGGCGGCGGGTGTCGGCCAGGTGTTCGGGCCGGGCACCAGCATCGGCCAGGTCGCCGACTATCTGCGCGCGAGCGTGCGCCCCCGCGCGGGGTGAGCGACCTGCGGTCCTCGCTGGAGCTGCTGGGCGCGGCCCGGGCGGGCGATCGACGCGCCCTCGGCCGGCTGCTGACCCAGGTCGAGACCGGGAGCACCGGCGGCCGGGACGTGCTCCGGCGACTCGCGCCGAGTGGCCCGCGGGCGCATCTCGTGGGCCTCACGGGCCCGCCGGGTGCCGGCAAGAGCAGTCTCGCCAGTGCGCTCGTGGGCGCCATCCGGGCGTCGGGCCGAAGCGTCGCGGTGCTCGCGGTCGATCCGTCCAGTCCCATCACCGGGGGCGCCATCCTCGGGGACCGGGTCCGGATGCAGCAGCACGCCCAGGATCCGGGTGTGTTCATCCGGAGCATGGCCAGCCGGGGTCAGGCGGGTGGGCTCGCGGCGGCGACCCGGGATGCGGCCGCGGTGCTGGCCCGGACCGGCTTCGACCTCGTGCTCGTGGAGACCGTGGGGGCGGGTCAGGGCGAGATCGCGGTCGCGGAGCTGGTCGATACGACGGTCGTGGTCGAGGCACCGGGCATGGGCGACGAGGTCCAGGCGCTCAAGGCCGGGCTCATGGAGATGGCCGACCTGGTCGTCGTGTCCAAGGCGGACCTCCCGGGCGCGGACCGGGCGGCCGCAGCGCTGCGGGCGATGCTCACGGTGGGTGCCCAGCACGACCGTGCGATGGGCGACCGGCCACGACCCCGGCGTCCCGAGGTGCTCCTGGCCTCGTCCACGGTCGGCACGGGCGTGGACGAGCTGCTGGCCGCCATCGACCGACGCGCTCCAGGTCAGGGCCCGCGCCCTGCCGACGACCCACACACCGCCGACGACCCGCGCCCTGCCGACGACCCGTACAGCGCCGAACATCCCCACACGCCTCACGGCCCCGGGCCCGACGCGCATGGCGGCTCGCTCCAGGCCGACACGATCCGCCTCCGGCCGCTCACCGACGATGAGGACCGCCTGCTCTTCGGCATCTTCCGGACGAGTCTGGATGACCTCATCCGGCGCCAGGGCCACAGCGATGGTTGGCCCTTCGATCCTGCCGATGACGCGGAGTGGTCGACCTGGCGACCTCTGTACGAGCACCTGCGGGCCACGGCGGACCGGGCGTGGGGGGCAGACCTGGATGGCCGACTGGTGGGCTACGCCCGAAGCATCCGCCGAGCCGACGACCGGGAGCTGACCGAGCTCTTCGTGCTCCCCGAGGCCCAGGGCCGGGGGATCGGCGGCCAGCTGCTCGAGCGGGCGTTCCCGGACGACACGCACCATCGCTCGATCATCGCCAGCGGGGACGCGCCAGCGCTCGCCCGATATCTCCGGCTGGGAGTGACACCGACCACGACGGTCCACACGTTCGAGGGACCGCTCGCCCTCGACCCTGCCCCGGTCCCGTCAGACGCCGCACCGCGACGTCGGACGGGACCGGGG
>CAZYTQ010000043.1:0-9601 GCA_964650135.1 uncultured Anaerolineaceae bacterium | reverse complement strand
CCGTCCGACGTCGCGGTGCGGCGTCTGTCCTCGATGCCCGAGGCCGATCGGCTCGACGCGCTCGCGGTCGTGGATGGCCAGGTCCTGGGCATGCGGCGCGACATCGACCACGCCTGGTTCGGAGAGCGCGGGACGGGTTGGCTCCTGGAGCACGCCGGCCGACCGGTCGGGTATGCCTACACCGGTCGGCAGCAGGGCCCCATCGCGGTGCTCGACCCGTCGCTGGTGCCCGGTGCCATCGGGCTCCTCGAGACGGCGGCCCGCGAGCGCGGCGACACCGAGCTGTCGCTCTGGGTGCCGCTGGTCAACACGACCGCCGTGGAGTACCTCCTTGGACGGGGCTATCGGCTCGATCCGGATCCGCTGTATCTCCTGGAGCGACCGGTGGTCATCGCCGCCGATCGATACGTGATCACGAGCCCGCCCTTCTTCCTCTAGCGATCGGGTGGGCCGCCGCGGTCGGGTCGAGCCACCACTGCCTGGCGCCAGGCAGGCCCGCGACCGCGACACGGGCGCCGTGCTGTTCCTGGGCCGCGTCGGCCACCCCGAGCCAGACGACGGATCGACGTCGTCAGGCGGCATCACACCGGTCGGCGGTGGGTCCGAGGGTGACCCGGATGCGCCAGCCGGACAGGTGTCGGGCCAGTCGCGATGCCCGGACCAGTCGCGATGCCCGGACCAGTCGCGATGCCCGGAACCGGAGCGACCTCGGGTCGCGCACGATCGACGATGTGCCGCGCGGGCGGGCGCGACGGGCCTCCGCCCGGAGGTCCTCGAGGTGGTCGTCGGTGAGTGTCTGCCAGGTCACTGGGTGCATGCGTGGCCTCCTTCCATCGGTACCATGAAGGTTCACCGGTCCTCTGCTAAGGTCCAGTCCCATGCCACGAACAAGGACCAGTTCAGCCCCGGAGCTGCTGCTCTCGTTGCGCCGGGACGATCCCGAGCCACTCCATCGCCAGCTGGAGCAGGGCCTCCGCGAGGTGGTCCGGAGCGGCCGGCTGCCCCTCGAGGCACCGCTCCCCTCGAGCCGCGCCCTGGCGATCGAGCTGGGTGTCTCACGCGGCATCGTCGTGGAGGCGTACGAGCAGCTCGTGGCGGAGGGCTATCTCGCCACTCGACCGGGTGGCGCCACCACGGTCGCGTGCGTGCAGGGCACCGTCGCCGCGCGCGCCGTCCTGGCACCACCACCCGCGTTCGGGTATGACTTCCGGCCAGGACGGCCGGCGGTCGCGGAGTTCCCGCGCGCGGTCTGGATGCGTTCCCTGCGACGCGTCATGGAGACGGCGCCTGACGAGCGGTTGGGCTATCTCGATGGTCGGGGCATGCCCGAGCTGCGACTGGCGCTCGCCCAGTACCTCGACCGGGTGCGGGGCACCTGCTCGCATCCCGCCGACGTGGTCATCTGCACCGGGTTCGCACAGGGCGTCGGGCTCGTGGCCCGGGTGCTCCGGGCGCAGGGCGCCACGCACATGGGCCTCGAGGACGCGTCCGACCCGGATGTGCGCGCGACGATCACCGACGTCGGGATGCGGGTCGTGGACATCCCCGTGGATACCGAGGGGCTGCGGGTGGACGTGCTCGCGGCGACGAAGGTGGCGGCCGTGGTCGTGACACCCGCCCACCAGTACCCGACGGGCGCGGTCATGTCGGCGGAGCGACGCAGCGCGCTCGTGGCGTGGGCCACGGCCACCGGCTCGCTCATCGTGGAGGACGACTACGACGCCGAGTTCCGCTATGACCGGGAGCCCATCGGGGCGCTCCAGGGACTGCTGCCCGAGCGGGTCGTGTACGCGGGCTCGGCGAGCAAGGTCCTGGCGCCCGGCCTCCGGCTCGGCTGGCTGCTCGCCCCGCGCCATCTCGCCGACGACCTCGCTATCGCCAAGAAGCGGGCCGACCAGGGATCATCCGCGCTCGACCAGCTCGCCTTCGCCGACTTCCTGGACCATGGTGAGCTGGACCGTCATCTCCGGCGGGTCCGACCCATCTATCGAGCCCGACGCGATGCCCTGCTCGATGCGCTCGCGCGCCACCTGCCCGAGCTGGACCCCTGCGGCGCTGCAGCGGGCCTGCACGTCCTGGCCTGGCTGCCCGATGGGCTTGATGAGGCGCGCGTCGTGACCGCCGCGGCCGCCGCGGACATCGGTATCAGCGGTGTGCGGGCCCGACGGGGCCGCGCCGACGGGCCAGGTGGCCTCATCTTCGGCTATGGTCAGATCCCGGAACGCGCCATCGACCCTGGTATCCGCGCGCTCGCGAAGGTCATCGCCTCCGATCGCTGATCTCGCCCGCGTCCCTCGCGCTGGCCGGCGGCTCAACGCGGGATCGGCACGTCAGCGGTGCGGGTGCCGAACGGTCGCGGCTCCACCTCATCCGGGCGTGCCTCGCTCAGCAGCCCCACGACCTCGATGGCGAGGCTCGCGGCGCCCGGCATGTCCGGGATCCGGAACGTGGTCCCCACCGGGACCCCAGGGCTCAGTCGAGCCGCGACCAGGACCCCGTCGACCCCCTCGGCGCTGCCCGTCACGAAACCGGTGGCGGGGGTCGGCATGGGCAGCCACGTGAGCGGCCCATCGGCACCCGCCAGGTGGACGGTGCACTCGGCGGGACGCAGCTGGATCACCACCTGCGTCGTGCCGTCCGCACCCGCGAGCAGCGCCACGCCGAGCGTGCCGTCCGCGCCGACATCCGTGACGCTCGCCGCGAACCCCACGATCGCCCGTGGCTGCTCCAGACAGGCCAGCGCGATCCGCTCGGCCACCGCGACGATCGGGGCCAGGGTGGGATCGACCGCCCGTCGATGGGCATCGATGATCACCGGCCCCGGTCCCGCCGCGAGCAGCGCGTCCCGATCGGCGACCGCAGGCTGCGTCCGATAGGTGCCGATGCTGCCGCGCGGTCGCCGCGGGCGCCGGACGACCAGCCATGCGTGCGTGGCATCGAGCACCAGCTCCTCGTCCACCGAGGTCGGTGGCGGCGAGGTCCAGGTGACGGTCATCCGCCGGTCCATCAGCGGGCCTCCGGCTTGAAGGGCTGCTCGGTCAGGGTCTTCAGGTTGTCGTTGAACTGCTGGACCATGGGCTGGAACTGGTCGGGGCGGAGCCCGGTGGTGCCACTGGAGCCCATGAGCCCGGTCGAGGTGTAGGTGACGTCCTGGCTGGGCGCCGCGCCGGCCGGAAGGCCGAGCGGGTTCCGGCCCGTGCCCGCGGTCGCGGCCTTGTCCGCATCGAGACGCGCCTTCATGGCGCTCACCATGGTGGTCATGGCGGGATCGGGCGTGCCGAGCGCCGCCACCCCCGACGCCGGGGTGCCCATGATGCGGTCCACCTCGGTCCGGACGCTCGACTGGAGGTCGCTGACGTCCGAGATGAGGGTCGGCGTCATGGTCGAGGCGACCAGCTGCCGGGACAGCTCCCGGACGGCGGTGCGTGCCGCGTTCGTGACCAGCCCGAACGCCTCGCGATACATGCGGCCAGTGGCCCTGAGGCGGTTCCCGGGCAGGGCCGCCGCGGCCTGGGTCACCGCCTGGGCGGCCTTGAGGGTGTCCACCATCTTCCGGGAGAACGCGTCCGACGTGATGGCGCTCTCGAAGATGGAGCCCGTGGCGCTCCACGTCGCGGGCAGCGCCGACAGCCGGTCGACGAGGGTCGCCGGCGGCGCGATCGCAGGGAGCCCTGGTGCGGCCGTCGGTTCCCCGCCCGTGGTCGTGCCACCCGCCGGCGCCCGCGTCCCGACGCTGGAGGTCGCGAGCGTGGCGCCCGTGTCCGCCTGCGCGCCACCGGCAGCCGTGGTCTTGGCGACCGAGCCGTGCACCTCGACGCTGACGTCGCCCAGGTCGCCGAGCGTGATCGTCCCGCCGGGTGCATCCTGGAGGGCCTGCGAGTAGGCGCCGCCGATCTGGCCACCGAGCGCCTTCGCGGAGAACACCGTGGACATGCCGGCGGCCACGTTGTTGCTCGCGCTGTAGTTGCGGGTGGTCTCGAAGGCGACGGCCGCCGGCACGTCACCCTTGACCCGGTCGGTGGACCGCTCCTGGAGCTGGGTGGTGAGCTGGTCCCGGACCTCGTCGGACAGCACGCCCGACTTCGCGGCCTCGACCAGGCGTGCCCGGACCATCGCTCGCTGCGCGAGGATCGCGTCGGTGACCTGGGGCATCACGCGCATCAGCTGGCGGACCATCGGGCCCCGCAGCGCAGCCAGGACCATCCGCTCCACGGTCCGCTGGTCCAGCGCCTTGGAGAGGCTGGGTGCACCGGCGGGGGCGGCCTGGTGGAGCAGCGCGTTCAGCTGCTCGTTGCTCTGGCTGTACTCGTCGTCGATGCCCAGCAGATGGCCGTACTCATGCGCGGTGATGACGTCGTCGTTGCCGTCATACGCGGTGCCCTTGTTCATGTAGTAGTTGCCCGCATCGATGGGGTTGCCGGGCGTGCCCGCGACGGTGGTCGGCGGGTGGACCACGATCCGGTTGTGATAGCTCTCCCCGATCCCGAACACGGGCTCTGCCCGGAATGTCACGGGCAGCCGCTTGGTCACGGGTGCGGGCGGTGGGCTGTCCGGCGCGGCATGCGGGTCAGGGGCCGGATGGTCCTCGCCCACGAAGGTCAGCCGACCGTTCCAGATCTTCACCGCCTCACCGACCACGTTGGTGGCCCAGGCGCGTCGCGGGTCGTCCGCGGGGATCTCGGTGGGCTCACCGACGAGCGCACCGAGCGGCGGCGTGTCGGCGGGCGCCCCGGGTGCTGCGGGGTCGCGCGTGTTGCGGGACTGGCTCACGAACGACATGCGCACGGTCACCGTGGCACCGGTATCGCCGGAGCGGGTCATCTCATACTTCGCCTGGCCACCGTAGCTGTTCGCGGTCGCCTTGCCGGTGCCCGGGTCGACGTCGTTGTAGAGCGTCTCGGTGGACGCCGGCTCTGCCACCTCGACCCGCTGGACGACGTGCCGTACGAGACCCGCCACGGCATGGTTGCCCGCCGCACGTTGGAGGGCCAGCATGCCCTCCCCGGACAAGCCGACACCGCTGCCGGGTTCCGGCAGCCGCGCGTCGACCGAAGCCCGGTCGGCGGTGCTCCGGGTGTGGTCGCTGGCCGGGGTCTCCGATGACACCCGGCGTCGGGGTGTGTCGCGGGCCTGCGAGACGGGCATCCTGGCCACGGTAGCAGCGGACCTGCCCGTCGGGAACGTCCCTTCGGGCAGGAGTCTCGGTGGACGTGCGCCAGGTCAGCCGGCGCTCCGTCCCCGGGCCGGTACGGACGCCAGCCACGTGGCGAGCATCTGCGCCCCGTCGTCCGTGAGGATCGACTCGGGGTGGAACTGGATGCCCTCGACGGGGTGCTCCCGATGACGCACGCCCATGACCAGGCCATCGGCCGCCCAGGCGGTCACCTCGAGCACCTCGGGCATCGTCTCGCGGGCGATGGCCAGCGAGTGATAGCGTCCGGCATCGAGGGGTGAGGGGAGGCCCGCGAACACGCCCTGTCCGGTGTGCTCCACCGCGGACCGTTTGCCATGCACCGGCTCGGCCCGGATGACATCACCCCCGTACACGAGCCCCATCGCCTGGTGGCCGAGACACACGCCGAGGGTGGGGGTCGTCGGACCCAGCTCGCGGATGACGTCCACGGACACGCCCGCGTGCTCGGGGCGTGACGGGCCAGGGGAGATGACGATGCCGTCCGGGTGGCGTGCCGCCACATCGGCGACCGTGACCTCGTCGTTGCGCACGACCTCCACCTCGGCGCCGAGCATCATCAGGTACTGGGCGAGGTTCCAGGTGAACGAGTCGTAGTTGTCGACCAGCACGATGCGTCGACCGATGCCGGTCATGGGCACCTCGCGCCCGGCGATCTCGACCATCGGCGGCGCGACCGTCGTCTCCGCGGTCATGCCACACCTCCGTCGCCGTCGATGACGGCACCTGCCTCCGCGAGCGCGGCGAGCACGGCGCCGGCCTTCGCGGCCACCTCCGCCGATTCCCTCGCTGGCACGGAGTCCGCCACGATCCCCGCGCCGGCATGGACGAATGCCGTACCGTCCCGGAGGACCACGCTCCGGATGATGATGGCGACCTCCAGGTCATCCGGCGCGAAGAAGCCCACGGCGCCGCCATAGGCTCCCCGTCGTGCCTGCTCCACCTCCGCGATGGCCTGCATGGCACGCACCTTGGGCGCGCCCGACAGGGTCCCTGCGGGGAACGTGGCGCGCAGCGCATCGAAGGCGTCCCGGTCGGCGCGCAGCTGGCCCCGCACCTCCGAGACGAGATGCATCACGTGCGAGTAGCGCTCCACCTCGTACAGGATCGGCCACTCCACGCTGCCCGGCCGCGCCACACGGCCCACGTCGTTGCGCGCCAGGTCCACGAGCATCGCGTGCTCCGCGAGCTCCTTCTCGTCGGCCCGCAGGTCCGCCTCCAGCTCGGCATCGCGCACCGGGTCGTCCGATCGGGGTCGGGTGCCCGCCAGGGGCCGCGTGACGACCTCGCCGTCGTGGACCCGGACCAGCAGCTCGGGTGAGGCGCCCAGCACCGAGCGGCCCGGGCCCAGGTCCAGGGCGAACAGGTAGGGCGAGGGATTGATGCGCCGCAACGCCCGATAGATGGCGAGTGGTGGCGCCTCGTTGGGGACCTCGAACCGTCGCGCGGGCACCACCTGGAGCATCTCGCCCGCGTGGATGTCCTCGACCAGCTTCGCGACCCCCGCTTCATAGGCGGGATCGGCAGCCGGGGGCACCGGCCGGCGACCGCGCTCGCCACGTCGGCCGAGGCGCACCGGCAGCTCGTCGGGGTGGGGTGTCCGGAGCCGTGTCGCGACAGCGGCCAGGCGTGCCTCCGCGCCGGCGTCATCGAGCGTCGCGAGGGTCGCCGTCTGGGTGAGATGGTCGAACGCGATGACCACCTCGGGCACGTGGAACAGCGCCTCCGGCAGGCCCACCGGGTCCGCCTCCGGCACGGGCAGCCGCTCCCAGCGCGCCGCGGCGTCATAGGCCACGAACCCGACGCCCGCCGCGAGTGGCAGCGGGAAGCCCGTCGCCACCGAGCGACCGGGGAGCACCCGTCGGAGCGCCTCGAGCGGGTCCGACTCCGCGAACCGCTCGAGCTCGTGGTACGCCTCGTCCCACAGGACGGCCTCGCCGGCCTCCACGACGAGCGTCCGGCCGCGCACGCCCACGAACGAGTGGCGGCCGTAGCGTGCGCCACCCTCGACCGACTCGAGGATGAACGCGAGACGGTCCTGGAGCCGCAGCGCGGCGGCGACGGGGGTGAGCGTGTCGGCGCTCCACTCAACGGCGAGCACGCCACTGCCGGTCCCTGCCTGGTTCCCCTGCGCCCGGTCCGCTCCGGGCGCCACTGGTGCGATCACGATGTCCCCTCCGCGAGGTCGATGAGTCGATCCACTGCCTCGAGATAGCCCTGCCAGCCCTTGCCGATGATGGTGCCGGTCACGGCAGGCGTGATGACCGACACCCGGCGCCATGGCTCCCGGGCATGGATGTCACTGATGTGGATCTCGATGACGGGTCGCTCGGCGGCCACGAGGGCATCGTGGAGCGCATAGCTGTAGTGGGTGAAGGCGCCGGGGTTGATGACCACGCCGTCGTAGTCGCGCCGCTCGAGACGGTCGATGAGGGCCCCCTCGTGGTTCGACTGGAAGGCATCGAGGGTCGAGCCCCTGGCCGCCGCCCGCTCACGCGTCGCCTGCTCGACCTGGGCGAGGGTGGTGGAGCCATAGATCTCCGGCTGGCGCAGGCCCAGACGACCCAGGTTGGGGCCGTTCAACAGCAGGATGCGCATCACCCGGCACCGGGTGTGATGCGGGCGATGGCGCGCGTGAGCTCGGCCTCGGTCACATCGTCCACGTCGATGACACGACCGATGTCCATGGGCAGGATCCAGTGCTGACGCCCCGCGACCCGTTTCTTGTCCGTGCCCAGGGCAGCCCGGACGGCCAGCGGATCGAAGGTGCGGGTCATCGCGTAGCCGAAGCGGGCGAGCAGGTCGTCGATGCGCTCCGAGAGGCCGGTCTGCGCCCCGCGGCCTTCAGCGATGGCGGTCACGGCACGCAGGCCGAGCACGACCGCCTGGCCGTGAGGGAGGGCGTAGCCGCTCACGATCTCCAGGGCGTGGCCCAGGGTGTGGCCCAGGTTGAGCGTCCGCCGCTCACCCTGCTCGAATGGGTCGCGGTCCACGACGCCCAGCTTGAGCCGCATCGAGCGCTCGACCATGGCGTATCGGGCGGCCTCATCGGGCATGCCATCGGGGGTGTCCCCGAGCGCCGCAGGCCCCCGCGTCTCGAGCAGCTGCCACAGCCACGGATCGCCGATGATGGCGCTCTTGATGACCTCCGCGAGGCCGTCGAGGAGCAGCGGGCGGGGCAGGGTGCGCAGCGTGACGACGTCGCCGATGATCGCCACGGGCGGCCAGAAGGCGCCCGCCGCGTTCTTGGCACCCGACAGGTCCACCGCCACCTTGCCGCCGATGGCCGAGTCCGAGAGCGCGAGCCACGTGGTCGGCAGCTGGATGAGCGGCACGCCCCGGAGATAGAGCGCAGCGGCCGTGCCCACGAGGTCACCGGTCGTGCCACCACCCATCGCGACCCACGCGTCGCCCCGCTCCGCGCGGAGCATCGAGGCATCCTCCAGCAGCCGCTCCACGTGGGGCAGCCGCTTCGCCTGCTCGCCCGCCTCGATGCGCAGCCGTCGGCCGCCGGGCAGCGCGCCCAGCATCGCGGGGAGTGCCGCGGCCACGTTCCGGTCCACCACGACCACGGGCTCGCCGGCCGTATGGGGCGCGACGATGTCCGCGAGACCCGGCTCGAGCCCTCGGCCATAGGTGATGCGTGTCTCGGCCGGCCCCTGCTGGTGGTCGCGTCGGACCCGCGTGTCGTAGAGGCGCCCGGAGCGGGCGCCCAGCCCACGCACGCTGCGGATGATCGCATCGGCGACGGCCGCGGTGCCGCCATCCGCGGCGATCCGCACCTCGGCTGCGGCATAGAAGGGCTCACGCTCCCGCCGCAGGCTCGCCAGACGCGTGGCCGCGTCCCCTGCCAGCAGCGGTCGCTTCTCGGCGTGGCGTCGCACCCGCTCCGTGAGTCGCTCGTCGGGTGCGTCGAGCCAGACCGGCGTTCCCGCCTCCCACAGCGCCCAGCGGCTGAGCGGGTCGATGACCGCCCCGCCACCCGTGGCGATGACCACGTCCGGCACCGCCACGGCGGCCTGGACCTCGGCCGCCTCGACGTGTCGGAAGGCCGCCTCGCCGTCCTGCTCGATGAGCCGCGCGGGAGTGCAGCCGGTGCGCCGGGTGATGGCGTCGTCGAGGTCGAGGAAGGGGCGCCCGAGACGCTCCGCGACCTGCCGGCCGACGGTGCTCTTGCCACTCCCTGACAGGCCGACCAGGATGATCGCGTCAGGCATCGATGGCCTCCCCGACACTCTGGCGGAGGGCGTCACGCATGACCCCGACCGGTGCGCTCCGACCGAGCCACAGCTCGAGGCTGCGCCATGCCTGGCCAAGGAGCATCCCGGCGCCGGCACGGGCCGGGGCGCCCACGGCCCGGGCATCGGCCACGAGCCGGGTGGGACTGGGTCGGTACACCAGGTCGAGGAC
>CAZYTQ010000042.1:0-25762 GCA_964650135.1 uncultured Anaerolineaceae bacterium | reverse complement strand
CCAGCGGGTCGATGGTGGCCGTCGGGTCCAGGGATGCGGAGGGGTCCCCGCTGGCATCGCCGCCGCCCGCGCTCGAGGACCCATGCGCCGAGCCCATCGCCCCCCGGGCGCGGATCGGCATCTTCAGCGTGGGCGCGCTCATCACGGGCGTGGTCTGGAAGGACGTGAACGCCGACGGCATCCGTCAGCCCGACCCGCCGCCCGCCGGCGCGCAGCCGGACGCACCGATCGAGGGCATCACGGTCACGCTCTACCGGCTCGGCCAGACGGAGGCCGTGGCCACGACCACGACCGACGCGGACGGTGCCTACGCCTTCGCGGACATGGATGACGGCATCTATCACGTGGTGTTCACGGCGCCGTTCGGGTATCTCGGCACCAGCACCTCGGCCGACTCCCCGGCGACACCCGACTCCCCGCCCGTGGTGCCGGACCAGCTCGCCACGTCACGCATCACGGGTCTCGTCATCGAGGGACCCACGCAGCTGGAGGGGAACGACGCCGGTATCCGGCCGTTCCCGGAGCTCGGTCTGGCCATCGCGCAGCGACCCGGCGGTGGCGACGCCATCTTCGACGGCACGGACCCGTTCGACGGCGACGACAGCCCAGGCCACGACTCCGCGAGCGACAACCACCGGGTGCGTTCGGGCGACCTGACCACCTTCGACTTCGCGGTGACCGCGGACAACTTCGCGCCCGGCGAGGACACCCTCGAGAACGTCGTCCTGGAGCAGGTCATCAGCCCCATCGCCGGCGCGGTCATCGGGTTCGACGCGCTGCCCACCTCATGCAAGACGAGCGGCGTCGACCCCGTCTCGGTCATCGAGGCCGTGGGGTCTCCAGGGTACCCCGCCGGCTCGTGGCGTCTGGTGTGCAACATCGGCACCTACCAGGAGGGCGAGGTCCGCATCATCGACACCAACGTCAAGGCGCTGGGCGGCTCGCCGGAGGGCTCCTCGTTCTCGACGACCGCACGGGTCTACCAGGCGGGGGACCTGGCGGTCCCGGCGAGCACACCGGTGCCGGACATCGTCATCACCACGTCGCCCCGGTACGACCTGACCAAGGGGAACGGCGGCGACGATGAGACCGAGCCCAACCCGTTCAACCGGCAGGGCATCGCTGATGCGTACGCGTGGTACACGAACCCGGACACCGGGGAGCGCATCATCGGACGCGAGGTCTGGTACGACCTGAGCCTCCTGGCGGCGAACCGGGGTCTCGGCCAGGCGGAGCTCGCGGACCCGCTCACCTTCAGCGACACGCTGTCCCTCGTGCTCCCAGGCGATCCGGCCGTGGCGATCGACCTGGCCGGCGCGTGGGTGAGGTCGTGTGGACCGGGGCCCATCGGCTCCGCCCTGCCCGGCGACGGCGAAGGTGGACCGTTCGCCGCGAACCTGGTCGCGGATGCTGGTACCTGGGACTGCGCGTTCGACGCCGGCAGCGGCGTCACGGACATCACGGTCACCGGTGCCGACACGACCGGGGCCCACTACCCCACGAACGGTCTGGGTGGGAACTCGCTGGGCGACCTCGCGTTCGTGGTCACGGGCCACATCCGCATCATCATCCCCCAGGAGAACCTCGCGCAGGCGGTCGATCCGGACTGGGAGACAGGGGACGAGCTGCCAGGCGGTGAGTTCACGGCGACCAACTGCGTGGGCGACTTCGCGCCCGTGTCCGTCGCAGGCGTCCCCAACTTCGATGGCGAGGGCGGCGAGCCGACCATCAACAACTGTCACCAGCTGGTCGCGGACATCGGCGGCTCGGGTGGTGCCGGCTCCCAGAAGGCGTACGGTGACGTCCCGGCCTACCTGTCCGGTGGCAGCGCGGTAGCGGACAGCGTGGTCACCAACGCGAGCGGCAGTCGCACCGGCGATGGGCCGGTCGCCAACGGCCAGCCCGTCGCGACCCTCGTGTCCTTCAGCACCCAGACCTATGACCCGGTCACGGGCATCGTGGCCTGCGACGCGTTCGACGACGCGACGCTGCGGCTGCGCACCCTGTTCGGCGGCGCGGCCAGCCAGACGCCCGCCGCCATCTCGCCCTATGCCAACGTGCTGGAGTACGACGCCGAGACAAGCACCTGGAGCGTCGGCACGAGCGCCGACTGGATCGTCGAGTTCGCGGCAGCCGGTGACTGGGGCTATGACCACCTCCTGGGCGCGCGCGATCCCATCACGGGCTACTTCCCGCTGTCCGGCGGCTGGACGGCCCAGCGCGCGGTGGTCGACGACTGTGCCGACTCCGGCCTGGCCTGGTCCTCGGACCCCACGTCCGTGACGGGCGGCATCGACGCCGTCAACGTCATCCGCATCCGTGCCACCGACCCCGACCGCGGGTTCCGGCTGGGTGACCAGGTCCTGCTCGGCGCCGGCTTCGACATCCGCGACGAGTTCCAGGGTGGCCCCCACGACGGGGTCGTCATCCCCAACGGCACCAAGCTGCCCAACTTCGGGCTGTTCCAGTGGGACGGTCACGGCCAGACCTCGAGCTACGACCCCGACACCGCCCTGGGCGACCGCGGGGACCGGGTCATCATGTCCCGCGCCCAGGTCGGCCTCCGCAAGACGGCACCCGTGGTCGCGACGCAGGCGGGCGACCCGATCGTCTGGACGCTCCAGGTGACCGTGCTTGACGGCACCGTGGACGCCATCGCGAACGATGTGACGGTCACGGACGTGCTGCCTGACGGTCTCACGCTGGACCTCGACTGCACCACGCTCGCGCTGCCCCCGGGCATCACCATCTCATCGGTCACATACGACGCGCCGGCGCCCGGTCAGACCACCATCGTGTTCGACCTCGGCGACCGGCCGGGCGGCGTCCCTGTGCCTCCCATCGACGTGTGTACCGAGTCTGACCCGCTGGCGCTGCCCAACACGGATGTCGTGAACACGGCGGTCGTGGCATCCCCCAACGCGCCCTCGCCGCTGACCAGGCGTCAGGACAGCGCGACGGTGCGGCTCCTCCAGGTGGCCTCCTTCTCCATCGCCAAGGGCGTCGACCGGCGTGTCGACCTCCAGGACGATGACCAGGTGTGGACGTTGCGCTGGTCCAACTTCTCCACCAGCCTGCCCTTCGCGGACATCGACCTCATCGATGTCTTCCCGTTCACCGGTGACGGGCTACCCGGTTCGGGGGCTCCGCGCACGGGTGTGACGTCCGACTTCGCAGGCACCCTCACGCTCACCGACTTCCTCGAGCAGCCCTCGCGCCAGCTCGTCACGCCGCGAGCCGAGCTGGGCACCTGGTACTACGCGACCGCGGCCGACCCTGCCACCATCTCATATGACCCGCGGGCCACCGCGAACCTGGCTCCGGAGGCCCCAGGTGGACTGTGGTGCCTGCCGAGCGAGTTCGGGACCGGCACCTGCCCGGCGACACTCGCCGACGTACGAGCGGTGCGCTTCGTCGAGGACGAGCCCATCCCGGCCGGCGTGTCGGTCCAGGTGCGGATGCCGCTCCAGGCGACCGGCAACCGGCCCGGTGACATCTATGTGAACCGCTTCGCGGCATCGTCCTCCACGACCGGTCAGCTGCTCCGTTCCAACCAGCCCTACGTCCAGATCCTCGGCTTCAGCCTGGGCGACCTGGTGTTCTCCGATGTGAACGTCAACGGCCGCTACGACCCGGGGGTCGATGAGCCGGTGTCGGGCGTGGCAGTGGAGGTTCGCAGCACCACCGACACGCTCGTGGCGACGGCGATCACCGATGCCGACGGCCGCTGGATCGTGGAGCATCTCGCACCCGGCACCAAGGTCGACGACCGATGGAGCGTCCAGCTGCGCGTCGTCATCCCGGCTTCGAACTTCCAGGCCGGCGGCCCGCTCGAGGACTTCTGGCCGACCATCGACCCGCGACCCGCGAACGACGACCGGAACGAGCAGGTCGACCATCAGGCACGTGACCTCGGCGAGCCGTCCGCCAACGGATCCTCGTCCGACCTGGTGACCCTCTCCGCGGACGCCAGCGGACCCATCATCGTCGGCGAGGAGCCACTCGGTGACAACGTCGCGAACCTGGGCAACGCCCTGACCGGCGATTCGTTCACCCAGCTCACCGTCGACATGGGTTTCCGGCCACTGCCTGTGCTCGACATGACCAAGGAGATCGTCAGCGGCCCGACGCATCTCGCGGACGGCACGGTGCGCATCCAGTACCGGGTGCGGGTCACCAACACCGGGCCCGGCGCGGGCACCTATGACCTCTCGGACACGCTCCGCTTCGGTGCGGGCGTGGTCATCCAGTCGGCGGTGGCGGACACCGCCCTCACCTGGGACGGCATCACCCAGCCCGTGCTCGCGGACGATGCCCCCATCGCCCCGGGCGCGACCGTCGACCACACCATCACCGCCACCGTGCAGGTGGACCCCGCCACCGCGACCAACCTGACCACCGACTGCACGTTCCAGGGTGGTGAGTCCGGGACCGGCCTCCACAACGACGCGACCCTCGACTGGGCCGATGGCATCCACGATCCGGAGACCGTGGACGACGAGGCGTGCGCACCGCTGCCGATCCTGGAGATCGAGAAGCACATCGTCGGAGCGCCGCTGGTGAGCGGCGCGAACACGACCATCACCTATGACGTCACCGTCACCAACCGCGGTGGTGGGACGGGCACCTATGACCTCGACGACCAGCTCCGCTTCGGCACGGGCACCAGCATCGTGTCGCGCTCGGTCAGCAACACCACGCCGGGGAGCATCACCACGAACCCGTCGTGGAACGGCACCACCACCACCCGCGTGGTGACCGGCCAGTCGATCGCCGCACAGACCGATACCGACCCGCCCACGACCCACGTGTATCGCGTGACCGCGACCGCCACGGTCAGCGGCAACAACGCGACCTGGGACTCCTCGAACTGCACCCTCGAGGGCGGCGAGACCGGCACCGGGTTCCGGAACGACGGTCGACTGACCAACGGGTCGGCGGTCCTGCAGGACGACGACTGCGCACCGTTCCCGGCACTCCGCGTGATCAAGGCGAACGTGGCCGGGTCACCCGTCGCGAACGGGGACGGCACGTTCACGGTCAGCTACGACCTCACGGCACAGAACCGGGGTGCCGGCGCTTCCACGTACACGCTCTCCGACCGGTTCCGGTTCGGCACGGGCGTCGCCATCGTCGCGGGCAGCGGCACGGTCACCAACACCACGCCCGGCGGCATCACCACGAACGCCGCCTGGGATGGGGTCGCGGACCAGACCATCGTCACCGACCAGGCGATCGCGGCAGCGCCCAGCTCCACGGTGTTCACCAGCCACGTGTACCGGATCACGGTCCGCGTGACGGTCGACGAGACGACCGCCAGCTATGCGTCGTCGGACTGCACGCTCGCCGGTGGCGAGAGCGGCACGGGCTTCCGGAACGACGGCACGATCGCCTTCCCGGGCGGCGGTGCCACGGTCAACGCCTGTCAACCGTTCCCGATCATCGGGGTCACCAAGACGCTCAGCTCGTCCGTCGTCCAGCCCGATGGCAGCTACCTGGTGACGTACGCCCTCGCCGTCAGCAACACGGGTGCGGGCGCAGGCGCCTACTCCCTGGCCGACGGCTTCCACTTCGGGACGGGCGTGGGCATCGTGCCCGGCACCACGACCATCACCGCGACCCCCACCACCGTCGTGCCATCGGTGACCTGGGACGGCGTCGCCGACCAGCAGATCGTCACCAACCAGGCGATCATCGGCGCGACCGGCGCAGCCACGCCCACGAACCACGTGTTCACCATCGCGACCCGGGTCACGATCGACCGCTCGACGGCCACCAACGAGTCCACCGACTGCACCCTGGGTGGTGGCGAGTCGGGCACGGGTGCCCGGAACGCCGCCACGATGACCTCCAACGGTGAGTCATCGAGCGCCGACGCCTGCGCTGCGTTCCCCATCCTCGACGTGACCAAGGCCATCGTGGGCTCGCCGGTCGAGGACGGCACCGGCCAGACGACCATCACCTATGACGTGACCGTGACCAACCGGGGCGGCGGCGTGGGGTCGTATGACCTCGATGACCGGCTCCGCTTCGGCACCGGCGTGTCCATCGTGAGTGCCACGGTGTCCAACACGACCCCGGGTGGCATCACCACGAACGCATCCTGGAACGGCACCTCCACGGTTCGCGTGGTGACCGGCCAGTCCATCGGTGCCCAGGCCGGCCCGACGGCCACGACCCACGTGTATCGCGTGGTCGCGGTGGTCACCATCGATGGCAACGGCGTGACCCCCGGTGCCGCCGACTGTGACCTGACCGATGGCGAATCGGGCACGGGCTTCCGGAACGACGCGACGATGACCCATGGCACGTCCACCACCGTGGATGACTGTGCCCCGTTCCCGGCCGTGTCCATCGCCAAGGCCATCGTCAGCTCTCCCGTCCAGAACGGCGACGGCACGATCACGGTGACGTATCACATCACCGTCACGAGCACCGGCGCCGTGCCGGCCACCTACAGCCTTGCGGACGAGCTGCGCTTCGGGGCTGGCGCGACCGTCGTGGACAGCCAGGTCAGCAACACCAGCCCCGGTGATATCGTCACGAATGCTGCCTGGAGCGGCATCGCACCGAACACCGGCATCGTCACCGGCCAGCCCATCGCGGTCGGCGCGAGCCATATCTACCGCGTGGTCGTCGACGCCGCGATCGACCCGCAGGCGACGTCCCCCGGATCCTCGGACTGCGCGCTCACCGATGGTGACACCGGGACCGGGTTCCTCAACGGGGCCATCCTCACGGTGAACGGCGCCGCCCGCGACGCGACCGATTGTGCGCCGTTCCCCGGCCTGGTCATCGCCAAGACGGTCACCGAGGTTGGGCTGGGTGCCGATGGCGTCCACACGGTCACCTATGACCTGGCGGTCACCAACAACGGCACCGCCGCCACGACCTACGACCTGTCGGACACCCTGCGCTTCGGTGCGGGCACGACCGTCGGGAGCGCCTCGGTCGCCAACATCGTGCCCGGGTCCATCGCCACGAACGGTGCCTGGGACGGCGTCACGACGACCCCCATCGTCACGGGCCAGGCCATCGCGGGTGCCGCCGGCAGCCCGGTCACCCACACCTACACCGTGACCGTGCGGGTCACGGTCGACGAGGACACCGCGACGAGCGGGTCATCGGACTGCGACCTCGACACCGCCGAGTCCGGCACGGGGTTCGCCAACACGACGAGCCTCGTCACCAACGGCGAGACCTCGACCGCGGACGACTGCGCCCCCTTCCCGGTCCTCTCGATCGCGAAGGCCATCACCGCGGGCCCCACCCAGGCGGGCTCGGGCACCTGGTCCATCACCTACACCGTGACCGTCACCAACGACGGTGCGGCCGATGCCCGCTACGACCTCGATGACACGCTCCGCTTCGGGGCGGGCACGACCATCGTGGGCGCATCGGTGGCCAACACCACCCCCGGCACCATCGTCACGGACCCCGCCTGGGACGGCGAGGACGACACGCGCATCGTGACGGGCGTCACCCTCGACCCCGGCACGAGCCATGTCTACACGGTCTCGGTGACCGCCTCGATCGACGAGACGACCGCCACCGCGGCCAGCTCCGACTGCTCCACCACCGATTCGGGCGACACCGGCTTCCGCAACGTGGCCGACGTCACCTGGGGTGACCACCGCGTCCGTGACGACGATGCCCTGCCCCAGGTCATCGAGCCGGTCGGCGGACCGGCGGACACCGCCGAGGCGTGTGCGCCCTTCCCCATCCTCTCGATCGCCAAGGCCCTCGTGGGCGATCCGGTCGAGAACGGCGACGGGACGCTCACGGTCGCCTATGACGTGACCGTCACCAACACCGGTGCGGGCGCCACCACCTATGACCTCGACGACGCCTTCGCCTTCGGCACCGGTGTCGGCATCGTGGCCGCCAGCGCCGGCGTGTCCAACACCACGCCCGGCTCCATCACCACGAACCCCGCCTGGGACGGGGTGGCGACCACGCGCGTCGTCACCGCCCAGGCCATCGTGGGTGCCACCGGCACGCCGGTGACCCATGTGTATCGGGTGACCGTGGACGTCACGGTCGACGAGGCCACCGCGACCACCGCCGGCTCCGACTGCACCCTCGCGGACGACGAGACGGGCACCGGCCTGCGCAACGGGACCACCCTCGCCACCAACGGCGAGACCCTCGATGCCGATGCCTGTGCGCCGTTCGCCATCGTGGGCATCACCAAGACGCTGGTCGGCACACCCGACTATGACGGTCAGGGTGGTGCGCTCATCGAGTACGACGTCACCGTCACCAACACGGGTGCCGGCGGGACCACCTACGACCTGGTCGACGAGCTCCGGTTCGGCGTTGGTGCGACCGTCGTGAGCGCATCGGTGGCCAACACCACGCCTGGCACGATCGCCACGAACCCCGCCTGGGACGGCACGTCGGTCACGAGCGTGGTGATCGGTCAGCCCATCGCCGCGGAGGCCAACCACGTGTATCGCGTGACGGTCCACGCGGACATCGATCCCTCCGCGGCCACCACCACCTCATCCGACTGCACGCTCGACCAGGGCGAGGATGGGACCGGCTGGCGCAACGACGCCACGATGACGGTCAACGGCGAGGACGACACGGCGACCGACTGTGCGCCGTTCCCGATCCTGCACATCAGCAAGACCGTCAGCGAGGGCCCCACGCCGCTCGGTGACGGGACACAGCGCATCCGCTACGCGGTGGCCGTCGAGAACGATGGCACGGCGGATGGTCGATATGATCTCGACGACACGCTGCGCTTCGGAGCGGGCACGACCATCGTGTCCGCGGTCATCACGAGCGTGACGCCTGGCACGATCAGCCCGTCCGCCACGTGGGACGGCGTCGCCGACACTCGCATCGTGACCGATCAGGTCATCGCCTTCGGCACGACCCATACGTACCGCATCGAGATCATCGCGTCGGTGGACCCCGCCATCGCGACCAAAGCCTCGTCCGACTGCACCCTCGATCCTGATGAGACCGGTACCGGCTTCCGCAACGACGCGATCCTCGACGAGGGCGGTGCGACCGTCACCGTCGATGACTGCGTGCCGTTCGCGGTGCTCACGATCGCCAAGGCCATGGCCGGCGACCCCGTCATCGATGGGATCGGCGATGCCCAGGTCGCCTATGACGTGACCGTGACCAACGCGGGCGCGGGCGCGGGCGCCTACGACCTGACCGACACCCTGCGGTTCGGGGCGGATGTGACGGTCGTGAGCGCCTCCGTGGACAACACCACGCCCGGCACCATCGCCACCAACGCGGCGTGGGATGGCCGCTCGGTCACGAGCGTCGTCACCGGCCAACCCATCGACCCGGTCACCAGCCACGTCTACCGCGTGACCGTGGATGCGCTCATCGGCATCGAGGCGACCGAGACGGACGCTGACTGCACGCTCGACCCGGGTGAGATCGGCACCGGCCTCCGGAACGATGCGGCGCTCACCGACGACGGGGTGACCACGGACGTGGACACCTGTGCGCCCTTCGTGCTGCCCGACCCGATCGTGCGCATCGAGAAGGTGGTCACACAGCCGCCGACTGCGGACGCCGACCGGCTGTACACGGTGGTCTACGCGATCACGGTGACCAACGACGGTCGCGCCACGACCTATGACCTGTCCGACCGGCTCCGGTTCGGGGCCGGCGTGGAGGTACGCAGTGCGTCCGTCCGAAGCATCGACCCGACCGGTATCCCCACCCGTTCCGACTGGGACGGCCGGGGCCAGCCGATCGTCGCCACTGGGGTGGCCCTCGCCGTCGGCGAGGCCCACGTCTACCAGGTCACCGCGACCGTGGCCATCCACGGCGGCGATCGGACCGCCGCGAGCGCCGATTGCGACCTGGTGGGCGGTGAGGATGGCACCGGCCTCCTCAACACGGCCACGATCGTGGTCGAGGGCGAGACGACCATCACCGATGACGCCTGCTCACCCATCACCGACCTGCCGGCCACCGACACCCTGTCGATGGCCACGACGGACGGAGGCACGGACGTCCTGCCGCCACTCCTGGTGCTCATCGCGGCGCTGCTGGGCGGCGGTGCCTGGTGGTTCGGCTGGCGACCGCGGCGTCGCGAGCTGGAGGGCGGCACCAGCGCCTGACGCCGACACGAACCCGGTCCATCGACGACCCGGTCGGCTGGCCGGGGCGTCCTGCTGTCGGGTGGACGGGCCGATCAGCGGCGGGCTGGCGGGATGACGTCGAAGCCCGCGGTGCGGAAGTCCGCGTCGAACGCGAACGCGGACGTGATCCCGTGACGGCGCATGAACTCGACGCCGGTGCGGTCGACGAGACTGACGGAGCGCGAGCCAGCAGCTCGATAGGCGGCGACGGCCTCTCGGTACAGGGGGCCATCGACGCCTTCGACCTCGATGGTGGGCAGGATGCCGTCGAACAGGGTCGTGGTCGCGTCGGGAGCCAGCCGCCTGGCCACCAGGGCGGGCGTCTCCACGATGACGTATGCATGGGTGACGAGACGCCGTCCGCGCAGCTCCCGGAAGCACGCCTTGGCAGCCTCGTGGCTGTCATCGTCGACGCTGAGCAGCGCGCCCCATCGTTGACGATGTGGCTTCATGCGGCTACATTCGACGGGTGCGAGTCGTCGGCCTTCGGGTGCTCAAGAACCAGCTGAGCGAATACGTGCGTCTCGCGGCCTCCGGTGAGACCGTCCTCGTCACCGACCGCGAGCGGGTCGTGGCGGAGCTCGTGCCGCCGCGGACAGGCGCGAGTCGATGGCCACAGGACGCTCTCCTCGCCGATGCTGTCAGGAAGGGCTGGCTGACGCCTGCCGCCGGTCGCACCACGGGTCAGGTCCCGCGGCGTCCGGTCGCCCCATTGGCGGAGCTGCTCCGGGAGCTCGAGGCCGACCGCGCCGACCGATGACCCGAGCCGAGGTGGCACGACCGAGCGCGGTGCTCTATGTCGACACGTCCGTGGTCCTCGCGCAGCTCCTGAGCGAGGACCATCGTCCCGCGGAGTCCTTCTGGGACCGCGAGGCGCTGGTCAGCAGTCGCCTCGTCGCGTACGAAGCCTGGGCGAGGATCCATGCCCGCGGGCTGGGCGAGAGCCATGGCGACGACCTCCATGCGATCCTCGCCCGCCTCAGCATGCTGGAGCTCGCGCCGCCGATCCTGGCTCGTGCCCTGGGGCCATTCCCGATCCCGCTGCGGACGCTGGACGCCCTGCACCTCGCATCGATCGTCTTCCTGGACAGCCTCGGGCAGCGGCCATCGCTCGTGACCTACGACCATCGGTTGGCTGATGCTGCCGCCGCCATCGGGATCGCGACGCTGGACCCGAGTGACGGCTAGCCACCTGGCCCACCACGATCACCGCATGGCGGACGAAGCCGCTGGCGACATCGTCACGTTTCCATGCGCCCGATGGATATGACCCGACCCATGACCTCGTGCAGCGGCTCATCGCGCTGGACGGTCCTGTCGTCGTCCTCCCTCGCGTGCTGCCCGTGGGTCAGTCGGTGCGCTCGTCCAGCCAGGCTTCGGGGTCATCCTCGTCGGGGCCGTCGAGGTCGGTGGTGTCGGGTCCGGGAAGCAGGTCGAACGCGTCCGACAGCAGCTCGTCCTCGACGAGCGGCGCGGCGCGTGGGTCGAGCGTGGCGACCTCGCCGCGCGCGGTCCCGGCCGAGACGTCGTCGGCGGCATCCGCGACCCGCTGGCCCTCCAGGTCCGGTTCCTCGTCGGGCATGAGCGCCGCGAGCTGGGCAGCGCTGAGGTCGTCGCGCGGTCGTTCCATGTCATACCTCCTGGGCGCGATCATGGCGCATGGCAGCATGCTTGGCCAAGGGCCGATCGGCACGGGTCGTCCGAGGGGTGGTCGGCTGCGCGCGCCGACCGAAGGGACGACGCCGGTCCGGGCGGATCCTTCGTCAGGACGCCCAGGAACTGGGTGATGCCACGTCGCGTGACGGCGGAGCGCACGTGCCATGGCCGGGCGGACCCAGACCGGGCAGCCGGCGGCGACCCAGGGCGGGTCAGGCGCCGAGCAGGCTTCGCGCGGCGTCCATGGTCCAGTCGAGCGTCGCGGACGTGACGGCCGGCAGCAGTCCGATGGCGACCGTGCCGAGCGCGGCGAGGACGAGGCCGATCCGGGTGAGGCCACCCACCGAGATGCTCCGGGCACCTTCCGGGGCCTCGCGCATGTACATCACCACGACCACACGCAGGTAGTAGAACGCCGCCGCCGCCGCGTTCAGCATCATCAGCACCGCGAGCAACGTGAGCCAGCCGCCGCCTTCGATCGCCGAGATCACGATGACGGCCTTGCCGAAGAAGCCGGCCGTCGGCGGGATACCCACGAGCGACAGCAGGAACAGGGTCATGGCCACGCCCAGCAGTGGCGCCCGGCGGCCGAGCCCCGCGAACGTGGAGATCTGGCTGGTGACGCCGGGTCGCCGCTGCAGCGCGGAGACGCAGGCGAACGCTCCCAGGTTCATGAACATGTAGGCGACCGCGTAGAACAGGACGCCCTGGAGGCCGGCTGCCTGGACGTCGGGATCGCTGGCCTCGGCGAACACCGCGAGGCCGACCATGATGTAGCCGGTGTGCGCGATGGAGCTGTATCCCAGCATCCGCTTGATGTTGTCCTGGCCCAGCGCGGACAGGTTGCCAAGGGTCATGGTGATCGCCGCGAGCACGCCCATGAGCACGCCCCACTCGGCGCGCATCGGCCCGAGCGCCTCCACCAGGAGCCGCAGCAGGAGCGCGAACGCGGCGATCTTGGGGCCCACCGAGAGATAGCCCGTCACGGGTGTCGGGGACCCCTGGTACGCGTCCGGGGTCCAGTAGTGGAAGGGGACCGCGGCGATCTTGAAGGCACCGCCCGTGAGGATCAGCGCGAGGCCCATGAGCAGGCCCAGCGGCAGGCTCGTCTGACCGGCCACGACCCCCTGGAGCTGCTCCGCGATGCCGTCGACACGGGTGCTGCCAGTGAAGCCGAAGATGAAGGCCAGCCCGAACAGCAGGATGGCGCTGGAGAACGAGCCCAGCAGGAAGTACTTGATGGCGCCTTCCGTCGAGAGGCCGTCATGCTTCGCGAAGCCCGCCAGCATGTACCCCGGCAGCACCATCAGCTCCAGCCCGATGAACAGGATGAGCAGGTCCTGACCGCCCCCCAGGAGCATCGCGCCGCTGATGGCGAACAGGAGCGTCGCCGTGAACTCACCCATGGGCAGGCCCCGCGGCTCGAGATAGTCGGGCGCGAACAGGATGGTCAGGATGGCGATGGCGATGAACACGAGGTCCAGGAACGTCGCCAGCTGGTCCCGGACATAGGCACCCTCGAGCACGGCCTGACCCTCGGCCGGGAGCTGACCATCCAGACCCGGGATCGGGCCCGCGTAGATCGTCACGGCGCCCGCGACGAGCAGGCCCACGAGGGCCACACCGGTGACGCGTCGGGGCCGGTCCGGCCAGACGAGGTCGACCACGATGACCAGCATCGCGAGCGCCATGACCAGTGCGAAGGGCGCGATGGCGAGCCACTCGTGGGTGGTCATGGCACGACTCCCGTCGCAGGCGCCGCGGCACCCACCGCGGTCAGGACGTCCGCCACCGGCTGCTGGATGAGGTCGAGGATGGCCGCCGGGTAGAGGCCGAAGATGATGGTCAGCGCGAACAGTGGCGCCAGGGTGAGCACCTCGGTGCGATCCATGTCGGTCAGGTGGTGGCCGAGGCCCTTGAGGAAGTCACTCACCGGCCCGAAGGCCATGCGCTGGAACATCCACAGCAGATAGACGCCCGCGAAGACCATCGAGAGCGCCGCGATGGCGGCCGCGATCGGCGACACCGCGAAGGTGCCCAGGAAGACCAGGAACTCGCCGACGAACCCCGCAAGACCGGGCAGGCCCAGGCTCGCGAAGATGAAGAACCCGAAGACCGCGGCAAAGACCGGCGTGGGCTTGGACAGGCCGCCCATCTTGGCGAGCGTGCGATCGTGGGTCCGCTCGTAGATGACGCCCACGCACAGGAACAGGGCACCCGTGATGATGCCGTGGTTGACCATCTGGAGCACCGCGCCCTGGAGCGCCTGCTCCTGGAACACGAAGATGCCCAGGGTCACGAAGCCCATGTGGCTGACCGAGCTGTAGGCGATGAGCTTCTTGAGGTCAGGCTGGACCACGGCCACGATGGCGCCATAGATGATGGCGATGAGGCTGAGCACGACGATGATGCCCGCGAGGTCGTTCGCGGCCTGTGGGTAGAGCGGCAGGGCGAACCGGATGAAGCCATAGCCGCCCAGCTTGAGCAGCACACCCGCGAGGATGACCGAGCCCGCGGTCGGTGCCTCCACGTGCGCGTCCGGCAGCCACGTGTGGAACGGCCACATGGGCACCTTGATGGCGAAGGCGAGGAAGAAGGCGACGAAGCAGAACAGCTGGAACGTGGTATCGAAGCCCGCCCCCTTGAGCGCGAGCAGGTCGAAGGCACCGGTCCAGTCACCGCCGTTCCCGGCCTGGAACGTGAATGCCGTGGCCAGGATCGCCACGAGCATGAGCAGTGACCCGACGAGCGTGTACAGGACGAACTTGATCGTCGCGTAGATGCGGTTGGCGCCGCCCCAGATCCCGATGATCAGGTACATCGGGACGAGGACGATCTCCCAGAAGATGTAGAACAGGAACAGGTCCAGGGCCAGGAACACGCCGATCATGCCCAGCTCGAGCACCAGGAAGGAGATCATGTACTCCTTCACCCGGGTCTTGATGGGGCCGAAGCTGTACACCACGCTGATGGTGGTGAGTGTCGTGGTCAGGACCACCAGCAACAGGCTGATGCCATCCATGCCCACCTGGTACTGGATACCGAAGAACGGGATCCAGGCGACCGCCTCGAGATACCGGAATCCACCCGCGCCCTCAGGCGCTCCGCCGAACCCGACCGCCGCGAGCAGCGACAGCACCAGCGTCACGAGCGTCGTGACGAGCGCCACCTGCTTGACCAGGCGGACGTTGTCACCGGGCACGAAGGCGAGCGCGATGGCGCCGATGAGCGGCGCTGCGATGATGAGCGAGAGGATGGGCAGACCGGCCACGTCGATCATCGGGTGCCCATGAGCAGCAGGCTGACCGCGATGAGGATGAAGCCACCCGCGATGCCCAGGGCGTAGTTCTGGACCCGCCCGGTCTGCGCCTGCCGGACCTCATCGCCGGCCTTCTGGGTGAGCGTCGCGACCCCGTTCACGGCACCGTCGATGACATGCACGTCGAACCACGCGAAGCCGTCCGCGACCCGCCCGCCGATGCGCACGAACAGCAGGTCGTTGAGCTCGTCGAAGTACCACTTGTTGAACGAGCCCTGGTAGAGCGTGGGCACGCGCGCCGTGAGCTCGCGGACCCGGTCCAGGCGCGCACCGATGCCGAAGAAGCCGAACAGGCGCCACGCGGCCACCATGCCGATGGTGGCGACGGCGACGCTCACCAGGATGAGCGCACCATCGATGCCGAACAGCTGGTACGGCTCGGCCTCGTGACCCATCGCCTCCACGGCGGGGTGGAACACGGGCTCCAGCCAGTGGTGGATGGTCGAGTCACCCAGGGGCAGGCCGAGGAACGCACCCGCCACGACCGACAGCACCGCGAGGATGATGAGCGGCAGGGTCATGGCCGGTGGCGACTCGTGGACATGCGGCTCGACCGCGGGGTCCACGTGGCTCTCGCCGTAGAACGTCTTGCCCATGAGCCGGAACATGTAGAACGCGGTCATCAACGCGACGACGACGCCGATGAGCCAGACCCATTGGAAGCCGAGCTTGAACGCCTCACCCAGGACCTCGTCCTTGGAGAAGAAGCCGGCCAGCGGCGGGATGCCCGCGATGGCCAGCGAGCCGATGAGCATGGTCCAGTGGGTGATGGGCATCTTCCTCGCGAGCCCACCCATCCGATCCATGTCCTGCTCGTCGTGGACGCCGTGGATCACGGATCCCGAGCCAAGGAACAGCAGGCCCTTGAAGATGCCGTGGGTGACCAGATGGAAGATCGCCGCCGTCCAGGCACCCACACCGAGGGCCGCGAACATGTACCCCAGCTGGGAGAGCGTGGAGTAGGCCAGGACGCGCTTGATGTCCTTCTGGGTGAACGCGATGGACGCCGCGAAGATGGCCGTGAAGATGCCCACCGCCGCGACCAGGATGAGTGCCTCGGGTGCGTGCGCGAACAGCGGGCTGCTGCGGGCCACCAGATAGACACCCGCGTTGACCATGGTGGCGGCGTGGATGAGGGCGCTGACCGGCGTCGGGCCCTCCATCGCGTCCGGGAGCCAGACATGGAGCGGGAACTGGGCGCTCTTGCCCATGGCGCCACAGAACAGCAGCAGGCAGATGCCCACCATCATCCACTGCTCGATGTGACCCGCGGCGAGCTCCTCGGGCAGGAGCTGGAAGACCTGGACGAAGTCGAGCGTCCCGATCGTGGTCCAGATGGCCATGATGCCCAGCGCGAAGCCGACATCACCCACGCGGTTGACCAGGAACGCCTTCTTGCTGGCGAGCGCCGCGCTCTGCTTGTGGTACCAGAAGCCGATGAGCAGGTAGCTCGAGATGCCCACCAGCTCCCAGGCCGCGAACACCAGCAGGAAGTTCGCCGCCAGCACCAGCAGCAGCATGCTGAACATGAACAGGTTGAGGTACGCGAAGAAGCGCCACCTGCCGGGGTCGTGCGCCATGTACCCGATGGAGTAGACGTGCACCAGCATGCCGATGGTCGTGACGACCAGGAGCATGACCGCCGTGAGGTTGTCGAAGAACAGGTCGAACGAGGCGCTGAAGCTGCCCGCGGGGATCCACTCGTACAGCGTCGTCTGGATGGCGCCGCCGTGGAACGCATCACCGATGAGCGCCTGGATCGCGAGATAGGTCGCGATGAGCCAGACCACGATGATGGTGGGCACGGCGATGATCCACGGCCGAGCCAGACGTCGCCCCACGACCGCGGTCAGCAGGAAGCCGGCCATGGGCAGCACCAGGAGCAGCGTCATCAGCAGCTGCTCGGTGGAGCCGGCCTGGGTCACGGCCTCGACGGCGCCGTGCGCCTGCTCGGCGAAGAAGGTGCCACCCATCTAGGCGTCCCGCCCGGGTCGCGACGACGCTGGGTGCCTCATTCGCGCATGGACGCGTACTCGTCCACGAGCGGCGTCCTCCGGTTGCGATAGATGGCGATGACGATGGCCAGACCCACGGTCGCCTCGGCAGCCGCCACGGCCATCACGAACAGCGCGATCACCTGGCCCGCACCCGCGAGCGCCGGCGTGAACATGCCGAACGCGACGATCGTGAGATTGACCGCATTGAGCATGATCTCCACGCTCATGAGCATCGCGATGGCGTTGCGCCGGGCAAGGAAGCCGAACGTGCCGATGGCGAAGAGGCCACAGGACAGCAGCAGATACGCATCGAGGCTGTGGCTCATGGCTCGTCCGTCGAGCGCGCCGCGCTCGGGTACCCGCTGGGTGCGATGCCGGCGGGCGCGGTCATGCCACGTGCGAGCGCGTCCTCGGTCCGCGTGGCGGGGTCCGACGGATCGGGGATGACGTCACGCCGAGCGAGGAAGATGCCGCCGATGACGGCGGACAGCAGCAGCACGCTGACGACCTCGAACGCGAGCACGTAGTCCCGGAACATCAGCTCCGCCACGTCACGAGCGCTCTGCGCGATGGGCTCGGCAGCGGCGAGCGGCCACGTGGTGAGCAGCACGCTGCCGATGAGCAGCATGCCCACCACGATCGAGGCGATGGCCGCGGCCCACGCCTGGCTGTGGAACACGAGCCGGGCCGGACCCGCCTTCGACTGGGTGAGCATGATGGCGAACAGGATGAGCACGCTGATGGCGCCCAGATAGACGAGCACCTGCGCCGCAGCGACGAGGGTGGCGCCCATGAGGGCGTAGAGGCCGGCGAGGGCGCCGAACGCGAGCACCATGAACAGGCCCGACCGGATGATGTCCCGGCCCAGGACGACCAGCAGCGCTGCGCCGAGCATCGTGCCCGCGAGCACCAGGAAGATCAGGTCGTCCCAGCTCCAGTCGATGAAGGGGACCGTCTGCGGCAGCTCCATGCGCCCGACGTCGCCTCAGCGAGCGTGGAGGTGGCCGTCGTGGCCACCGCCCGCTGCGGGCGCGCCGCCGTTGCCCGGCGTGGCGATGCCGGCGGGCAGCATCGGCAGCGCTCTGCTCGCGGGGATCGACCGGCCCTCGGCCTGTGCCCGGCTCAGCCAGTCCCGCTCGCGCCGGACGTAGGTGAGCTCGGTGTCCCGGTCGAGGGCGCTGATGGCCATGAGGTCGATGACCGGCTCCTGGCGGCTGTCGTGGGCGAGCTCGAAGTCGGGTCCGCAGCGCAGCGCATCGTAGGGACAGGCGTCCACGCAGATGCCGCACAGGATGCAGCGGCTCTCGTCCACCTCGTACTTCTCGAGCACGCGGGGCTTGGGCATCAGCGCGCCGGTGGGGCACGTCTCGGCACACCGGCCACAGGACACGCAGGGCGTCGTGTTGAGACTCATGTCGAGGGGCGTCGTGACCAGCGTGTCGAAGCCCGTGCGCATGAAGTCGTAGCACGCGGCGCCCACGACCTCCTTGCACACGTTGGCGCAGCGTCCGCAGTCGATGCAGCGCGACGGCTCGCGCAGGATGAACGCGTGGCTGTCGTCCCGGAGATAGTCGTGGTTGGTGCCCGTGAACCGGTTCTCCGAGATGCTCCGGAAGCTGGTGCCGGTCCGTGAGGGCTCGAGGGTCTTGAGCGTCGTGCCGTACTCGATGCCCTGTCGCCGCAGGTCGCAGTAGCCGATGGCCTCGCAGGTGCACTGGAGGCAGCGAGCCGATTCGGCCATCGCCTCGGCCTGGGTGTACGGGATCTCGTACTCGATGTAGCTCTTGTTGCGGACCTCGGCGGGCATCGCCTTGAGCCGCAGTCGAGGCTCCTTGACCTCGTTGGTGTAGGGCACGATCGAGAGGAACTCGGGCTGGGGCTCGGCGAGCGTCTGGCGGGTCCGGATCGCGTCCAGATCCATGCCCTTGAGATAGGCGTCCACCGCGTACGCGGCGCGCCGGCCCTCCGAGACGGCCTGCACCACCGTCGCGGCACCCGTGCGCACGTCACCGGTCCCGAAGACACCCGGGCGTCCGGTCGCGAACGTGACCGCGTCGGCCGCGAGACGACGCTGCTTGCTGGCACCGACGCCCTCTGCGCCCTGGGCGGTCCAGCCCAGCTCGGGACCCTGGCCGATGGCCAGCAGCACCCGGTCGCACTCGATGATGAACTCGGTGCCGGCCATGGGCTCCGGTCGGCGGCGACCCGAGGCATCGGGCGCGCCCAGCGCCATGCGCTGGAACTCCATGCCCGTGACCTTGCCGCCCTCGTCCGTGACCACCCGGGTGGGCGCTGCCTGGAAGATGGCCCGGGCGCCCTCCTCGATCATCTCGTGGACCTCGTTCGCCGCGGGCATGTCCTTCATGTCACGGCGATAGACCAGGGTGACCTCGCTGGCGCCCTGGCGCACCGAGGTGCGGGCACAGTCCATGGACGTGAAGCCGCCACCCACGACCACCACCCGCGTCCCGGCGTGACCGGGGTAGGGCAGGCCGAGCGTGGCGACCCGCAGGTACTCCAGGCCATCGAGCACGCCATCGGCGTCCTCGCCGGGGATGCCCAGCTTGTTGGTGTCGTAGCAGCCGATGGCCACGCACACCGCATCGAAGCCCTGGTTCTGGAGGTCGCTGATGGTGAAGTCGCGACCCAGCTCCGCGTTCGTGACGAGCTTGACACCGAGGTCCCAGGCGCCCTGGTACTCGGCCTCCAGCACCTCCACCTTGGGCAGGCGGTACTGGGGGATGCCGTAGCGCAGCATGCCGCCCGCGGCGGGGTCCCGCTCGAACACGGTGACATCGTGGCCCGCGATCGCCAGGTAGTAGGCGGCCGCCATGCCCGACGGGCCCGATCCGATGACCGCCGCGCGCTTGCCCGAGGCCGGCTGGACCTCGAAGGGCACGGGCGCCTTCATGCCCGCCGCCTGCGCCTTCAGGACCTGGTCGCCCGCGTAGCGATGGCTGTCCCGGATGGCGATGGCCTCCTCGACCTCGTCACGCCGGCAATGCTCCTCGCAGGGAGCGGGGCACACCCGACCGAGCACCGACGGGAAGGGGATGGTGCGCTTGAAGATGCGCGCCGACTCCACGAACGAGCCTTCCGTGTTCGCCTTGAGGAAGCCCGGGATGTCGATGTGGCTGGGGCACTTGTTCTGGCAGGGCGGCAGGCAGTACGCGTTGTGGTCGCTGAAGATCAGCTCCAGGTTGGTCTTGCGGACCTGCCGCAACCGCGGCGTCTGGGTGCGCACCACCATGTCCGGCTCTGCGGCCCGCGAGCAGCTGATGGGCGGGGCGTCCTCACCCTCGACCTCTACCACGCACATCCGGCAGGCACCGAAGCCGGGCAGCTTCGGCTCGTAGCACAGGGTGGGGACCTCCACGCCGTTGTCCCGGCACACCTCGAGGATGGTCTGGCCGACGCGGCCCGTGAGCGTCCGGCCGTCGATCTCGATGCCGAAGGTCGCTGCGACCTGGGGTCGCTGAGGACTCTGCGTGGTCAGCAGGCGCTCGGCGATGGCATCCGGTGCCTCGTCGCGGAGCGCGGGAAGGGTGTCGGTCATCGGCGCAGGGATCCCAAGGGTCGGCTGAAGGCTCGCATCAGTGGGCCACCGCCGCCACCCGGATGGGCTGGCAGACGCCCGCCGGACACGTGCCGCGGACGATGTGGTCCTCGAACTCCTGAGCGAAGTATCGCATCCCCGAGCGCAGCGGGTTGACCGCTGTGCGCTCCAGGCCGCACAGCGCGGCGTCCCGGATGTCGTCCGCCAGGGCACCCACGAGCGCACCATCGGTGGGTCGGGTGCGACCCGAGCAGAAGGCGTCACCCAACTCCGCGAGCCGGCGCGTGCCGATGCGACAGGGGATGGTCTTGCCGCATGCCTCGTCGCTGCAGAAGCGCGTCAGCAGCGACGCGAGGTCGACGAGACAGGTCGCGCTGTCGATGACCAGCAGGGTGCCCGACCCGAGGATGGCACCCGCGTCGGCCAGCTCGCGGTGGCCGATGGGCGTGTCGAGCGCGTCCGGTGGCAGGAAGCCACCCGACGGTCCCCCCACGAGCACGGCCTTGAGCGCCCCGGTCGCGCCCCCGCCGACCTCCTCGATGACCTGACGCAGGGTGGTCCCGGTGGGCACCTCCGCGACACCCGGCCGGTGGACGGCACCGCTCAGCTGGACCAGCGTGGTGCCCGGCTCTTCGGCCGCGCCGATGGCGGCGTACGCGCCGGCACCGTTGGCCACGATCCAGGGCACCGCGGCGAGCGTCTCCACGTTGTTGACGATGGTCGGCTCTCCCCACAGACCCTTGCTGGTGGGGTGCGGCGGGCGTTGGTCCGGCTGGGCCCGTCGGTCCTCGAGCGCCCGCAGCAGCACGGTCTCCTCGCCCATCACGAAGGCACCGGCGAGCGGTCGCACCGCGATGGCCAGCGGCCGACCCGTGCCCATGGCGCGGGGGCCGAGATAGCCCTTGCCCTCGGCCGCCGTGATGGCGCCCTGCAACCGCTCGATGGCCACGGTCGCCCGCGCATCCACCGCGATGATGACGTCCGTCGCCCGGACCGCCCAGGCCGCCAGCGCGGCACCCTCCACGATGGCGTGGGGGTCGGTCTCCATGAGTGTGCGGTCGGCAGCGGCGCCCGGATCGGCCTCCATCCCGTTGACGACCACGTGGTGGACGGGGCTGCGCTCGGCTGCGCAGGCGGCCCACTTCTGGCCCGTGGGGTATCCCGCACCGCCCCGGCCACGGAGGCCGGCATTGGTCACCAGACGCACCACCTGCTCCGGGGTGAGCGAGCCGGCCGCTTGGCGCCAGGCGGTCCACGCACCGGCAGCCTCCGCCGCCTCGATGTCGGTGGCCGCGTCCGGGGTGGCCGCGCGCGCGAGGAGGATGGACGGCCAGGCGGCGTCGCCCGTCAGGATCGCCATCTCAGGCGCTCCTGCCCTGGGGGACCGCGCCCCGCAGCGCGGCCGAGATGGTGGTCGCGTCCGCAGCGTCCACCCGCGGCAGCACCTGGCCATCCACGATGACCCGCGGCGTCCCCCGGGACTCGCCTCGGCAATCGGTGGTCTCAAGGCGGACCGCGCCGTCGGGACTGACACCGCCCACGTCCGTGCCAAGACCCGACCGGAACGCGCCGAGCACGGCACCACCACCCAGGATGGTGCACTGGCCACACCGGCAGACCTGGACCAGATGACCCGTGGGGGTCTCGAAGCGGAGGTGCGGATAGCTGGTCGCGATGCCGTACAGCTCGCTGTACCAGGCTCCCGTGCGGAACGCGATGTGCTGGAGCGCCGCGACCGGCAGGTGGCCGTATGTCGCCTGGGTGTCCTCGAGGATGCGCACCGCGGCGCGTGGCCGGAAATCGTGACGCGCGAGGATGGCATCGAGCGGGTCGAGGTCGATGGGCGCGAACGGCTCGAACGTGCGGTCCGGCACCGGCCGACCGGAGCGACGCAGCGCCGACTCCTCGCGTCGCTCGGCGAACTGCTCCGATGCACCCCAGTGCACGTGATACCGCTGCCGGGTGTCCACGCCGCCCATGTCGATGCACTCGATGGGGCAGGCGGCCGCGCACTGGAAGCAGGTCTCGCACTTGAGCGCACCCGCCTCGTCGTAGAGCAGGATGAGCCGGCCCCGATGACGTGGCGAGATGGGGTTCTGGACCTCGGGGTACTGGATGGTCCTCTTGGGCCGCAACGCCTGGGTGAAGGCGAACACGAGCCCCTTGGCGATGCCCAGGCCGGGCACCCGGTCCGTCCTCACAGGGGCCTCCCGATCTCATTGAGGACCACGATCGCGCCCGCGGTCACGAAGATGTTGACGAGGGCCGCCGGCACCAGCCACTTCCATGCGAAGCCCATGAGCTGGTCGATGCGGATACGCGGCAGCGTCGCGCGCATCAGGACGAAGAACAGCGACAGGCCGATGGTCTTGCCCAGGAACCAGGCAAGGCCCATGACCCAGTCGATGTCGATGGCCAGGAGCAGCATCACGGCGCCGCCCACGAGCAGGTTGAACAGCAGGAAGGCCACGATGACCGAGACGAGGATGCTCCAGTCCGACTTGAGCATCCAGATCACGGCGGCCAGGACACCCACGATGAGGGGCGGTGCCAGGAGCACCAGCCAGAGCAGCCCGGGCCCCATCGCCCCCGGGTCGAGCGCGATGTCGATGGGTGTCGCGATGCCGATCGCGTTCGCGATGGGCGCGAGGTCCAGGGGCGCGTTCCAGCCACCGAGGAACAGCACCGCGGTCATCGCCGAGAGGATGAACATGTTCACGTACTCGGCGAAGAAGAAGAAGCCGAAGCGCATGCCGCTGTACTCGGTCGCGAAGCCGGCCACGATCTCGCTGTCCGCCTCGGTCAGGTCGAATGGCGGACGGCTGCCCTCCGCGGTGGCGGCGATGAAGAAGATCAACGCACCCAGGGGCTGCTGGAAGATGTACCAGTCGAGGAAGCTGCCGGCCTGGTTCTCCACGATCGTGTTCAGGTTGAGCGTGCCCGACAGGAGCACGATGCCCATGACGCCCAGGATGAGCGGCAGCTCGTAGCTGATGAGGCCCGCCGCGGCGCGCAGGCCGCCCAGCAGCGAGTACTTGTTGAAGCTCGACCAGCCGGCCATCATCAGGCCCACGACGCCGAGGCCGCTGATGGCGAAGAAGTACAGCAGGCCGATGTCCATGTCGTAGCCGTGGAGGCCGGGCGCGAACGGCACCACGAGCAGCGTCATCACGGACGCGAGGTAGACCACCGCCGGCGCGAGGGTGAACACCGGGACATCCACGCCCGTGGGCGTGAAGTCCTCCTTGGCGAGCACCTTGAGGCCGTGGATGACCGACGCGAGCGTCCCCCACGGTCCGATGCGGTTGGGCCCGACGCGCAGGTTCACGAACGCGATCAGCTTCATCTCGAAGAAGATGTTCATGAACGCGACGGGCACGGTGATGAGCAGGATGATGGTCGCCGCGAGCAGGAACCGCAGGATGGCGACGTTGGCGCCGAGGGTGTCCAGGATGGCCTGGATGAGGAACGGCAGGATGCCGCTGACCCACAGCACCACCAGCGCGATGGTGAGCGCGATGACGACCGCGATCAGCGGCAGGATGATCTTGCCGGCCAGGCTCAGCCGGTTCCAGGGTCGCGAGAGAGCGGTCACTTGTCGATGCCGCCCATGATCGGGTCGAGGCTGGCCATGATGGCCATCGTGTCGGCCACGAGGTGGCCCGGCACGAGCTCGCCGACCGCCTGGAGCGTGAAGTAGGACGGGTCATGGATGCGCAGCCGGAAGGGCTGGTCGGTCCCGTCGCTGATGCCATAGGCGCCGTACTGGCCACGCGGACTCTCGAAGGCGACCCAGGCACGCCCGGGCGGCACGCGCAGCAGACGTGGCAGCTTCGCCATCACCGGTCCGTCGGGCATCTGGTGGAGCACCTGGTCGATGATCCGGATGCTCTGACGGATCTCCTCCAGATGCAGCAGATAGCGCGCGTACGAGTCCCCCTCGGTGCGCGTGGGGATGTCGAACTCCAGCTCCGGATAGACGCTGTACGGGTGCGCCCGACGCACGTCGTAGGGCACACCCGTGGCACGCAGTGGCGGTCCCGTGACGCAGGTCCGGAGCGCGGTCTCCCGGGTGAGCACTCCCAGGCCGCGCGTGCGACCCACGAAGATCTCGTTCTCGTTGATGAGTCGGCTCTCGTCATCGATGCGCTTCGCCGCGTGGCTCATCCAGTCGCCGAGACGGCTCATGAACTCGTGGTTGAGGTCGCCGTTGACGCCGCCGATGCGCAGGTAGTTGAACAGCAGCTTCTGGCCAGTGAGCGCGGCGAGCATCTCCACGATCTCGTCCCGTTCGATGAAGCCGTACAGGATGGGCGTCAGGCCACCCAGGTCGAGCGCCAGCCAGCCGATGAACAGGGCATGGCTGGAGATCCGGTTGAGCTCCCACGCGAGCACCCGCAGATACTCCGCACGGCGCGGCACCTCCAGGTCCAGCAGCTTCTCCGCGACCAGCACCGGCATCGCCTCGCTGAACATCGAGGCGATGTACTCGAGCGGGTCACAGTTGCTGATGGCATGGTGCCAGTCGCCGTTCTCGCAGATCTTCTCGACGCCCCGGTGGAGGTAGCCCAGGACGGGGTCCAGGTCCACCACGCGCTCGCCGTCGAGCTTCACGACCACGCGCAGCACCCCGTGTGTCGACGGATGCTGCGGACCCAGGTTGACGAACATCTCGCCGTCCTGGAGGGAGTAGAACTCGGCCTCGCGCTCGGTGCGCGGCGGGTACGGCGGGACCGCGTCGATGATGGTGGCCGGGCTGTGGACCAGGATCTCGGGGTCGTCGAGCGAGCGGATCCGGGACTCGGCGCTCATGTGTCACCTCCCGCCGACAGGGGCGCCCCAGCGGCACCCGGGCCCACGACCGCGGTCCCGGTCCCGGTCCACAGGGTGCCCGTTCCGGCGCTCGAGCGGAGCACCGGCTGACGACCGGCCTCGGCGGTCTGGAACGGCTGCTCGATATGACGCACCCCAAGACCCGGCGAGCGTGACGCGTCGTCGGGCATCAGGAAGTCCTTGCGGAGCGGGAAGGACTGGTAGTCGGGCGGCATGTAGATCCGCCGCAGGTCCCGGTTGCCCTCGAAGATGATGCCGAACATGTCGTAGGCCTCGCGCT
>CAZYTQ010000041.1:0-26632 GCA_964650135.1 uncultured Anaerolineaceae bacterium | reverse complement strand
TCCCCTGTGCGGCGAGCTCGTTGATGATCGTGTAGATCTCGAACTTGGCGCCCACATCGATGCCACGCGTGGGCTCATCGAGGATCAGGATCTCGGGGTCCCACAGCAACCAGCGAGCGAACAGCACCTTCTGCTGGTTGCCACCCGAGAGACTCGTGAGGGGTGTCTGGAGGGACGGTGTCCGGACGCGCAGGCGACCCATCACCCGACCCGCGTCACGCCGCGCCCGTCTCGTGTCCACGATGCCCAGCCGGTTCGCGTACCGGGCCAGATGGGCGAGGACCACGTTCTCGAACACCGAGCGCGTGGGCACCACGCCCGAGGCACGCCGATCCTCGGTGAGCAGCGCCATGCCCGACCGCTTGGCATCGATGGGCGAGCGGATGACCCGCTCCTGGCCATCGATGCGGATGGTCCCCGAGGCGATCGCGCGCATCCCGAAGATGGCCTCCACCAGCTCCGTCCGCTGGGCGCCCACGAGCCCGCCGATCCCCAGGACCTCGCCCCGATGGAGACGGAACGAGACATCCCGGAACGAGCCCGGCACGGGCGATGTGAGCGACTCGACCTCCAGCAGCACCTCGCCGTGCGTCACCTGGCGGCCCGGGTATCGGTCGGTGAGGTCCCGGCCGACCATCCGGGTGATGACCCCACCGATGGTCAGGCTGGGGGTCGGCGAGGTGTCGACCATCCGCCCGTCGCGCATGACCGAGACCTGGTCCGAGATGGTCATGACCTCCTCGAGCTTGTGCGAGATGTAGATGACCGCCACACCCTTCGCGCGCAGGTCCGCGATGAGCCGGAACAGCCGCTGCACCTCGTGCTCCGAGAGCGACGAGGTGGGCTCGTCCATGATCACCACGCGCGAATCGAACGAGACCGCGCGGGCGATCTCCATGAGCTGCACCTGGGACACGGACAGGTCGCCCGCGTGGGCGTCCGGATCGAGGTCCACGCCGATCACACGGAACAGCCGCCGGCTCTCGCGACGCATCCGGTCGTGGTCCACGAGCCCGAAACGACCGCGTGGGAAGCGACCCAGCCAGATGTTCTCCATGACGCTCCGTGCCGGGACCGGATGGAGCTCCTGCTGGATCATCGAGATGCCGGCCCGCATCGCCTCGGCCGGGCTGGCGAAGCGCACGGGCACGCCGGCCAGGATGATCTCGCCGGCATCGGGCTGGACGATCCCCGCGAGCACGTTCATGAGCGTCGACTTGCCCGCACCGTTCTCGCCACACAGCGCATGCACGGTGCCGGCCCGCAGGGTCAGATCCACGTCCTCGAGGGCCGTCACCCCCGGGAACGACTTGGTCATGCCGCGCATCACCAGCAGCGGCCGCTCGGCGTCCGGGGCGGGGGCGGGGTTCGCGGCGGGGTTCGCGGCGGCGGGTGGGCTCGTCGTCACGTCATCCTCGATCGATGGGCCCGGGACGCTGCTGCGTCCCGGGCCGTGATGCGCTGGCTACTGGACGTCGTCCGGTCCGACCGGGACGTAGGGCACCCAGACGTACTGACCGTCGATGACGTAGCCCGTGTTCTCCGCGCTCGGCGTGCCGCCACCGGCCAGCACGCAGGCGAGGTTGAACGTGGCCTGACCCTGGTTCACGGCGTCGTTGAGGACGGTGCCCAGGAGCTCACCCGCACGCATCGACTCGAGCGCGGGCTCGGTGGCATCGACGCCCACGACCGGCAGGAACCGCCCCGTGTCGCCGAAGTAGCCGTTCGCCTTGAGCGCCTCCACGGCGCCGATCGCCATGTTGTCGTTGTTGGCGAGCACGAACTCGATGGCGTCCCCATGCTGGGCATAGATGGCGCCCATCTGCTCGATGGCCAGCGGTCGATTCCAGTCGCCGATCTCCTCCGCGAGCGCCTCGGTCTGGACGCCCGCGTCGTTGATGAACTTGATGGACTCGACCGTCCGGATCTGGGCGTCCTGGTGGTCGGCCGGGCCGGACAGCATCACGTACTGCACGATGCCGTCACCGTTCTTGTCGGCCTCGGGATGGGCCGCCCAGTAGTCCAGCACGAGCTGGCCCTGCATCTGGCCCGATTCCTCGGCCTTGGCGCCCACATAGAAGGCCTTGTCCCACGTGGAGAGGACCTCCGGCAGCGGCTCCTTGTTGAAGAACACGACCGGGATGTTCGCGGCCTTCGCCTTCTCCAGGGTCACGTTGGCGAGCTCGCGATCGACCTGGTTGACGGCGATGGCCGGCAGGGCCTTGGAGATGAACAGGTCGATCTGCTCGTTCTGGGCGGGCTGGGAGTTCTGGCCATCGACGATGTCGACACGGGCGCCCTTGGCGGCGGCCGCGTTGCCGATCGCCTCGCGGACGAGTGACAGGTACTCGTTGTCGAACCGGAACACGGCCACCCCGATGGGGTCGGCCGGTGCCGTGCAGTCCGCCTGGGGCAGACCGCCCCCGCTCGCCGCGGGGCTGGCGTCCTGCGCCATCGTCGGGACGGCGCTGAGCAGTAGCATGGATGCGGTCGCCATGGCGAACGCTCCGGAACGTCGGGTCATCAAGACCTCCTCCTCGGGAAAGCTGGTGGTCTCGTCCTGGTCGGTCTAGACGTTGGCCATGGCGCCTCCCTGCAACGCGACCGGTCGAGGCGACCAGCGCATCGGGTCCGCGAGGAGCGGCTCGAACGCCCGTTCCGCGGCACCCAGGAGGGGTGCGTCGTCCCCCAGCGGGGAGGCGACGACCCGCACCGGGTCGCGCGACACGGACATGACCCGCGAGGCAAGCTCCGCGTCCATGGGTTCCCGCATGAGCGGCGTGAGCCGCGCGAACAACCCACCCAGGACGACCACCCGCGGGTCGAAGACGTTGACCAGGCCGGCCATGCCGATGCCCAGCCAGCGGCTGACGGCACGCACAGCGGCGAGACCCGTGGCATCGCCCGCCGCAGCGGCGCGCAGCACGGCGTCCACCTCGCGCGGTCCGCCGTCCGGGTCGCGTCCGGCGCCACGCAGCAGCGCCCGCTCACCCACGACCGTCTCCCAGCAGCCATGGGAGCCGCAGCCACAGGCAAGGCCCGCCGGATCCACCGCCACATGGCCGACCTCCCCGGCATAGCCGCGCGCGCCCACGAGCGGCCGACCACCGGTCACGATGCCGGCGCCCACACCGACATCGCAGGACAGGTAGATGAGGTCGTCGACGCCCGCGCCCGCCCCGCGGAGATGCTCGGCACGTGCGCCCAGGTCCGCCTCGTTGCGCACCACCACGGGCACCTCGAGGTCGAACAGTCGAGCGATGCGCTCCGCCATCGGCACCGCCGTCCAGCCGAGGTTGGGCGCGAAGTGGACATAGCCGTCCTCGCTGCGCACCGGCCCGACGGCGGCGACACCGACGCCCACGAGCCGACCCCGGACGCCCGGTCGGTCCAGCATCGAGCGACCCATCTCGAGCGCGTCTCCGAGCGTCTGGTCGAGCGTCGGCGGGGCACCCGCACGGTCATGTCGGACCCGGTCGAGGACCTGGCCACCGAGACCCACGATGGCCACCGTCAGCCAGTGGACGGCGATGCTGATGGCCAGCACGACCGCGCCCTCCGGGGCCGCGTGGACCTTGGCCGACGGGCGACCCGGGGAACCCAGGCTGTCGCCCCGCTGCTCGCGCACGAGACCCTGGTCGACCAGCTCGGCCACGAGATCCCCGACCGTGCTCCGATTGAGACCGGTCAGCGCGACGAGGTCGGACCGGGAGCGTGGCCCATCCAGGTGCACCTCGCGCAGGAGTGCACTCAGGTTGTCGCGGCGGATCGTCTCCGAGTTGGAGCCGGGTGAGGTGATCGCGCGCACGGCTGGTTTGTCGTCCCTCCCAACGAATGTTTGTGGAACGGTGCAACAAACGAGCCCGGCGTGTCAAGCCCGGAAGGGTCGTCCGATCCAAGGAGCGGCGGCGGGTCCCGGAGGACGCCTCGGGCGCCGAGGTTGGCGTCGTCGGTCACGCGGCGGCTCCGGAGGACGCCTCGGGCGCCGAGGTTGGCGTCGTCGGTCACGCGGCGGCTCCGGAGGACGCCTCGGGCGCCGAGGTTGGCGTCGTCGGTCACGCGGCGTCTCCGGAGGACGCCTCGGGCGCCGAGGTTGGCGTCGTCGAACACTCCGGGCTGTCTGCAGGGTTCGCGCCAACCCGGCGCCCATCGAGGGCCCTTGCCGGTCCTCCGAGACGCTGGGTTCGACCCATGTTCAGCTTCGCCAGACCGATCGCGCGGCACGTGGGCGATCCGGCGGTCCAGGAGGCCCGCCGATGGCCTCCAGCCTGCGGCAAGCGCCATCCTGTTCGACGAACCTGAATGTGGGGATCGGGGCATGTCGGACCAGGCGCGACGCGATACCGTTCCGGTCAGCACAGCGACGGGACCGGCGGGCTCATCGGCCGCTCCTGGGTCGCGACGGCAAGGAGGAGGCGTGGTGGGGCCCCTGGTGGCAGGTGTCGACAGCTCGACACAGTCGACGACGGTCGTGATCGTGGATACCTCCACGGGTCTGCGGGTCGCATCGGGCAAGGCAGCCCACGTCGTGACGGGCACGGACGGCGCACGCGAGACGGACCCCGAGGTCTGGTGGGGGGCGCTCGGCGAGGCGCTCGCCGCGACGGGTCGGGCGCGTGATGTCGCTGCCATCAGCGTGGGCGCGCAGCAGCACGGGCTGGTGGTCCTGGACGCGGCCGGGCGACCGCTGCGACCGGCGATCCTCTGGAACGACACCCGTTCGGGGCCCCAGACCGAGTGGCTCATCGCGGCGCTCGGTCGCGAGACATGGGCGAGCCGCATCGGCACCGTGCCCGTGCCTTCGATCACCGTCACCCGGTGGGCGTGGCTGCGGGAGATGGAGCCGGACGTCGCGACCGCCACACGCTTCATCCGTCTGCCCCATGACTTCCTCACCGAGCGGCTCACGGGTCGGGGTGTCACGGATCGGGGTGATGCGTCGGGCACCGGGTGGTGGTCCACGGCGACCGATGCCTACGACCCGGGCATCCTCGCGCTGCCGGGCATCGACCTGGACGTGGCGATGCTCCCCGAGGTCCTCCCAGCCGACGGCATCGCGGGCCACGTGACGCAGGCGGCCGCGGAGGCGCTGGGCATCCCGGCAGGCATCCCCGTGGGACCAGGTTCCGGCGACAACGCGGCGGCTGCGCTGGGCCTCGGGCTGCGGTCCGGCGCGCCCCTCATCAGCCTCGGCACGTCAGGCGTGGCGACGGCCGTGAGCGAGCAGCGAGCCATCGACCCGAGCGGCATGATCGCGGGGTTCGCGGACGCGACCGGCCGGTTCCTGCCATTGACGGCCACCCTCAACTGCACCCTTGCCGTGGATCGCGTGGCCGGCTGGCTGGGACTGGAGCGCGAGGCGGTGGCGCCCAGCGACGGCGTCGTCGTCCTCCCGTGGTGCGATGGCGAGCGGACGCCCAGCCTGCCCGCTGCCGAGGCGACCGTGCTCGGACTTCGCCATGACACGACACCGGGCGCGATCCTGTGCGCGACCTACGAGGGCGCGGTGCTGGGGCTGCTGGACGCGCTCGATGGGATCGGCGCCTGCGCCGACCCGCTGGATCCCGATGCACCCGTGGTCCTGGTGGGTGGCGGCGCTCGTGGCACCACCTGGCAACGGACCGTCCAGCGACTCTCGGGGCGCGCGGTGCGGGTCCCCACCGACCCCGACCTCGTGGCCCGGGGTGCGGCGGTCCAGGCTGCCGCAGCGCTCGCGGGGATCGAACCCATGGCGGTGCACGCCGGCTGGGCGGAGCCGGAAGGCACGACGCTGGAGGCGATGGCCGTGGACGAGGCTGTGCTCGACCGGATGCGAACGGTGCGCGCGAGCGTCCGGGAGGCGGTCGGCCAGCTGCGTCGCTGAGCGGTTCGGCCGGCCGCGTCACCGAGCGCTCGTGCCGGATCGCACGACACCCTGGCGGTCAGGACAGCCCGGTGTCCCCATCGGAGGATCGTGGTGGGCGATACTGGATTCGAACCAGTGACCTCACGGATGTGAACCGTGCGCTCTAACCGACTGAGCCAATCGCCCTGAGGTTGCGCAGTATACCGCGGCCCGTGGCGCGGCCATCGGTAGGCCCGGTGGACGGTCACCGGTGGGCGGGTGGACGGTCGCGAGCCTGCTCGGGCCGGCTTCCGCCGACACCCCGCCCAGGAAGTGGGCGCTCCGACGAAGGGGCAGGCCGTCTGGCGCCATCGGGTGGCTGCCGAAGGTGAGTCCAGTGGTACCGGGGAGCGACTGCTTCGCCGATACGCCGGGTATCTGGGAGGACTCGGCGCGCAGCGACTCGGTGGGCGGCTGCACGGGCGCTGCCGCGCCGGCTCAGGTCGGGCCGGCCGATGCCTCCACGGTGAGTCCTGGCCAGCGCTCCCGCACGAGCTCCACGGGCACCGCCAGCCACAACTGCTTCTCGCGACTGGTCGCCCCTCCCACGAGGACCACCCCTCGCCGGCCCACGCCGAGCTCCCGGCGGAGCAGGCGGATCAGCGCCTCGTTCGCGGCACCGTCGACGGGTGGCGCCGCCACCCGGACCCGCAATCGGCCGTCGGCATCCACGCCATCGACGGCGTCGCGACCGCCACGCGGCGTGATCCGGATCGTGAGCCGACATCCCGCCCCACCGGTGGCGTCGGGCGCCATCTCAGAGGACGGCCCGAAGGACCACGCCCAAGACCAGCATCACCACGAGCGGCGAAAGGTCGAGCATGCCGGTCCGCGGCATCACCGAACGGACCGGCGCCAGGATGGGCTCGGTGAGCTGCACCAGGATGCGCGTCAGCTCGCTGCGCCCGCGCGGGTCGACCCAGCTGACGAGCACTCGGCCCACGATGAGCAGCCACAGCACCAGCACGGCCAGCTTGACGATGATCGCGATGGATGCGCCCATCAGTCAGGGCCGCCTCGGCCCGCGTCCGACTCCCCGGTCGCGTGGCAGCTCGGCGGGTGTGGCGGGCTCCCGGTCGCGTGGCAGCTCGGCGGGTGTGGCGGGCTCCCCGTCGCGTGGCCGCTCACCGAACAATGCGCGGCCCACGCGCACGATGGTCGCCCCCTCCTCTACCGCGACGGCATAGTCCTCGCTCATGCCCATCGAGAGCGTCGGGCCCAGCCCCGGGTATCGCGTCCGGAGCGTCTCCGACACGCGCCGCAGGGCCACGAACGTGGACCGGGCCTCCGCAGGCGTATCCACCTGTCGACCGACCGTCATGAGGCCCTCGATCCGCAGCCCCGGCAGCTCGAGCAGAGCCTCGAGGTCCCGCTCGAGCGTATCGACCTCGAAGCCAGCCTTGGCCTGGTCGGCATCCACGTTCACCTGGAGCAGGATCCGCACCGGATCGCTGGCCGCGGGACGTCCCACAGCCAGCCGCGACAGCCGCTCGGCGAGCGACAGCGTATCGACGGACTGGATCACGGCGAACAGCCCCAGCGCCCGGCCCGCCTTGTTCGACTGCAGCCCGCCCACCAGATGCCACTCGACACCCGCGAGCGCCGGCATCTTGGCCGCGGCTTCCTGCACGCGGTTCTCCCCCAGCGTGACGAGGCCGGCGGCGACGGCCGCGGCCAGGGACTCGACGGGCACCGTCTTGGACACGGCCACGAGCTGGACCGCAGCCGGGTCTCGGCCGACGCGGGCGGCAGCACTTGAGATCTCCGCCAGGACGCGGTCACGGGCACGCGCATACCGCGCGATCGCTGACGCGTCGATGGACCGGTCGCCGTCCGTGTCCGTGTCAGACCTCTCGTGCCGGACGGGTGTCCGGCGCGCGTCAGCGGTTGGGGTTGCGGCGCAGGAACGCGGGGATGTCGAGGTCCTCGACCTCGTTCACGCCCGGTCGCGTCATCTCGGCCGGCTGGGCTGGCGCGATCGACTGCGCGGGTGGCACCCAGGCCTCCTGGGGCATCGCGACGGGGGCCGTGGGTGCCGTCGCCTGCGCCATGGGCACCGCGACCGTGGCGGCATCCGCCGTGACCGGCACGGCCGCGCGCTCCTCGTGGAGGTCCCGGAGGTAGTCGCGGCCCGCCTCGCGGCTGGAGGTCGAGACCACGACGGGCTGGGGCGTGCTCGCCCGGTGCTGCGGGATCTTGCGGCTCGCGTCGAAGCCGGTCGCGATGACGGTGATGGAGATCTCCTCGCCCATCCGCTCGTCGATGACCGTGCCGAAGATGATGTTCGCCTCCGGGTCCGCGGTCTCCTTGATGATCGCCGCGGCGTCCTCGACCTCCGACAGGCTGAGCGCAGGGCCGCCCGAGATGCTGAACAGGACGCCCTGGGCTCCCGCGATGTTGGCCTCCAGCAGCGGGCTGGAGGTCGCGATCCGCGCGGCCTCGATGGCCCGATCGGGGCCGGACGCTCGACCGATGCCCATGAGCGCCGAGCCGGCTTCCTTCATGATCGCCCGCACGTCCGCGAAGTCGAGGTTGATGAGGCCGGGCACCGTGATCAGGTCGCTGATGCCCTGGACGCCCTGGCGCAGCACGTCATCCACGACCCGGAACGCGTCCACGATCGAGGTGTCCTTGGCGACCACGTCCTTGAGCCGGTCGTTGGGGATGGTGATGAGCGTATCGACCTTGTCCTTGAGCTCCGCGCTCGCCTTCTCGGCGTTGAGGCGACGCTTGGCGCCCTCGAAGCCGAAGGGCTTGGTCACGACACCGATGGTCAGGGCTCCCTGGTCCCGGGCGATCTCCGCGATGACCGGTGCCGCACCCGAGCCGGTGCCGCCACCCATGCCAGCGGTGATGAACACCATGTCCGAGTCCTTGAGCGCCTCGGCGATCTTCTCGGTGTCCTCCTCGGCCGCCCGCTGACCGACCCCGGGGTCACCGCCCGCGCCCAGACCACGCGTGATCTTGTCACCGATGCGGATCTTGTGGGGGGCGTCCGACTGGAGCAGGGCCTGCGCATCCGTGTTCACCGCGATGAACTCCACACCCATCATCTCGGCGCGGATCATGCGGTTGACGGCGTTGCTGCCTCCCCCGCCGACGCCGATCACCCGGATGAGCGCGAAGTTCTCCGAGTCGGATCGCAGCGGCATGGTGGGGGTTCCTCCGGCTCCAGGTGGGCCGGTACCCCGGCCCGCGGTGGGCCGGTACCCCGGCCCGCGGCTCCTCTCCGCATGCCGCTTGGCCGGGCCCATGGCACAGCGTCCCAGGTGGCGTCACACGTCGAGGGAGTATAGACCGGGAGGTGGCCGCGCGGTCATGGCAAACCGGACCCAGCGCGGCGGATCCTCGGACCGCCGGATCGGCTGGCCGGCAGCCCTCGGCCGGGAACCGCCGGACCGTCGGCGGGCGCGCTCGCTCGACCGCCCGTCCTCCAGCGTCAGCCGGCGACGAAGCCCAGGAGGACCTCGCGTCCATGGTGGTCGGGGTTGGGGTCCAGCAGCGCGATGGACTGCCACGTGCCGAGCGCCAGGTGGCCATCGTGGACCGGCACGGTCAGCGAGGGCGACACGAGCAGGGGCAGGACATGGTCGGCGCCATGGCCCGGTGACCCGTGACGGTGGCGGTATCGGTCGTCACGAGGCAACAGGCGATCGAGCGCCGTCTCCAGGTCCCGGTCGGACCCCGCGCCGAGCTCCACCACCACGACGCCTGCGGTGGCGTGGGGCACGAACACGGAGAGCAGGCCGTCTCCCTCCTCCGCCACGAACCGGGCGCAGGCATCCGTGAGGTCGAACAGGCCCCGTCGTGATGCGGTGGACACATGCAGGCGCTCCCGCTTCACGACCCGGCCGCCATCGGCGCGACCCGCCGCGACCTCGTGGCGCTGCCGGTCAGGGGAAGAGCGTCCGGAACCACTCCCGCATCCGGCTCAGCGACCCATTGGCGGGTGCCGACTCGTAGCGCACCGGCTCGTGGGCCGTGACCACCCGTGCCGCCCAGCGGAGGAGGCCGATGGATGTCGAGTAGGCCGGTGACAGGAGCCCGTCCGTCAGCCCATCGACACCGGAGGGTGTGGCGACCCGGACCGGCATCCCCAGGACCTCGCGTCCGAGGTCCGCGGTCCCGGCGAGCAGCGCGCCGCCACCCGTGAGCACGAGACCTGCCGGCAGTCGATGGCCATGCGAGCCCTTCTGGATCTGCTCGCCCAGCTTCTCGAGGATCTCCCGGGTGCGTGCCTCGATGATGCGCGCGACATCGAGCCGATCCGCGGTCCGGTCCCCTTCCTCGCCCACGAGGTCGAGCGCGATGCGTTCGTCATCGCCCACGGTCGACGGGTCGGCCGTGCCGAACCGGAGCTTGAGCTGCTCCGCCGCGACGAGGTTGGTCTTGAGGCCGATGGCCACGTCGTTGGTGACGTTGATGCCCCCCAGCGGCAGCACCGACGTGTGGAACGGTGAGCCCTCGAGGTACAGCGCGAGGTCGGTCGTGCCGGCGCCGATGTCCGCGACCGCGACGCCCAGCTCCCGCTCGGTCTCGGACAGCACCGCCTCGCCGGAGGCGAGCGAGGCGATGACCAGCTCGTCCACACGCACCCCCGCCTGGCGGACGCACTTGGTCAGGTTCTGGAGCGCGGTGGCCGAGCCGTGCACGATGTGGGTCTCGACCTCGAGCCGCACGGCGCTCATGCCGATGGGGTCCTTGACACCCTCCTGGCCATCCACGACGAAGTCGCGCGGCAGGACGTGGAGCACCTCCCGGTTGGAGGGGATCTGCACGGCCCGCGCCACCTCCGTCGCCCGCTCGACATCCTCGCGGCTCACCTCGCGATGGGGGCCACTGACGGCCACCGCACCCCGCGAGTTGAGGCTCTCGACCTGGCTGCCACCGACACCCACGAAGGCCGCCTCGAGACGCATGCCCGAGAGCCGCTCGGCCGAGTCCACCGCCTGGCGGATCGAGCCCACGGTCTGCTCGATGTTGTTGACGACCCCCTTCTTGAGCCCGCTCGCGGGCACGATGCCCTTGCCGATGACGCTGATGACGCCCTCGCGGGTCACCTCGCCGACCAGTGCCACCGCCTTGCTCGTGCCAATGTCGAGCGCGACGAGGACCGCCTCGATCTCCACCGCTCCCCTTCCCATCATGCGGACGCTCCGTCACGGCTCGTCACGGGCCGCCGGGCCCCGGCCCGTCCCTGCGCCGCCCATCGTCGCAGATGCGCCCGGCTGTGTCGCGTCCACCGGACACGGGTCGTCGGGTCGCCTGGGGCCATGGTCGTCGGGTCGCCCGGGATCATGGTCGTCGGGTCGCCCGGGGTCGCCGTGTCGGTTCGACCTCGTCGTCCGAGCGGGGCGTCCGCGTGGGCCGCGGGGAACGGGTGGGCGTGGGCTCGGGCGTGCCTGCCACGAACGTGCCGCATCGATCGCCCGCGATCGCGAGCGTGGCGCCATCCACCGTCCGCTCCCGCTCACCCAGGAGCGCCGCCAGGCAGCGCACCTGGTCGGGGATGCGCTCGGTCGACAGCAGCGTCGGGCTGTAATGACCGAACACCGCGCGCCAATGACCCGGCCACGACAGCACGAACCCCGCATCGTCGTCGACCTCGAGCGCGAGCCCCGGCGCCGCGCTCCCGATCATGCCGGGCGTGATGGCGCCCATCAGCCGGACCGCCGCGAGATCCATGGGGTCCAGACGAGCCCCCACCGCCAGCGTCCGGCCGACACGACCATCGTCCACCAGCGGCAGGCTCGAGCCGGTCCAGCCGTCGCCCAGCGCCCTCGACGCCGCGGCGTCCAGCCGTGCGAGGGCGGTGCCCTCCACATCCACCAGCCAGACGCCGCTCGGCAGCCGCCAGCCGACGATGGGCTCGGGCTCCGTGACATGCACCTCGACACGGTCGGGCAGCATCGCCCGGACATCCGCGCGCAGGACCGTCGGCAGCTGCTCGATGGATGTCTCCATGCGCCGCGTGGCCAGCGCGAACACCGAGGCGCTGGCGTCACCCACGAGTCCCGTGAGCTGGCGCACCTGCGCCTCGCTCGTGAAGTGGGCGCCATCCACCGTCACCTGCTCGGCGCCCACCTGGAACATCGGGTCGCTCAGCGCCCACCAGCCGCCACCGAGCACGGCGACCATCCCCGCCACGCCCACGATCCTGGGCCACGCGGGGACCCGGCGGCGAGGCCTGCCCGCGGGCCGCGTCGGGTCCGGTCGGCGGCCCGCGACGGGCCGTTCGTGTCGCAGCGGCATGTCAGGGCAGGTCGGCGCGTGTCAGCCGACGTGCCAGGCGTGCCGCGTGACGCTCCAGGGCAAGACCCACGATCCGCTCGCACACGGCACCGAACCCGCGGCCGGCGACCCCGCACAGCTGGGGGAACAGGCTGATGGGTGTGAACCCGGGGATGGTGTTGATCTCCGAGAGCCAGGCCGTGCCGTCGGCATCGAGCAGGAAGTCCACGCGCGCGAAGTCGGATGCGCCGATGGCCAGGTACGACTCCGCGGCGACCCGCCGCAGGTCCGCGGCCAGCTGCGGCTCGAGGTCCGGCCGGAGGATGCTGCGTGACGCATCGGAGCGGTACTTGGCGGTGAAGTCGTAGAACTCGCGGCCGGGCACGATCTCGCCCGGCCCGAACACCTCCAGCGCGGCTCGTCCGTTACCGATGACCGCCACCTCGAGCTCGCGGGGATGATCGAGGGCCGGCTCCACGAGCACCAGGTCGTCGAAGCGGAGCGCCAGGTCCATCGCTCGCTCCAGCTCTGGTGGCTCGTCCGCGCGGCGCACGATGCTGATGCCGATGCTGGACCCGAGACGCGCGGGCTTGACCACCACGCGCGGCTCGATGAGCTCCGCCGCGAACGCCTCGATGTCGGCGACCACCTCGCGCTGCCGCTCGCGCCAGTCATGCGCGGTCACCTCGAGCCACGGCAGCACCGGCAGCTCCGCGGCCGCCCAGATGCGCTTGGCGAGGGTCTTGTCCATGCCGATGGCCGACGCGCCCACGCCCGAGCCACAGCACACGAGACCCGCCGAGGCGACGAGGGCCTGCACCGTGCCGTCCTCACCGAACGGGCCATGGAGCGCCGGGAACACCACGGGTCGTGTGGCTGGGACCGACGCGCCGATCCGGTCCAGCGCCATGCCCGCGCCGAGCGGCCCATCGGCGCCGAGCGTCGCCGGGTCGTCGAAGCGACCGGGCTCGATGGTGGCGTCCAGCGCCGACACCGGCAGCCCCCACCAGCGGCCGTCGAGGTCGATGCACCAGCCGGACACGGCATGGCCACGATCGACGAGCGCGTTCGCGATGGCCCGGCCGGACACGAGCGACACGTCATGCTCGGCCGAGGGACCGCCCATGAGGACCGCGATGGGCGTCGGCGGCAGGGTCGGCCAGCCCGTCGACCCGCTCATGCGTCCGTCTCCGCAGCCAGAGCATCCAGGTCGGCCCAGTCGCCCGCGAACACCACCTCGTAGACCAGGTCGATGCCCGTCTCGCGTGCCACCGTCGCACGCACCCGGTCGCCCAGCCTGCGCACGTCGCTGGCCGTGCCGCGCTGGTCATTGACCAGGAAGTTCGCATGCTTCTCGCTCACCGAGGCACCGCCTTCGCGCAGCCCCTTGAGGCCCAGCATGTCGATGATGCGGCCGGCGGAATCGCCGGGCGGGTTCCGGAACGTGCTGCCCGCCGACGGCATGCCCAGTGGCTGATGCGCCTGGCGCCAGCGGCGGATGGCATCCAGACGCTCCGAGATGGCGGCCGTCTCGTCGTGGCGCAGCCGGAGGGTGATGCTGGTGACCACGTCCGGGCGGCCCTCGGGGGCGTGCTTGAGCCGGCTCTCGCGATAGGCCAGACCGAGAGCGGAGGCGTCGAGCTCCTCCTCGGTGCCATCGGGACCGATGACGCCGGCCCGCGCCAGGACGTCCGCCATCTGGCCGTCATGAGCCCCCGCGTTGGCCCACACGGCACCCCCCAGCGTGCCCGGGATGGCCAGCCCGAACTCGATGCCCGTCAGACCCGCCTCCTTGGCCAGCGTGGCCACCTTGGCCATGGGCAGACCCGCATCGGCGATGACCAGGTCGTCCTCGATGCGCACCTGCTGCGCCGACACCTTGACCACCAGCCCACCGATGCCCCGGTCGCTGATGACCAGGTCCGACCCCCGGCCCAGCAACGTGAGGGGAACGTCGCGGGACCTCGCGAAACGCACGATGGCGCGCAGCTCGAACAGGTTGCGGACCTCCGCGAACAGGTCCGCGGGCCCACCCACCCGCATCGTGGTGAAGCGCGCGAGTGGCTCGTCACGCGAGGTCTTGACCCCCAGCCGACGCTGGATGTCCGTGCCCAGGCGGAGCTGCTGGGGCTCGTCGAGGCGACGCGTGACGACCGGGTCCGACATCGAGCCGCTCATGCGCCGCTCGGGGTCGGGATCGCGGACAGGCCTGTCACGGGGCGGTCCGGGCGGCGGTCGCGACCACGGCGGGATCCGGCAGCGGCGCATGTGCCGCGAGCGCCTCCAGCAGCTCGCCCGTGACCCGGGCCGCGCTCGGTCGGCCCACGGACCGGCTCGCATCGCGCATCGGGCCCAGGCGCGCCGGGTCGGCCAGCAGCTCGGCAGCCTCACGCAGCGTCTGCGGCCCGAAGTCCTCGTCGCGGACCAGCCGCGCACCACCCGCAGCGAGCAGCTCCCGGGTGTTGGCGGCCTGGTGACCTGCGGCGTGGGGATACGGCACCACGATGAGCGGCAGACCCACGGCGGTCGCCTCGGCGAGCGTGGACGATCCCGCGCGACCCACCAGCAGGTCGGCCGCCACGAGCGCATCGGCCATCTCGTCGCCCAGGAACGCGGCGGGCCGGTATCGGTCGCGACGCCCCTCGGGGAGCTTCTGCCGGGCGGCCTCGGCATCGATCATGCCCGCCTCGCCAGCCACGTGGATGACGACCAGCCGCTCCACGAGGTCCGCCAGCGCGCCGATGACGGCCTCGTTGAAGCGCCGCACGGCCTGCGAGCCACCGAACACCAGGAGCACCGGCAGGTCGTCCGGGACACCCAGCCGGTCACGTGCCGCGGACCGATCCGCGCTCGCCAGGTCGCGCGTCGGCGTGCCCGTGTGATACGTCCGCCCGGGCAGCTCCGTGCCGGTCTCGGCATATGACACCGCGATCGCGCTCGCCAGTCGCGCCGTGGCGCGCACGCTCCGGCCCGCCAGCCGGTTGCCCTCCCAGAGCAGCGATGGGATGCGCAGCGTGGCAGCTGCCGCGAGCGCCGGGATGGCCACATATCCCCCCGTCGCGTACAGCACGTCCGGTCGCCGGCGGGCGAGCAGCGCCACCGCCTGCGGCACCGACGCGCCGAGACGCAGCGGATCGGTGATGGTCGCCACGCTCAGGTCCACGGTGCGCAGGGTGCGCAGCCAGAGACGGTCGAGCGGATATCCCGCGGACGGGACGACCTCCGACTCGAGGCCTCGCCGGCCGCCCAGCCAGATGACCTCAAGGTCCGGCCGTCGCCGACCCAGGGTCCGCAGCACGGCCAGCGCGGGGAAGATGTGGCCGCCAGTGCCCCCGGCCGCGACCATGATGCGCATCGTCGATGGTCCCTCGTGCTTCCTCGTCCTCGCGCACGGTCTCGCGGGAGACGGACAGGAGGATACCCACCGCAGCGAAGCTCACCAGCAATGATGAGGTGCCGGAGCTCACGAAGGGCAGCGTGATGCCGGTCAGCGGCAGCAGCTGGAGCACCACGCCGATGTTGATGAACGCCTGGAACACGAGACACACCGAGACACCCAGGGCGAGCAGCGAGCCGAACTCGTCGGGAGCCCGCCGCGCCACACCGATGCCCCGCCACGCGATGACCACGAACAGCCCGATGACCACCAGGGCCCCCAGCATGCCCAGCTCCTGGCCCACCATCGCGAACACGAAGTCGTTGTCGGCATTGGGCAGATGGAGCCCGCCCGGCACCTGTGAGGTCCCGAGCCCCGTGCCGAACAGGCCCCCCATGCCCAGGCCCAGCAGACCCTGCACCGTCTGGTACCCCGCGTTGCCGGCGTGCCAGGGGTCGAAGAAGGTCTGGAACCGTTCCAGCTGGTAGGAGTTGGTGTTGATGTAGGCCCACACGCCCAGGATGCCGACGGGCACCATCAGCGCGAGCTGGAGGATGCTGCCACCTGCCACGAAGAACATCGTGAACGCCGTGAGCGTGATGACACCGGTCGTGCCCAGGTCCGGCTCCATCGCCACGAGCCCGATGGTCGACCCCGCGATGATGAGGAAGGGGATGGTGCCCCGACGCAGGCTGCCCATGGAGCTGCCCCGCCGCGCCATCCAGTGGGCGAGATACACGATGAGGGTGACCTTGCCCAGCTCGGCCGGGTGGACGCTCAGGCCACCGCCCTCGTCGGTGCCGCCGATGACCAGCCAGCGGGCCGCGCCACCGACCTCCTTGACCGAGATGGGGCCCAGCTCCGGGGCGATGAGGAGGAGGGCCAGGAGCACGAGCGCGACGCCGAACGCGATGATGGAGACCAGGCGCAGGAAGCGGTAGTCGACGCGGCTCACGAGGGCCATCACGGCGATGCCCAGGGTGACCCACACGATCTCCGGGCCCAGCACGTTCTGGATGGCGTCCTGGCGGACGCCGATGGCCGCGGCCCCGGTGGAGTAGCTCATCAGCACGCCCATCGCGGCGAGGCCCACGGTGGCCAGGATGACGATGGCATCCGCCTCGTGACGCTCCCGTATGGGGCCTCGGACCACGCGTCCCGCCGCGCTCTCGCGCGCCGAGGGGCGGGGCAGCAGCCGGGCGTCCACGGGCGCCGCGACGACCGCCGAGCGTCGCCCTGCCTGGCGGGTGCGATCGCCGGGCATCGCCGCGGCCGGCGTCGAGGTGGCCCTGGCCGACGCCGGGGAGCTCCCCTTCTCCCCGCGACCCGGCGCCAGCATGCCGTTGCGCGCGAGCGCGGACGGCTGGCCGCTTGGTGGGGGGACCTGGGCGGAGGAGCGAGGGCGTGCCGTGGAGCTCATCGGCGGCTCGACCCGGTGGTCCCCGAGGGTCGGTTGGCCTGTACGGACCGTGCCTGCACGGCGTCCTTGAACGCGCGGCCACGTGCCTCGTAGTCACGATACATGTCGAAGCTCGCGGCGGCCGGGCTCAACAGCACGGTGGCGGGCGGCGAGTCCGATCCGCGCGCCGGCTGGTCCGCGAGCGCTGCGCGGGCGAGGCGCTCCGCCCGTGCCACGGCATCCACCATGTCACCGGCCCGTTCGGTGACCTCCAGACCGGCGGCCCGGAACGCGGCGCCGAGCTCCGGCCCACTCTCCCCGATGAGCACGGCCGCGGTGGCTCGCTCGGCGACCACGGCCGCCAAGTCGCCCATGTCCACGCCCTTGGCACGGCCGCCGCAGATGAGCACCACAGGCGCCGGGAACGCCCGCAAGGCCGCGATGACCGCATCCGGCTGGGTGCCCTGGGAGTCGTTCACGAAGCGCACGCCATCGTGCTCCAGCACCGGCTCCAGCCGATGCTCCACCCCCCGGAACGACTCCACGCCCTCGCGGATGGCGATGGGGTCGATGCCCCACAGGAGCCCGGTCGCGACCGCCGCCGCAACGTTGGACACGCTGTGCCATCCCGGCAGGCGGATGGCATCGAGGGGCATCACCCGGCCCGCCATGCGCGACCCGCCGCCCAGCGGCGCGACCCCGTCCGCCACGATCCAGCCATGCTCCACGCCCACGCCACCCGGGGTCGGCGCGGAGCGCCGGTAGCGCACCACGCGACCCGCGCTGTCATCGTCCCAGCCCTGGCTGACCGGGTCCTCGTCGTTGAGCACCAGGCCGCCACCCTCGGGCACCAGCCGCGCCAGCAGCCGCTTCACGGCGCGATACGCGTCGACGTCCCCGTGACGATCGAGATGGTCCGCGGTGACATGGGTGTAGACCGCGATGTCCGTGCCTCGCGACAGGGTGGGCAGCTGCAGCTCCGAGAGCTCCACGACCACGAGGTGCTGCGGCGTGAGCTCCGGGAGTCGCTCCACGAGCGGCGCGCCGATGTTGCCGCCGAGCACCACCGGCGCCCGGCCGCGCGCCAGGACCGATGCCACCAGCGAGCTGGTCGTGGTCTTGCCCTTGGTCCCCGTGACACCCACGGTGCGTGCGGGGCACAGCCGGAGGAACAGGTCGATCTCGCTCAGGACCGGCACGCGGCCCGCGGACTCGACGGCACCCAGCGCCGCGCGGAGACGCGGCTCGGTGGTCGGGTACCGGCTGCTGACCGATGGCGAGGTGGTCACCAACGCCTGGCCCCGGAGGACATCCGCCGGGTCGACCCCTGGGCCCAGACGCAGCTCCACCGGTCGACCACCCAGCTGGTCGATGGCATCGGCGAGGTCCTCGGCGGTCCGGCCGTCATAGGCCGTGACCCGGGCACCCCGGTCGGCCAGGAACCGGGCGAGCGCCACGCCGCTGCGGGCGAGACCGAGGACCGCCACGGGACGGCCCGCGAAGGAGTCGAGCGTGAGGCCCTCGAGCGGGATGGGGGCCGCATCCGGCGGCGCCGCGGCGTCAGGGCCGGTCACTGGAGCGTCGCCCGCGTACCCAGGTAGAAGGCCACCCCGATGAGCGCCGAGAGACCACCCACGATCCAGAACCGGATGGTGATCTTCTCCTCGGGCCACCCGGCCAGCTCGAAGTGGTGATGCAGGGGCGCCATCCGGAACAGGCGACGGCCCTTCCACTTGAACCACAGGATCTGGGCGATGTCCTGCGCGGTCTCCAGCACGAACACGAGACCGATGATGGGCAGCAGCATCACGTGGCCGGTGACGAGCGCCACGACCGCCAGGGTGGCACCCAGCCCGAGCGCCCCGGAATCACCCATGAACACCTGGGCGGGATGGGCGTTGAACCACAGGAAGCCCAGCAGCGACCCGATGATGATCGCGCACAGGATGGCCAGGTTCGGCTGGACGGGCCGCGTGTTGAGCGCCGCGATGGCCATGAAGCCGATGAACGCGAACACCAACAGCCCACCCGCCAGGCCATCGAGGCCATCGGTGATGTTGACCGCGTTGCTGGTGGCCACGATCGCGAACGCCGCGAACAGGATGTACAGCCACGGGTCGATGCCCACGCTGCCCACGAAGGGCACGGCGATGGCCGTGATGTCATACGTGTCCTGGACCTGATAGGCGATGAGGACCGCGACGATGACCTGCCAGAACAGCTTGTGGCGGGCCCGGATGCCGTCACCGGTGCGTGCGTTCAGCCAGTCGTCCGCCGTGCCCAGGAGCCCCACGAGGCCGAGCGTGGCGAGCGGCGCGAACGTCCCGCCATCGATGAACGAGCCACGCAGCAGCTCGAGCACCAGGGCGAGACCACCCACCACGAGGATGATGAGCAGCCCGCCCATGGTGGGCGTGCCCTCCTTGCTGTAGTGCGACTGCGGGCCGTCCACCCGGATGCGCTTGCCCATGCCCAGCCCACGCACGAAGCGGATGAAGGGCGGGAAGAGGATGACCGTCGCGAAGAACGCGGCCAGGCAGCCGATGAGCAGCAGCGCGCCGGCGGTGACGCTGATGCCCGCGATGCCGCTCACGCGCCGTGCTCGATGGCTGGCGCACCCGCCGCCGAGAGGTCGGCGACCAGCAGCTCGAGGGCCGCGCCACGCGATGCCTTGACCAGGATGGTGTCGCCATCCCGGACCTCGGTCAGCAGCAGGTCCCGGGCCGCGCCCCGGTCAGCGACGAGGCTCACGCGGGCAGGGTCCATGCCGGTCGCGATGGCACCATCCGCGATGCCACGCGCGCCCTCCCCCACGACCACCAGGACGTCCGCGGTGGCCCGAGCCGCGGCCCCCACCTCCCGGTGCGCCTGGGTGGTCCTCGTCGCGTCCCCCAGCTCCAGCATCTCGCCCAGGACCGCGACGTGGCGGCCGGGCAGGCTGGCGAGCAGGTCGAGCGCGGCGCGCATCGAGTCGGGTGCGGCGTTGTAGCTGTCATCGAGGATGCGCCAGCGAGGGGTCTCCACGAGGGTCGTGCGGTGGGGCGCCAGCGAGCCGCGTGCCAGGCCCCGTGCGATGGACGCCGCGTCCATGCCCGCCGCGAACCCGACGGCCGCGGCGGCCAGCCCGTTGTGGACCGAGTGACGCCCCAGCGCGGGTGTCGTCACGGGCGTCCCGCTGCCGTCGGGCAGCCGCAGCAGATAGCGCATCCCCGCCACACCTCGTGGCTCCACCTCGGTCGCCGTCACGTCCGCGGCCGCGCCGAAGCCGTAGCCCAGCACCCGCGCCGCGGTGTGGCCGGCCATGGACGCCACCAGCGGGTCGTCCATGTTGAGCACGGCCGTGCCCTCGGCGGGCAGTGCCTCCACCAGCTCGCGCTTGCCGGCCACGATGGCGTCCAGCGAGCCGGCGCGCGACAGGTGTACCCCGCGGACGGCGGTCACCACGCCGATGGACGGCCGCGCGATGGCGCACAGCAGCGCGATGTCACCCGGCACATACAGACCCATCTCCAGGACGGCCGCACGGTGCTCCGGTGCAAGGTCCAGGAGCGTCAGCGGCAGCCCGATCTCGTTGTTCCGATTGCCCGTGTTCCGGAGGACCGCGCCCTGCTCCGCGAGGACATCGGCGACCTGCTCCTTGGTCGATGTCTTGGCCAGCGATCCGGTGATGCCAACGGCCAGCCCGTGCCACGTCGCTCGCCACGCGCCGGCCGCGGCGCGCAGCGCATCGCCGGTGTCCGCCACCCGGACGATCGTGGCGTCATGCGCCGTAGCGAGCGCTGTCACCTCTGCTGCGGCTGCCGGGTCGCTCACGACCAGTGCGCTGGCGCCCCCCTGCAGCGCCGCTGCCAGGAATCGATGGCCATCCGTGCGTTCGCCGGGCAGCGCGAAGAACGCGCTGTCGCGGACGACCAGCCGGGAATCGACCGCGCCGCCCCGGATGGGACGGCTGCCCGGCTGGATGGCCTCCCCCGTGGTCCAGGCCACGAGGTCGACAGCGGTCCAGTGCGTCAGCGCGGTGGTTGGCAGACGTTGCCCCTCGGTCACGGTCCGGCGCATTGTCGCACGCGTCGAGCCCCTGGCCCGTGGCCGTGGCGCACGCCCGGGGGCGGTCGGGATCGTCGATGGACAGGGGGCGGCGGTCACCGCCGTCGCCCACGGCTCTCGGCATACCGCTCGGGGGTCAGGACCCGCTCGGCGGCGCTCCGTGGCTCGGGCATCCCCGCGTCCGGGTCGGAGGACTTGCGCAGGTCCTGGGTCGCGATGATGTCGCGCGCGACACGTCGGAACAGCTCGTACGAGGTGATGTTGAGACGCAGGTCGCCGTAGCCCTTGATGTCCGGGTCGGTCTCGTGGATGCGCACGGCCACCACGGCCTGGGGCTCGTCGCCACCGACATAGCCCACGAACGTGAAGTCGAAGGTGTCCGGGTCATAGCGGCCCTGGGCGGGTCGCCAGATCTGCGCGGTGCCGGTCTTGCCACCCACCTCGTAGTGCGGGATGAGCGACCCCTGGGCGTACCAGGGCACAGCCGCCGTCACATGGGTCATCAGGGCCCGCGTCTGGCGCGCGACCTGCTTGTCCAGCACCCGCTGGGGACGCATCCGTTCCTGTTGCTGGTCTCCGACGGCGCGCAGCAGGTGGGGCTGCACCCGCAGGCCTCCGTCGAGCATGGGCGTGAACGCGGTGGCGAGCTGGATGAGCGTGACCGCGACGCCCTGGCCGAACGATCGATTGGCGAGATCGAGCGCGGTCCACGCCTTCTCCCGGGGGTCGGGCACGATGCCGGCCACCTCGCCGGTGAGGTCGATGCCGGTGCGCTGGCCGATGCCCAGCGCGGCCCACGTGCGATACAGCGCCAGTGACGACTTGGCGGTCGTCCGGCCCAGCCGCGCCGCGACCCTCGACACCCCGACGTTGCGGGAGTACGCGATGACGTCGCGGAACGGGATCTTGCCCATGCCCTTCTTGTCCGCGTTGCGCACGAGGGTCGAACCGAACGAGATCGCCCGCTTGTCGTTCACGATGGTCGAGGGCGTCACCGTCCCGGTCGAGAGCGCTGCCGCGGCGGTGAACATCTTCATGACCGACCCGGGCTCGTAGACCTCGCTCAGGATGGGGTCCTGGAACAGCTTCGGATCACGGTTGGCCACCCGCGCGAACTGGTTCGCGTCATAGCCCGGCACCGATGCCCAGGCGAGCACCTCGCCCGTGTCCGGGTCGAGCACCACCCCGCTCACGCGCTTGGCATCGTCGGCGATCCACGCGCTGTAGAGCTCCTTCTCGAGGGCCAGCTGGAGCGTGGCGTCGATGGTCAGCGTCACATCCTGGCCGTCCCGGCCGGGATCGATGACCATCTCCGAGCTCTGGAGCGAGCGACCATAGCGGTCACGGGCGGCGGCGATCCGTCGTGGCTCACCCGCGAGGATGGCGTCGTACCGCCCCTCGATGCCGTACTGGCCCGAACCGTCGTTGGTCATCACGAAGCCCAGCAGCTGGCTGGCCAGGGTGGTGTCCGGCTGTCCGCCGGGGTTGGGATAGACCCGCACGGCGTGTGGCTCGAGGCTGAGACCGGTGAGCCGACCCGCGCCGATGCCCTCCCGGATCTGGTCGCTCTGGGCGACCGTCAGCTCACGGACGAGGACCGCGTACTCCCGCTTGCCATCCAGCTTCTCCTCCAGCAGCGCACGCTGCTCGTCGTCGTACCCGAGGACGGAGACCAGCGTCCCGATGACCTGGGTGCGCCGCTCGCCCTGGATGCGCACCGGCCATGCGGCCAGGGTGTCGCGGTACGCCGTGGTCGCGAGGACCCGGCCATGTCGGTCCAGGATGTCGCCCCGGAGCGCCGGTTCCGTCGCCGCGCTCTGGAGACGTGCCTGGGCACGCGCCTGGAGCTCGGGTGCCATCGCGACCTGCCAGAACCCGAGGCGCAGGACCGCCGCGACAGCGAAGACGAGCAGCAGTCCCAGCACGGCGGCGCTCCGCCAGTGCCGGTGGGTCCGGCTGGACATCGTGGGTCAGGGCGTGCCGAAGCGGGCGCGTGGGCCCAGCCAGTCCAGGCGGTCGCCCTGCGCCCACTGGACGACGAGCGGCTCCGAGCCGACGCGGGTGACCACCCCCTGCTGCGATCGCAGCTGTTGGAGCAGCGCCTCACGCTCGGAGGCAAGGGTATCCAGCTCGTAGCGGGCCGCAGCCGCCTGGAGGGTCTGGCTCAGGTAGAACAGACCCGCGAGGAGCAGCGCGGCGATGGCGAGCGTGCCGACGATGGCCGTCCGGGGCCGATGGACCACCACGCCCAGCGAGCGCAGGCCGGTGCGCCCGGCGGCACGCGGCAGGGCGCGCGGCGGTGGAGCGACGATGGTCCGGGGACGCATCGCCGGTGCGCGATCGGGCACCACGCGCACCGTCGGCGCGGCGGGACGGCTGTCCGTGGCGGGTCGGGTCGGTGCCAGCGCGGCCCGGCTCCTGGGACGGCCACCGGTCGCCTGCGGTCGTGCCGACACCGCGCGCGCTCGTCCGGCCGCGGGTGCGATGGGCGTCGCATGGGCTGTCCGCACCGATGGCGCGGGTCGCTCGTCGACACCGCGGATGGCGGTGCCGAGCGCTCCCGCACGCAGCGAGGCACCCTGATGGAGGGCCAACGTCAGGCGCCCGCGCCGTCGAGCGAGGTGCGCGTCGAGCGCGATGTGGCGGGTCGCAGGGAGGACAGGGCCGTGGGGTTCGCCCACGCGCTCGGGCGGGCCCATCCGGTCGGGCCCTCGAGGTCCACCGCGAGGTCGGTCGACCGCCGGTCGCGGACGTCCTTCTGACGACGGCCATAGTCGCGCCGCCGTGACGATCGGTGGCCGCTCATGCGGCGAGCCTCCGTGCCGCGCGCAGGCGGGCGCTCCGCGACCGGGGGTTGGCGACCACCTCCGCCTCGGTCGGCAGCTGCGGCTTCGAGCCACCCACCAGGGCCAGCCTGGGCTCATGGCCACAGACGCATACCGGCGCCAGCGGCGGACAGACGCAGCCGCGGCGCTCCGCGGCCAGGAAGCGCTTCACGATGCGATCCTCCAGCGAGTGGTAGCTGATGACGACGAGCACGCCGCCGGGGCGCAGGACGTCCACGGCCCGCCCCAGCGCCCGAGGCAGGACGTCGAGCTCCGCGTTGACCGCGATGCGCAGTGCCTGGAACACGCGCGTCGCGGGATGGATCCGACGACGTGTCTGCTGGCGTGGACGGGGCACGGCCGCCTCCACGATCGCGGCGAGGCGCGTGGCCGTGTCGATGGGGGCCTCGTGGCGGGCGTGCACGATGGCCCGGGCGATGCGTCGCGCATGGGGCTCCTCGCCGTACTCCCGGAACAGACGTGTGAGCGCGTCCTCATCGAGGGTCGCCACGAGCTCGCTCGCCGGGACACCCGTGGTCGGGTCGAAGCGCATGTCCAGCGGCCCCTCGGCGCGGAAGCTGAAGCCCCGGTCATGCTCGGCCAGCTGGAACGAGCTGAGGCCGAGGTCGAGGAGCACGCCGTCGGCAGGCACGAAGCCCGTCTCCGCGGCCGCCTCGTCCAGGTGCTCGAAGTTGACGTTGCGGAGCACCAGCCGGTCGCCATACGCGCCCAGCCGGCGGCCCGTGCGCTCGATGGCGCGCGGATCCGCATCCAGGCCAAGCACCCGACCATCGGGGTTGGCGGCCTCCAGGATCCGGAGGGTGTGCCCTCCGCCGCCGACGGTGCCATCGATGTGGAAGCTGCCCGGGCGCGGTGAGAGTGCCGTCATGACCTCCTCCACCATCACGGGCAGGTGCCCTTCTTCCATCAGCTGACCGACCGTCCCAGCGGTCCCCCCGGATCCCGGAGGCTCATGTGGTGCGACGCCTAGATGCCCAGTCCCTGGAGGTGCTCCGCGAGCACGTCGGGCTGGTCCATCCGATCGCTCCAGGTCTCCCATGCGGTGGGCGACCAGAGCTCCAGATGGGTGCGTGAGCCGACCATCACGGCCTGGTCGCCCAGCTTCGCGAAGGTGCGAAGCACGGCTGGGACGACCAATCGACCCTGCTTGTCGAGCTCGATCTCGAACGCCGTCCCGTACAGGAAGCGTTGGAGCTCGCGGCCCCTGGCGTCGGTGAACGGAAGCGGATCGACGCGAGCGGCGATCGCCTCCCAGGCAGCGCGTGGATGGAGCGCGATACAGCCATCGAGCCACTTGCTGACCAGGCCGCCGGCTGCGAACTCCGCGCGGAATCGGACCGGGACCGCGATGCGTCCCTTGTCGTCGACCGCCACTCGGTACTCACCGGTGAACACCAGCCCCTCGTGGACCTCTCAACTGCCGTCGCGCCGTGACCCGTGGTCGTCGGTGGTCCCGGGACTGCCTCGCGGACCCCACTGGAGCCCGTATCGACCGTTCCTGGCACCACTGGCCCCCACTTGTCACCACTTTGCGCCACTTGTCGCCATAGTAGCGGCGATTCCGGGCTCGTCAAGGGTGTTCTTGCGGCGTGTCGCTGCGCGCCGCCCGCTCATCGCCGGCGTGGCCCGGTCCATCGCCCGCGTGGCCCGGTCCATCGCCCACGTGGCCCGTCCATCGCCCGCGTGGCCCGGTCCATCGCCCACGTGGCCCGTCCATCGCCGCACACGTTCAGGTTGGTCGAACAGGATCGGCACCCAGGTCGAGCTGGAGCGGTCCGATGCGCCTCGCACGCGTCCCAGGCGCCTCATCTGGGCTCTCAGCACGACGGATGTTCGATGCGCCTGAACATCCGTCGGCCTGGCCGCGTCATCCGGGCGCCTGAGCTCCCCCAGGACGACAGCGCGTTCGACGAAGCTGAACATGGGTGCCGATCAGCCCCGGCTGCCCGATCCCGAGGACGCGCCGAGGCCCCGGCTGCCCGATCCCGAGGAGCGCCAAGCCACCGCTCCCCTGACCCCCCGGTACCGAAGGCCCATCGACGCCGCCCTCGACCGAGGCATAGGCTGCGCACCTCAGCCGGGCGTCAAGCCGTCCCGGCCGTTCGGAGTCGGTATCTGTGGCCCTCGCGCGGACCAAGTCGGTCGTGCCCATCGCCGAGCCACTCGCTGACGGCGCGCCACTGCGTGCTCCGTGGCGGGGGCTGGTCGGCCGCAGCCTGCCGATGGTCGAGCCGATGCTGCCGCCCAGCCGTCTTCGACGCTGTGTCCATCGACGGTTGACACCCACGGGCGGCGGCCCACGCTCACAGGTCAGCTACTCGGCCGAGTGTCTGTATGGCGGCCCTGACGCGGCCGAGCCGCTGGGTGACCTGTCCGTGGCGCGCGATACCTGCAAGGGATGCACTCGCGCCGGTCTCTGGCGCGACGACGAGGAGTAGGGCTCGAGCCGAGGACGAGGCTCGCGCCGACGAGGAGTAGGGCTCGAGCCGATCACGGGCAGCGATCCCATGGCGCTGCATGCCCCACGCGCGAGGAGATGCGCGGCGATGCCGCAGCCGAGACGCCAGCGAGTCGGCCTGTAAGCCGAGTCCTGTCCCACCGCGGATGCGGCGGTGACGGTCATCCATCTAGGGCTCCGGTTGCCCGAAGCCTCGAGCGGCCGACCCGAGGGCGGGGCGATGCACCCCTTGCACGCACGCCGAGGCGCCGTGCCGGTCCTCCTATTTGGCCTTGCTCCGGGTAGAGCTTGCCCGTTTCACCCGGCTTCGGAGGAAGGGCCTCCGAAGCCGACTCGTCTCTGTGGCGCTGGTCCTCGCCTCGCGGCGGACGGGTGTTACCCGCTACCCTGC
>CAZYTQ010000040.1:4109-26816 GCA_964650135.1 uncultured Anaerolineaceae bacterium | reverse complement strand
AGTGTCCACCGACTGGTCGAGCCGATCGGCGGGTCGGTCGTGCCAAGTGGTCTACATCAGGCCTTGATTCGCGGCCGCCCACGGGCTACTCTGCGGCCATGCGGGACGGCGAGGAGGCGACGCGGCAGGTGCTCCGGGCGCGTCTGCGCGAGCTCATCGCGAACACCCGGCCGGGCGAGCGGCTGCCCAGCGAGCGTGACCTCAGCCAGCGCTGGGACGCGGCGCGCATGACCGTCCGCCACGCCACGGATGCGCTGGTCGCGGAGGGGCTGGTGGAGCGGCGCCATGGCTCCGGGACATACGTGCTGCCACGACCGGTGGTGCGCTTCCTGGGGCTCACGTCGTTCAGCCAGGACATGCGCGAGCGGGGCCTCGAGCCGGGCAGCCGGCTACTGGCGTTCGAGACACGTCCTGCGGATGGCGTGACGGCCGGACAGCTGCGCATCTCGCCGGGCGCCGATGTGATCCGGTTCACACGGCTGCGACTCGGCAGCGGAGAGCCGATGGCCATCGAGACGGTCCACGTCCCCGCCGCCCTCGTGCCGGGGCTCACGCGGGAGGACCTCCACGGCTCGCTCTACGAGCTGCTCGCTCGACGCTATCGGCTGGCGCCCGGTGCTGCCCAGGTGACGATCGAGCCGGTGCTCCCCGAGCGGCGCATCCGCCGGCTGCTGGCCATCCCGGACGACCAGGCGTGTCTGCGGCTGCGCATGACCGATGCGGACACCCGCGGCCGGGTGATCATGACCGCCGACTGCATCTATCGAGGCGATCGATACCAGCTCACGGCGGACGTTCCGGGTGCCATCCTGGACACCGGGGCGCTGGGCGCCCTGGGGACGTCCGTGGCGGGGCGGCGGGCGGGGTGAGACGGGTGCTCGCAGTGGACGGCGGCCAGTCGGCGATCCGGGTCCTGGTGCCGGGCATGGAGAAAGCCATCGAGGTCGCGGGTGTGAGCCATCTCGATGGGGACGGCGTGGCCCTGGTCGCCGATGCTGTCGGGCGGGCCTGGCAGGACGCCGGTGCGCCGGCCATCGACCGCGCGATGCTGGGCCTGACCACGGCGCCCACCACGGACGCGGCGCGCGACCGGCTGTGCGATCTGGTCGCCGTGGCGACGGGTGCGTCGGAGGTGTGGCTCGCGGATGACGCCGTCACGGCGCATGCCGGGGCGCTGTCGCTGGGGCCCGGTGTGAGCGTGACCGTGGGCACCGGGGTGGCCTGCCTCGTGGTCCCGCTGGACGAGACGGCACCACGCCTCCTGGGTGGTCACGGCTTCCTGCTGGGGGACGAGGGCGGCGCCACCTGGATCGGCCGCGAGGCGATCCGTGCCGCGCTGCGCGCGTGGGACGGGCGCGGCCCGGCGACCGCGCTCGAGGCGGCCGTGACGCAGCGGTTCGGGCCGCTGGAGGGGCTGGCGGACCGGATCCATCGGGCGGACCGGCCCATCGATGACATCGCCCGGTTCGCGCCGGTGGCGCTCGCGGTCGCGGAGACCGGGGATGCGGTCGCGGCCGGGATCGTGGCGATGGCCGTCGACGAGCTCACGCTGCTCATCACGTCGGCGGTCGCTGCTGCGCACAGCGGACCGCTCGATGTGCCGGTGGCGCTCGGCGGGCGGCTGATGACGCCGGGCGATCCACTGCGCACCCGCCTGGAGCGGGACGTCGCGATGCGTCTGCCGACCGCGAGGGTCCGGAGCGCGGACAGCAGGCCGCTCATGGGTGCCCGTCGCCTCGGCGGGTCGGTGGACCCGGGTCCATACGCACCGCTCGTGTATCGATGGGGGCGTGTCGCATGAACGGCCGGGATGGCACGGATGAGGTCCTCCGCTCGGGTGGCCAGCGCTACCTGGACGCGTTGCGAGGGCTCATCGAGCGCCTGGACGCGGACACCTGGCCCGCCATCGATGCCGCCGCTGCCCTCGTCACCGAGGCACTCGCGACCGACCATGACCTGCATGCCTTCGGCTCGGGTCACTCCCACATGCTCGCGGAGGAGCTGTTCTATCGGGCAGGTGGGCTCGTCCGGGTCCGGCCCATCCTGTTCGAAGGCCTGATGCTCCACGCCAACGCGCCGCTGAGCACCTCGCTGGAGCGACTGCCGGGGCTGGCGGCCGCGCTGCGTGACCACCACCCGATGCGCCCCGGTGATGTGCTGCTCATCGCCTCCAACTCGGGCAGCAACGCGGTCACCGTGGAGCTGGCGCGGCTCGCCCGGGAGGCGCGTGTGGGGGTCGTGGCCATCACCAGCCTGCGTCACGCGACCTCGACCGAGAGCCGCTCCCTGGGGACGCAGCGTCTCCACGAGGTCGCGGCCGTGGTGATCGACAACGGCGGCGTGGTGGGGGACGCGACCGTGGAGGTGGCCGGGCTTCCATCCCGTGTCGCACCCACGTCCACGGTGGTGGGCGCGGCGATCGTGAACGCGCTCGTCGCAGAGGTCGTGGAGCGGCTCGTCGGCCGGGGCATCGTCCCCGACGTGTTCACGAGCAGCAACGTGGCGGGCGGCGATGCCCGCAACGACCGGCTGCTGCGCGAGGTGGCCCGATGAACGCCATTGGCCCCTCCGCCTCGGGGCCGATGAGCGCCACTGGCCCCATGGGCGCCACGGACCCGATGCGCGCCACGGACCCGATGCGCGCCACGGACCCGATGCGCACGGCCGCGACCGGTTCGCCGTTCGCCATCCGGGGCGTCATCGAGGGCTTCTACGGCCATCCCTGGACCCACCAGCAGCGACTGCGCTGCGTCGACGAGATGGGTGCCCGGGGCATGGGCACGTTCATGTATGCGCCCAAGGACGACCCGCTGCTGCGACGCGACTGGCGCCAGCCATACGGCGGCGAGGCGCTGGCGCGGCTCCGGGAGCTGGTCGACCGCTGCACCGGCGCCGGCATGGAGCTCGCCTGGTGCATCTCGCCCGGCCTGTCCATCCGCTACTCGGCCGCGGCCGACGTCCAGGCGCTCCTGGCCAAGCTGCGATCGGTGGCGGACCTGGGCATCCGTCATCTCGGCCTGTTCCTCGACGACATCCCGCGTGACCTGCAGCACCCCGAGGACATCGCGGCGTACCCGGACCTCGTGGCAGCGCACGTGGACCTGGTGGGGCGCGTGTTCGCGGGTCTGCCCGCGGGCACGCGGCTCATCGTCTGTCCGCTCGTGTACTGGGGCACCGGCACGGAGCCGTACCTCGCGGCCCTGGGCAGCGGCATCGACCCGCGCATCGACCTGTTCTGGACCGGACGCGCGATCTGCTCCCCGACCCTCGACCTCGCGGACGCGGCCACCTTCACGCGCAAGGCGCTCCGCCCGCCGACGTACTGGGACAACTACCCGGTCAACGACGTGGCCATGGGCTACGAGCTCCACATCGGTCCGTATCGGGGCCGCGATCCGTTCCTGTGGCGCTCCGCGACGGGCATCATCGCCAACCCGATGGAGCTCGCGGAGGCGTCGCTCATCCCGCTCGCGACCATCGCGGACTATCTCGCCGACCCCCAGGGCTATGACCCCGAGGCCAGCTGGCAACGCGCCATCCGGGACATCGCCGGGGAGGCGGATGCGGACGCGTTCGCGCTGTTCGCGGACAACGTGCGCTCGTCGTGTCTGGCCACGGACGACGCGCCCATCGTGACGGGGGTCCTGGAGCACGCCATGGCGCTCCTGGCACGCGGCGAGGATGTCGCCGCGGCCACCGAGCTGGGCACGCTCGCCGACCGGCTGCTGGGCGCGGCGGCGCATCTGCTGCGCGGCCCGGTCACGAACCCCGCGCTCCGCGACGAGTGCCGGCCATGGCTGGTGGCGTTCGAGCTGGGAGCGCAGGCACTCCGCCGCGTGGCGGACCTGGTCGCCGAGGGGCGACTGGGCACCGATGGACCGGCCGAGCTGCGGCCGTTCCAGATCAGGCTTCGCCGAGCACGCGTGCGTGTGTTCGGCGACGCGTTGGAGATGACCTTGTCCGACCTGACCGGGACGATGTTCCGGCCGGGCGAGGTGCCGGAGCTGGAAGGAGGACATCCGTGAGGACACACCATCGCGGGAGGGCGGTCACCGCGGCATTGGCCGTGGCGGCGCTCGCCGTCGCGGGCAGCGTGAGCGGCGCCGTGGCCCAGGACCGGACGCTGCGCATCGCCATGGGTTCGCCGGGCGAGGCCGGGATCCGCGTCTGGGAGGCCATCGGCGCCCAGTTCGAGGCGGCACATCCGGGCGTCAGCGTGGACATCGAGTTCATGGATGACGACCTGTACCAGACCATCGGTCTGCCACAGCTCCTGGCCAGCCCCAACGCCCCGGACATCTACTTCGAGTGGACCGGCAGCCGCATGGCGCAGCGTGCCGCGGACGGCTATGCCGCGGACCTGACCGAGGCGGTCGCGAGCGGTCCGCTGGCCGGTCTGCTCGACCCGTCCCTGTTCACGGCCGCGACCCTCGATGGCCAGGTCGTGCTGTTCCCGCACACCGCAGACGTCACCAACGTCCTGTGGTACAACGTGCCGCTCCTCGCCTCGCACGGCATCACGCCACCCACCACGTTCGAGGAGCTGCTCGCCGCGTGCGATGCGCTCGTGGCCGCGGACGTCATCCCCATCGCGACCGGCAACAAGGACCTGTGGGCGGCCGGCAACTGGCTCAGCCACATGGCCTCCCGGGTCGTGGGCGAGGATGTCTATGACGCCACCCTGGCAGGCGACGGGAGGTTCTCGACGCCAGAGTGGGAGCAGGCGTTCGGGTACATCGCGCAGCTGCGTGAGCACTCCTGCGTCAACGAGAGCGCCAACTCCATCGCGGACAACGAGGGTGCCCAGCTCTTCTTCCAGGGCCGCGCGGCGATGCATCCCATCGGCTCGTGGCTGGTCAGCTGGGCCATCGACGAGGCGCCCGATCTCGAGTTCGACTTCGTCAACCTGCCGGCCATGCCCCAGGGCGCGCTGGGTGACCAGGGCAGTGCCATCGGTGTCGAGACCGGCTACATGGTCAACGCCAACAGCCAGGTCCAGGACCTCGCCGTCGAGTTCCTGGCGCTCATGAACAGCCCCGAGAACGTCCAGGCCTACGTGGCCGCGGAGATCGTCCCGCTCGCCTCGTCCGTGGCCGACGCCGGGGTGGACGGTCGGTCGCTGGCCCTGGGTGAGCTGCTCGCCGGCGCACCCGCGGTCGTGCTGCCGCCGGACACGGGCTACGACCTGGAGATGGCCAACGCGCTGTACGCAGCCGAGGCGGCCGTCCTGGGTGGCCAGGCCTCGCCGGCCGACGCCCTCGCGGCGCTCGACCAGCAGCTCGGTCGCTAGTCCGTCCAGGGTCGGTCGCCCAGCGCTCCCGACGACCGACCCTGGCACCCCTTCCGCGGCACCCCCATGACCCCTGACCGGCGCATCACCCCGTGGCTGTTCCTGGTCCCGGGTCTCGCCGTGTTCGGGGCAGCCGTGCTGCTGCCGATGATCCTCACCGTCGGCTTCAGCTTCACCGAGTGGAACGGCTTCGGGCCGATGACGTTCGTGGGCCTCGACAACTACGCCCGAGCCATGAACGACACCTTCCTGCGTGCCTCGTTCCTGCACGTGATCGTGTACATCGCCGCGACGCTCGTCCTCGAGGTCCTGGTGGGGCTCGGCCTCGCCGGCCTCGTGAGCATGCGTCGCGGCGGTCTCTGGTTCCGGGTCGCCATCTTCACGCCCGTGATGCTGCCCATGGTCGTGGTCGCGGTGCTCTGGGCGTTCGTCTACAACCCCGACTTCGGGCTGCTCAACGGCTTCCTGGAGGCGGTCGGGCTGGAGGACCTCCAGCGGCTGTGGCTGGGCGACCCATCCATCGCGCTGTTGTCCATCAGCGTCGTGTCGGGCTGGGTGTACGCCGGCTTCTACATGATGATCTTCTATGCCGCGTTCCGGCAGGTGCCCTCGGATGTCATCGAGGCGGCGCGTCTGGATGGCGCGGGGGAGTGGGCGCTGTTCCGGCGGGTCAAGGTGCCCATGATCCGGGGTGCGCTGGGCGTCGCGGTGCTGCTGCGCGTGACCGGCGGGTTCCAGGGCTTCGACCTGTTCTTCGTGATGACCAACGGCGGGCCGTACGGCGCGACCGAGATCCCCACCACCCTCCTGGTGCGGACGGTGTTCCGCAACGCCGACGTGGGTTATGGCTCCGCGATGGCCGTGGTGCTCACCGCGGTCGTGGTCGCGTGCGGTCTGGGCTACGCGCAGCTCCAGGCGCGTCGCGCACGTGGCGCTCGGCAGGCCGCGGGTGGCGGCGCATGAGCGAGGGCTTCGGCGCGCGCTGGACCCTGCCGCGGCTGCTGGCGTCGGCGGGCCTGCTGCTCCTGGCGGTGGTGTTCTTCTTCCCGCTCATCTGGATGGTCATGTCCAGCTTCAAGACCAACCAGGCCATCTTCCGGTCACCGTTCGCGCTGCCCGAGTCGATCGACCTGGGGCGCTGGGTCAAGGCATGGGAGGTCGGCCACATCGGCCAGTACGCGCTCAACAGCGCCGTCGTGACGGGGGTCGCCGTGACCGCGATCCTGGTCATCGGCGCGGCCGCGGCGTTCGCCTTCAGCCGCTACCGGTTCCGGGGTCGCACCCTGGCCATGGGTCTGTTCGCGCTGGGCCTGCTGCTGCCGCTCCAGTCGTACTTCATCGCCCAGTCGACGATGTTCCGCCACCTCGGCATCCTCGACACGCGCTGGGCGCTCATCATCCCGTACATCGCGATGGGCCTGCCGCTCGCGGTCTACTTGTTGAAGGCCTACCTGGACGCGCTGCCCGAGGAGCTGTTCGAGGCGGCGCGCATCGATGGGGCCGGGGATGTGCGCGTGTTCTCGGCGCTCGCGATGCCCCTGCTCCGACCTGGCCTCGCGACCGTGGCCATCTTCTCGGCGCTGGCGTGCTGGAACGAGTTCCTGCTGGCACTCCTGTACATCCAGGACGACGACCTCAAGACGATCCCGACCGGTCTGCTCGCGTTCTCGTCCCGCTACGTCACCGACTACTCGCTGCTGTTCTCGGCGCTGTCGATCGTCACCATCCCGATGGTCGTCATCTACGTCGTGTTCAACCGCCAGATCGTGGAGGGCATCACGGCCGGCAGCGTCAAGTGATCTCGATCGCCCGTTCGGCCCTTGCTGCGGAGGCCAGACGCCCGGTAGCCTCGCGCGATGAGCTCCCATCCCTGGTCCGCTCGCTGGGTCGTCCTGTCGCTGGTGCTCGTGCTGTCCGCGGGCATGCTGTCGCTGGGCCAGGTCCCGGCGGTGACACTCGCCCAGGACGCGCCACCCACCAGCGCGCCTGACGCGTCCGCTCGCCCCGCCCCGGTCCCGGTCACCGGTCATCCGCGGCTGTGGCTCACCGAGGATGACCTGCCGCGCTATCGCTCCTGGGCCACGGACGCCAACCCGCTGTGGCGTGACGGCTTCTGGCCGCTGGTGGAGCGGATGACGGCGGACATGGACGCGGGCCTCGTGGGGATCCCGGACTCGGGCACCCGCAGCTATGACAGCTACCCCACGGAGAGCTATGCGGAGCTGTTCGCGTTCGTGTCGCTGGTCCACCCGGACGAGGCGGTCCGCAGCGAGTACGCCCAGCGGGCTCGCGACCTGCTGATGTACGCCATCGGTGAGGCAGCCCAGGGCCCCGCCCCGGGCCTGCCGTTCCGCGACCCCGAGTTCACGATCCCGGCCAGCGACCGCCTCCGCTGGTGGGGCGAGGCGTGGCCACTCACCGTGGACTGGATCTACCCCATCCTGACGACCGAGGAGAAGGCCACCATCCGCGACGTGTTCGCGCGCTGGTCCGAGGAGATGGTCACGCAGGGCTACAACCATCCCGAGCCGATCGGGCTCGTCAACGACCCGGCCCTGCTCGCGGACCCGCTGGCCCTGCGGCTGTCGGGCAACAACTACTTCGGCTCGCACCTCCGCAACGTGGGCCTGATGGCCCTCTCGCTGGACCCGGCGGATGACCCGACCGGGGAGCTGGAGGGCTGGCTCGCGAACGTCATCGGGGCGCACCTGTACATGAACGACGCGCTGCTGCGCACCGATGCCGCGGGCGGCATGGCCCCCGAGGGCTTCGAGTACAGCCCGCAGGCGCTCGCCTACATCGTCCAGCTCCAGCTTGCGCTCCACACGGCGGGCATGGACGACACGGCGGTCTGGGGCCGCCAGGTGGATCCGCGCAGCAACCCCTTCTGGGACGAGGTCATCCCCGGGTTCCTCCACTCCCTGAGCCAGGAGGCGAGCGTCCTCCCCGGGGTGGAGGGGTATGGGTCGGTCCACCAGCCGGCCTGGTACGGCGATGGCGAGGTGTACGTCGGGCCGGACATGATCGCGCTGCTCGGCACGCTCGGCCGGTTCGACGAGCTGACCGGCAACACGGCGCGACTCGAGGCCATCCGCTGGGTGGAGACCCACACGCCGCCCGGTGGTGCCGACGCGCTGGCCAATGACCGTGTCATGTACGCGAACGGCCTTGGGTCGCCGGTCAACGGGATCCTGTACTTCATGCTCATGGACCCCGACGCGCCGGTACCCGCCGACCCGCGTCCGGACCTGCCGCTGTTCCACTTCGCGCCGGGCATCGGGCGCCTGCTCGCCCGCACCTCGTGGACGGACGACACCGCGTGGTTCGGGTGGAACCTGGGCTGGATCGCCATCGACCATCAGAACGCGGACGGCAACGGCTTCCAGTACTGGCGCGACGGCGAGTGGTTGACCAAGATCGCCGTGGGCTATGGCGGCGAGTACGGCGACGAGGATCCGTCCGACGACTGGTACTACAACGACTCGGCGCACCAGAACACGCTCGCCATCGAGAACGAGGAGCCCTACACCCTCGAGCCGACCGACTACCGGACCCAGCTCTACCTGCGTGGCTCCCAGTGGGAGTACGGCGGCGATGCCGACCCGACCATCCTCGCGCTACGCGTCGCGCCCGGCTTCGTGTACGCCCTGGGCGATGCGACCGCCAACTACGACTCGACGTACATGGAGTCCACCGATGTGCAACATGCGAGCCGGTCCATCGTGTGGCTGCCGCCGGACGTCATCGTCATCTACGACCGTGCCGAGACCGGCAACGAGGGCCAGTTCAAGCGGTTCTGGCTGAACCTGACCGCCGACGGCACCGTCGATGGCACGCGCGCCACGATCACCACCGCCAGCGGCCAGCAGCTGGTCGTGGACACGCTCCTGCCGGCGGGTGCGGTGCCCGAGGTCCGGCTGCTGGACAACCCGCTCGATTCACGGGCGGCCGGGGACATGGTGACGCACCAGCTGGTGGTGGAGGCACCCGGTGACCCCGCCTCGGCCCGCTTCCTGGACGTCCTCCAGGGCGCCGACGCAGGCGTGGACGTGGGCGTGCCGCTCGGGTTCGCGTCCGCGGATGGCAGCTATGTGGGGGCCGTCACGGGCACGACCGCGGTGCTGTTCCCGGTGGTCGTGGGGACGCCGGTCGAGACCCTCGACTGGACGGTCCCGGGGACGACCACCGCCCACCTGGTCACCGGTCTCGCGCCGGGTGCTGCGTATGACGTGACCACCGACGTGGCCGGGGACACCGTCAGCGTGTCGCTGATGGCGGGCGGAGAGATGGTCGCCGACGACGCCGGGGTGCTGCTCATCGGTGAGCTGCCGGCGGTGCTCGGAGACTCCTCGCTCGCGTTCACCGATGGACCGGCCTGGGCACCGTCGTCCTCTGGCGGACCTGACGCCACGGACACGCCCGGCGCGACCGATGGGCCAGGCCCAGCCGGGACGCCCGAGCCAGGGTCGCCGACCGACGACGCCGGTGTGCTCGAGGGCACGGGCTGGATCGTGTTCGAGGCGACCGACGAGGCCGGGGTGCGTCACCTGTACCGCATCCAGGCCGCGGCGGGCGCGACGCCGGAGGACCTGACGCCCGCGCTCGATGCCATCGGTGGTGGGAGCATGGACGAATCGATCTCCATCTCGCCCGATGGCGAGTGGCTGGCCGTGGGTGCCGGCCGCTTCGACCCGCAGTGCGAGGGATGGCCATGCTCATCCGTCGTGCGTGCCGACCTGGCGAGCGGGGAGGTGGTCCTCATCGACGACCAGGCCATCCATCCCGAGGGGTGGGCGGTCGTCCTGAGCGGTGGCGACCGGGTGGTCTATCCGTTGTCTGGCGGCCCGCATGCGCTCGACCTGTGGGCGATCACCCGTGACGGCTCGGCCTGGAGCAAGCCGGTGCTCCTGACGGGCGACTCCCCGTATGCCTTCAACCACACGGGAGCGCCCTCCGCCGACGGCAGCCGCGTCGTGTTCGACTGCGGCGACGAGCCGTACGCCGGGGCGGGCACGGCCATCTGCGAGGTCGGCATCGACGGTGGCGGTCTCCGGGTGGTGGCGACACCCTCGGACGGGCCGCCCGGATCGGCCGCTGACGGGGCGCTCCACCATCCGGACTACGAGCCGGATGGGGGCATCGTGTTCCAGGCGGCCTGGGATGGGGCGCTCTGGCGCGTGCCGCCCGGTGACGACACCCCGGAGCGGGTCGGCCCGGTGGTCGTGGGCGATTCCGCGCCGTGTGTCATGGCCGATGGCCGCATCGCGTCCATCTGGTACGGCCGACCCGGCAGCGATGGCACGCCGGACATCAAGCTCATGACGCCCGACGGCTCGGCCTACGCCCTGCTCCTCACCGGGGTGCCTGTCGAGGACATCACCTGCGGGGGTTGAGCCCCGTTCGGGGAGCGCCACTCCCCCATCGAGGATGGCGGGATCACCGTCCGCGGCGGAGCCGGCGTCAGGCGGGGCCGCCGGCCAGGTCCCGCGCCAGCTCCGCGGCGATGCGATCCACGACCCCCACCACCAGGGCGTTGCCCATCATGAACGCGCGACGGCCCTCGGGCATGCCCGTGTCCGTCCAGTCGTCCGGGAAGCCGTTCAGGCGCTCGAGCTCGCGTGGGGTGAGGCGACGGTATCGCCCGTCCGTGGTCGCCACGACATGCTTGAAGCGGGATGGTGTGGCTCCACCCTCGGCGGTGAGGATGGTTCGGGACGGGCCATCGATGGGGTCCGGGAACGGGATGGCGCCCTCGGCGTACTCGTAGGGCGTGCCGCTTCCCTTGTGGACGCGCTGCTCCCGCTTGGCACCCTTGAGATAGCGCCACGACGCCAGCTGCCGCTCGGGTACCAGGTAGGCGTCGGGGACGTCGTCGGTCGACTCGAGCACATCGCCGAGCGTGGTCCGTGGCCCGTCCCAGGTCGGCACCAGGTCCAGCGTCCAGACCCGCCGATGGGACATGTAGCCGACGCTCCGGAACGGGGTCTCGCCACGCCGCGCCCCGAACGACTCGGTCACCTCGGCCGGATCGCCCTCGATGACGAACGACTCGAACAGCTGGGCCAGGGGCGACTCGGCCACCGGCAGGGCACGACCCAGCGTCCCCCGATGCAGGACCTCGAGCGGGTCCCGCGGCTCCTCGCCCGCGAGCCGCGCCACGAGGTAGACGCGCCGCCGCTTCTGGGGGAAGCCGTAGTCCGCGGCGTTGACGACCCGCCACTCCGCCTCGTAGCCGAGGTTGGCGAGCGTGACCAGCATCACCGCGAAGTCGCGACCTCGCTGCCCCGCGGGCGACTTGAGCAGCCGGTCCACGTTCTCCAGGAACAGGAACGGTGGCCGCTTCATGGTCACGAGGCGATGGATCTGCCACCACAGGACGCCCTTGCGGCCCTCGAGCCCGAGCGCCTGGTCGAGCGTCCGGGCCACGGAATAGTCCTGACAAGGGAATCCGCCGACCAGCACCTCGTGGTCGGGGATCTCCGTGCGGCCCGCCTCCGCGGCGTCCATCACCCGCTCCAGGTCCTGGTTCACGTGCGCGGGTGACGCACCGAAGCGCGTCACGTAGCAGTCGAACGCGTGCTGCTTGCGCGTGGAGGGCTCCCACTGGTTGGCCCAGACCGTCCGGAAGCCGTGGGGCTCCATGCCCAGCCGGAACCCACCGACCCCCGCGAACAGCTCCACGACCCGCGGTGGCCGGTCGATGTCGTCACGCTCCTCCATCCGGACGCAGGGTACCCGATCCCGACGCACGCGCCGCGGCAGCCCATGCGGGATTGCGCCGGGCATCGCCCTCGGCTACGATAGTGCAACCATAGAGTTGCACATCAGCCAGACGATGGAGGAGCCATGACCACCGCCACCATGCTCGAGCGGACCGCCTGGATCGACGCATCGCCAGCGGCCGCGTGGGCGGCCCTCACCGAGCCCGACCAGCTGGCGGGCTGGCTGCTGCCACCGAGCCTTGGCGCCACGATCGTGCGCGACGGCGATCGCCTGTGCGTGGTCATCGGTGGCTTCCTGACCGCCGACCTGGCCGTCATCGAGGCATCCGAGCCACCCCGGTCGATGGTCATCCGGGGCCTGCCCGACCGCCTCCTCGCCATCCGGTTCGACCTCGCGCCCGATGGCACCGGGACCTGCGTGGTGGTCACCGTCGATGGCTTCGATCACCTGCAGCCTGGGGCCGCGGAGGACCGCCTGGGGATCGTCGCCGAGGCATGGGACACGGCTCTCTCCAACCTGGGTGCCTCCGTCCAGGGCCAGCCACAGCCCGAGCCGGACGGGGTCGTGGCGAGCCTCCTCGGCTATCGCCGGCGCTCGCCCGCGATGGTCGCGGTGGAGCGGAGCATCCGCATCCAGGCCCCGCGGGAGCGTGTCTGGGCCGCCATCACGGACCCCGAGGCGATCGGTGCCTGGTACTCGCCGGGCATGGTGTGGCGCCGGTCGGGGGAGGGGGTCGGATCCCGGCTCACCGCCCACGACCCGGCGAGCGACGACGTGGTCCACACGGAGGTCACCGAGGAGCTGGAGCCGCCCGCCCGGCTGGTGACCAGCTCGGTCGCGGCCGAGGGGGTCGCGGCGCAGCGGACCACCTGGACCCTGGCGGAGGAGGCCGGCGGGACCCGCGTCACGATCACGCTCTCCGGCTTCGAGGCGCATGTGCCGCCCACCCCCGACGCGGAGCTGGAGCAGCACGCGTTCGGCTTCGGCATGGTCCTCCAGAACCTGGACGCGTACATCCGGGGCGCCGACCTGCCGTTCCCGGGCGGCTTCTGAGGGCGGTCGGGCGTGACCACCCCGGTCGACCATGGCGATGCCGTGTTCGAGGCGCTCGCCGATCCCACGCGACGACGGCTCATCCACGACCTCGCCGAATGGAGCCCGCGGACGGCCACCCAGCTGTCCACGGCGTACCCCATCAGCCGCCAGGGCGTGCTCAAGCACCTGCACGTGCTGCGGGACGCGGGCCTCGTGACCACCCAGCGGTCGGGGCGTGAGGCGCGCTACAGCCTCGCGCCGGAGCCCATGGACGACGCCATCCGCTGGATGCGCGAGGTCGGCGCGATCTGGGATGCGCGGCTGGGCCGCCTCAAGACGTTCGTCGAGGCACAGGAGTCAGGCTAGTCGATCGAGCACCAGGTGCTGCCAGCGCAGGCCGTGCGCCTCGAAGCGACGGAAGCCGGCATCTCGGGTCACCCAGGTCGCGCCCTCCGCGATCGCGAGCGCCGCATGCTGCGCATCGCTCACATCCGGGCCGGTGACACCGGTCGCCCGGCACAGGCGCGCCACGTCATCGAGGTGCTCGGCTCCGGGGCTGACGATCCGGCAGCGCGGGTGAGCTGCGAGCTCCTCGATGGTCGCCAGCGCGATCGACATCGGCGTGGGATCTGCCTGGACCCGCCCGTCCGTCACGACGCGTACGAACCCGACGGCGGCGAGCACGCTCAGCGCGATGGTCTCCGGGCCTTCCAGTCGCTCGGCAAGCCACCCTCGGTACGCAGCATGGGCAGGGGCCGCCGGCCTGTGTGCGTACACGAGGATGTCCACATCGAGCATCAGGGCCATCGCAGGGGATCGAGATCCTTCTGGAGCTCCGTCTCCTTGATGTCCTCGGGGGTGAGATGGAACGGCTCGTCGGGGCTGCCGTACGTGATCATCCGGAAGGGCGGGACCGGCTCCGCGACCGGTCGGAGCGCCTCGCGCAGCGCGTCGTTCACGACCTCGCCGAGGGTGCTGCCGGTGTCGGCGGCGCGCCGCTTCGCCTGCCGCACGAGGCGGTCATCGAGGATCAGGGTGGTGCGCATGACCCGCCGCATACATGTGCGCAGCCATGTGTGACAGCCGTCGATGGCCACACCGGGGGCCGTCGGCACGTCCACGGAGCGTCCTACCCGCGCGGGAAGTCGTCCCAGCCACGGGGCCCGGTGTCGACCGCGCCGCTCGCTGCACGGCGGAGCTCCAGCACGGCCTCCTCGGGGCTCACGGGGTTGACGGGCAACCCGGTGCCCAGCTCCAGGCCACCGATCTGACGCAGCCGCGGATGGATCTCCCAGTGCCAGTGATACGTGTCATCCACGCGCTCCTTGGCGGGCGCCGTGTGGAGCACCAGGTTGTAGGGCGGCTGGTCGAGTGACTCCAGCTGGCGGAGCACGCCCTGGAGCGCATCCGCGGCACCCGCCAGCTGCTCGTCCGTGGCCCGCCCGAAGTCCGCCTCGTGATGACGGGGGACCACCCATAGCTCGAACGGGGAGCGGCCCGCCCAGGGCGCGAACGCCACGCTGGAGGCGTCCTCGTAGACCACCCGGTCACGCCGTGCGATCTCGTCCCGGACCACGCGGCACCAGGGGCAGATGCCCTCCCGGATGAGGTATCGGGCAGCTCCGCCCAGCTCCTCGCCCAGGCGATGGGGGATCTGGGGCAGCTGGTAGAGGTCGATGCACAGGTGATCGGTGAAGGCGCCGGCCTGGCGGCCGACGTTCTGGACGACCTGGACATAGTCGATGCCCGGCGTCTCGCGGGCCCGGGCGACCTCCGCACGCGCGAGCGCGAGCATCCGGATGACGATGTCCCGGTCGGCGGAGGCGAGTCGGCCGTGGTGACCGATGGGCGCCGCGATCGTCGCCCACTCGCCGACATCCCCCAGGAGCCCCAGGCCCGGCTCCCGCTCGTCACGACCCGCTGCCTCGGCCTCGCGCTGGTTGCCCGCGATGGTGAATGCCTGGGGTCGCAGCGTGCGCAGGAACACGCCCTCGGGTGGCGCGACGTCGCAGTTCTGGCAGCGGCCCCGGCTGTTGACCAGCTCCGCGGCCTGCGCGAAGCGGCGATGGTCGTAGGCGCGCTCCACGACCACGGCGACCCACCAGCCGGTGATGTCGTCGCGTCGCAGCTCGAACAGGCCGCCGGACACCGGACGCTCAGGCGGCGGTCGGCGTGGCGGCGCGTGCCACCCGCGGTTCCCGGGACGCGACCGCGGCATCGTCCAGACGGGTCGCGAGCGCCGTCGCGAACCGCTCCGCTGCCTCCTGGACGCTCCCCGTGGACGGCTCGGCGGCGGCGTCCGTCCAGCCCAGCTCGCGGGCGACCGACGTGACGGAGATGCCCGTCAGGCCACAGGCCTCGATGAGCTCGAAGTCCGGCAGGTGCGTCGTGATGTTGAGCGCGATGCCGTGATAGGTCACGCCTCGCTCCACGCGCAGCCCGAGCGCGCCGATCTTGCGTGGCCAGCCGTCACGACCCTCGGGGTCCAGCCAGCAGCCGGGGAAGCCCTCCCGTCGCTCCGCGGGGACGCCGTAGCTCTGTGCGGTATCCGCCATGGCCAGCTCCAGGGCACGCACGAACGGCCGCAGCAGCAGGCCCGCATCCGCGAGACGCACGATGGGATATGCCACCAGCTGGCCCGGGCCGTGATACGTGACCTCGCCGCCCCGCTCGACGTCGATGACCTCGATGCCCCGCTGGCCCAGCTCGGAGGCGCTCGCCAGGATGTTCGACCGGTCCGCGTGTCGGCCGAGCGTGAGCACCGCGTCGTGCTCCAGCAGGAGCAGCGTATCGGGTGCCTGGTCGGCCGCCCGATCGGCCACCAGCTCATGCTGCCGACGCCACGCGGTGCGGTAGTCGATGCGACCCAGCCACTCCACGCGAAGCTCCACGCAGCGACGATAGCAGGGGCGTCCGGCTGTGGCCTCACGTGTGCTCCTCGACGCTGGGGCCGGCTACCATCGCGGCGAGGAGGTGGTATCGGATGCAGGTCGGGTCGGTGCAGCTGGGTGGCCACGGATGCCTTGCCATCGATGCGGGTGGACCGCGCGTGGTGACGACCATCGATGCGGGACCGCGCATCCTGTCCGTGACGTTGCCGGATGGGACGGGCGAGGGTCTGCTGGTCCACGCGCCACACCTGACGCTCGATGTGCCGGGCCAGGGCACGTATCGGCTGATCGGCGGCCATCGCCTGTGGGCCGCGCCCGAGGATCCCGCCCGGACCTATCTGCCGGACGACGTCCCGGTCGAGGTGGTGCAGGAGCCAGGCTCGGTCCGACTGTCCCATCCGGAGCCGGTGACCGGCATCCGCCGGACGATCATCGTGACGCCCACGCCCGACTCGATCATCCTCGACCACGAGCTGCGCAACGAGGGCATGGCGACGATCCGGACCGCCCCCTGGGCGATCACGATGTGCGCGCCCGATGGGGAGGCATGGCTGCCCCGGTCCCATGCGCCGCTCGATCCCGGTGGCTTCCAGGCGAACGGCACGCTCGTGCTGTGGCCCTACACCCGCTTCTCCGATCCGCGGCTGGCGCTCGGGGACCCCATCATCCGGGTCCTCGGCATCCCCGGCTCGGAGGGTCGGGTCAAGGTCGGGCTCCAGGGGCGGCTCGGCTGGGCGGCGTATCGGCGGGGCGATGCCGTGCTCGTCAAGCGCACCGACTGGATCGACGGGGTGACCTATCCCGACATGGACGCCTCGCTCCAGTGCTACAGCTGCGGCGACTTCGTGGAGGTGGAGACGCTGGGGTCCATGGTCGACCTCGCGCCGGGCACGGCCGTGACCCATCGTGAGACGTGGTCGTTGCATCGGGTGGATGCGACGGTGGGCATGGAGACGGTGCTCGCCGATCTCGGCCTCGTCTGAGCGGCTGCCGCACGCCTCGCCAGGGAGCTCGTGGTCCTCAGGATCCGGCCCTCGGACCCGCGACCAGCGGCACGAAGCGGACCGAGCCGAGTGACGCACGGCTGACCGCCCCCGCGGCGTCCCGTCGGATGAGCAGCAGGTCCTGCTCGTCTGCCGCTCCGACCGGCATCACCATCCGACCACCGGTCGCGAGCTGCGCCTCGAGCGGCGGCGGGATCGTGGAGCCGCCCGCGGACACGAGGATGGCATCGAACGGTGCTGCCTCGGGCCAACCGAGTGAGCCATCCCCGAGCCGCAGCTGGACGTCCCGGGCGACGCCGACATCCGGCGTGCCGACGGCCGACAGGCGCCTCCGGGCCGCACCCAGCAGGCTCGCCCGTCGCTCCATGCCGAACACCTCGAGGCACAGGCGGGCCGCGATGGCGAGCGCGTAGCCCGAGCCGACGCCGATCTCCAGCAGTCGGTCGGTGGGTCGCAGCTCGAGCGCCTGGAGCATGATCGCCACGACCCACGGCTGGGAGATCGTCTGGCCCTCGCCGATCTCCAGCGGGCCGTCGTCATAGGCGCGCTGGGCGAGCTCACCTGGCACGAACCGCTCCCGGGGCACGGCGAGGAACGCATCGAGCACGCGCTGGTCTCTGATGCCCCGCGCCCGCAGCTGCTGCTCCACCATCCGCTCGCGCTCCGCGGAGCGGTCGTCCATCGATCCCCCCATGGCGCTCCTGACGTCGGGCATCCCCGGACCGATGCTACGGGATGCCGTACTCCCGGGCCGACGACGCGGTGTAGGACTCGACCTCCGCCGCCTGGCGTGCCGCGTCCCAGCCGAGTGCCGGCCCCACGATGGAGGCCACACGCCCGGCGACGGACGCGCCATGGTCGCGCACCTCGAAGGCGAGTCGCAGACGCCGTGCGAGGATGTCATCGAGCCCCAGCGCGAGCTCCCGCTCGACCGCCCAGGCGACCTCGGCCTCGATGTGGGATGCCTCGGGATGGAGTCGGCCCAGCAGGCCGCGCGCCACGCCGAGTGCCAGCACCTCGGTCGTCTCCGCGCCGTATCGACCCTGCAGCGCTTGGAGGACCAGCGGGTCGAGCCCGGCCGCGACATCGGCAGCCGCTGGGGGGGCCACACCGGCAGCCGCGCCGTCCTCGTCGGTCCAGGCACCCACCAATCGCAGGTCCGCCGTGGCGGAGGGGAGTGCCCGGCCACGATCGCCCAGCACCGCGTCCACGGCATCGGCCGCGATGCGCCGATAGGTCGTGTACTTGCCGCCACGCACCGTCACGAGCCCGGGCACCGGCGAGTCCACGACGTGCTCCCGCGACGCGCTGACCGTGGAGCCGCCGGGCGTCGCGGCCAGCGGCCGGACACCAGCGAACGTGGCCACGATGTCGGCGCGGGTGATGGGTGTCTCCAGCACGTCCGCCAGGCTCGCGAGCACCTCGTCGACCGCGTCCGCCGGGGCCACCGGCCGATCGACCGCGCCATCGTAGGGATGGTCGGTCGTGCCCGCGATCCAGCGTTCGCCCCACGGGATGAGGAACAGGACCCGACCGGGGATGCGCATCGTCAGCCCGCCCATGCCTGCCGGGATGCGTGACCGCTCCAGCACGATGTGGATACCCAGGCTCGGCGCCACGGCGACCTCGCCGGCCTGCGCCGCGAACGGCCCGCCGGGCCCGCCCGTGGCACCCGTGGCATCGACGACCGCGTCCGTGGCGACCGTGAACGCCGCGCCATCGATCCGGTCCACGACCTCGATCCCGGCCACGCGACCACCGGCCCGCACGAGCGCGGTGGCGCGCATCCGGGTCACGGCCACCGCACCCCGCGCCACGGCCGTGCGGCCGACCGCGACGACCATCCGTGCATCGTCCTCGACCCCGTCGCGGTACACGAACGCGCCGCGCAGTCCCTTCGTGCGCAACGACGGCATCACGCGTCGCGCAGCGCCCGGCGCGAGATAGCGCGGGAAGCCCGCGCCGAGCATCCCGTAGAGCACCAGCCCGGCACCCAGATAGGGCACCTGGAGCGGCGAGCCGTGGAGCGGCACGGTGAACGGCTCCAGGTGGACCAGATGAGGCGCGATACGCAGGAGCGTGGCGCGTTCCGACAGCGCCTCGCGCACGAGCTGGACCTGGAACCGCTCGAGGTATCGAAGGCCGCCGTGGATGAGCTTGGACGAGCGGCTGCTGGTGCCCACGGCCAGGTCGTCGCGCTCCACGAGCGCCGCGTGCAGGCCGCGCGAGGTGGCGTCGAGCAGGGCCCCGACGCCGGTGATGCCGCCGCCCACGATGCACACATCGAACCGCTCGCTCCGGAGTCGCTCGATGGCTCGCGCCCGCTGCTCCAGCGGCCCCGGATCCTCGAGGCCGCCCGCTGCTGTCGGGGTCACGTCGCCTACGACGTCCCGGACCGCCTGGGTCAGGGCCACGCGCCGTCCCCCCGGGCTGCCGACTCCGATGCGAACAGGTCGAGGCCCAGCGCGCGTGAGAGCCACGCGGCGGCGAGCTGGCCGCGCACGCTGTTGCCTGTCTCGTCCAGCAGGGGCGAGAACGTGCCCAGTCCGCCCTTGCCAGGTGCCACGGTGACGATGCCCCCGCCGATGCCGCTCTTGCCGGGCAGCCCGACGTCATACAGCCAGTCTCCGGACGCCTCGTACATGCCGGCCGTGGTCATCACCGCCAGCACGTGGCGGCACGTGCCGGCGCTCACCACCGTGCGGCGGGTCAGTGGATGGACGCCCCCGTTGGCGAGCGTCGCCCCCATGAGCGCGAGGTCGCGCGCGGTCACCGACAGGCTGCACGCACGGGTGTAGAGGTCCAGGACGTCGGCCGGGTCGCCCGTGATGGCGTCGAAGCTGGCCAGCAGCTGGACGATGGCCCGGTTCCGGAGGTTCGACGCGGATGCCGAGCGGTACGTCTCGTCGTGGACCACGAGCGCTCGTCCCGCGAAGGCCGAGAGACCCGTCTGGAGGCGGTCCCAGCGCTGTCCCGTCCCCTCGCCCGGCACCAGGCCCACCGCCGCGATGGCGCCCGGGTTGACCATGGGGTTGGTGCGCCCGTGTCCCCGGTCAGCGGCCTCCAGGGAGTCGAAGGGCAGGCCGGTGGCGCCGACGCCCAGGCGCTGGCGAGCCCCTTCGGCGCCGATCGCCTCGCACACGAGGGCGAACACGAACGGCTTGATGACGCTCATGACCGGGAAGTCGACATCCGAGTCACCGATGGCGAGGACATCACCGCCCACACGCACCACGCACAGACCGAACGACGCGGGGTCGGCACGTTCGAGCGCGGGGTACACGGTGGAGAGCTGGCCCTGGTCGACGGACGAGAATCGCTCGTGGGCGGTCTCGAGGAGCGCCCGGACGCGATCCATGTCCGGCAGCCGGCCGGTGGACACGAAGCGCGGCTGGTCGAGGCGGGGCGGGTCCGGCGTCATCCACGGAGGCTACCGCACGAGGCTGCCGCGGCTGCGGTCGAACGCTGCGGTCGAGGGGTGCGGACGAGCGATGCGCCAGATCGCTGCGGGCGACGCCCACGACGTGCCGCGCCCCCGCCGCGCTGGAGCGTGGCACCATCCCCATCTGGCCCGAGCGACGAGGAGCGCACATGACACGGTTCTGGCACGGCTTCGCGGACATGCACACGGTGAAGGACACGGAGATCGTCTTCCGTGACGGCGATGGCATCGTCATCACGGACACCACCGGCCGTTCCTATCTGGATGCCACGGCCGCGCTCTGGTACTGCAACGTCGGGTTCGGGCGGCGCGAGATCGCCCAGGCGGCCGCAGCCCAGATGGAGCGGCTCGTGGCGTACTCGTCGTTCGGGCGCTACACCACCGAGCCCACGGTGCAGCTCGCGGAGCGGCTCTCGGCGCTCGCGCCCATCGCGGACAGCGTGGTGTTCCTGACCTCCGGCGGCTCCGACTCGGTGGAGACCGCCGCCAAGCTCGCCCGTCGCTACTGGCAGGTCATGGGCAGGCCCGAGCGACGGGTCATCGTGTCCCGCGAGCACGGCTATCACGGGATGCACGCCTGGGGCACGGCGCTGGCGGGCATCCCGTCCAACAAGGCGGGCTACGCCGGCGACATCATCGAGGAGGTCGTGACGGTCGGTGTCGGTGACACCGAGTCGTTGGGGGCCCTGTTCGAGCGGCGCGGCCACGAGATCGCGGCGTTCATCGGGGAGCCGGTGATCGGCGCGGGAGGCGTCATCCCGCCCGAGCCGCACTACTGGGGCGAGGTCGCTCGGCTGTGCCGTGAGCACGACGTGCTGCTCATCGCGGACGAGGTGGTCACGGGCTTCGGACGCACGGGCGAGTGGTGGGGCACCAGCCGCTACGCGATCCCGGCCGACATGGTCGTCTTCGCCAAGGGCGTCACGTCCGGCTACGTGCCGCTCGGCGGACTGCTGGTGGGGCCGCGGGTGGCCGACCCGTTCTGGTCCACGCCGACGCCCGATGCCGTGTTCCGTCATGGGTACACGTACTCCGGTCATGCCACCGCGTGTGCCGCGGCGCTGGCCAACCTGGACATCCTCGAGACCGAGGGGCTCGTCGACCGTGTCAAGGCGCTCGAGCCGGTGTTCGACCGCGCCGTCCGTCGCCTCCAGACGGCACCCATGGTGGGCGAGGTGCGCACGGTGGGGCTCACGGCTGCCGTGGAGCTGTCGGCGGATGCCCGGACGGCCGACCCCGGGGTCGTGGAGAAGGTGGTCGCCGCCGCGTGGGGACACGGTGTCGCGACACGCAGCCTGCGCGGTGTGGCGCTCCACCTGTCGCCCGCGTTCGTCATCACCGGATCACAGATCGATGTCATCGTGGACGGTCTCGCGGCTGCCCTGGGGGATGTCGCCCGATGATCCTCGACAGCTTCCCGCGCATCCCGCTCACGTTCGGGCCGTCCCCCATCCAGCGTCTCGACCGGCTGACGAGGCACCTGGGCGGCGCGACCGCGTGGGCCAAGCGCGAGGACGTCAGCTCCGGGCTGGCGTTCGGTGGCAACAAGGTGCGCAAGCTGGAGTACCTCGCCGCGGATGCGCTGGCCCAGGGCGCCGACACGCTCGTGTCCATCGGTGGCGTCCAGTCGAACCACACCCGCCAGGTGGCCGCCGTGGCCGCGCACCTGGGCCTGCGCTGCGTGCTGGTCCAGGAGAGCTGGGTCGACTGGCCGGACGTGACCTACGACCGCGTGGGCAACATCCTGCTGTCACGGATCATGGGCGCCGACGTGCGGCTCGTGGAGGCGGGCTTCGGCATCGGCTTCAAGGAGAGCTGGGAGCAGGCGCTCGCGGAGATCAGGGCATCCGGCGGCTCGCCCTATGCCATCCCGGCGGGCGCGTCGGACCATCGACTCGGGGGCCTCGGCTTCGCGCACTGGGCGCAGGAGGTCGAGCGTCAGGAGGCGGAGCTGGGCGTCTTCTTCGATACGGTCATCGTCTGCGCGGTCACCGGGTCCACGCAGGCGGGCATGATCGCCGGGTTCGCGGCCCAGGGGCGGCCACGGAGGATCATCGGTATCGATGGCTCGGCCAAGCCCGCGGAGACACGGGACCAGGTGGCGCGCATCGCCCGGGCGACCGCGGCGCTCATCGAGGTCGGCCGGGAGCTCCGCGATGACGAGATCATCCTCGACGAGCGGTATCACGCGGGGACCTACGGCATCCCCGATGACCGGACGCTCGAGGCGATCCGCGCTGTTCTCGTCACACGGGACTTCCGGTGGGTCTGGCTCACCCGCCTGCTGATTTCGCCGCCCATCGCCGCGAACGCCGCGATGCG
>CAZYTQ010000040.1:0-4099 GCA_964650135.1 uncultured Anaerolineaceae bacterium | reverse complement strand
ATCCGCCTGGCGGGCCGGCTGGAGGCGATGATCACGGACCCGGTCTACGAGGGCAAGTCCATGGCCGGGCTCATCGACATGGTCAGCTCCGGGGAGATCGATCGCGGCGCCAACGTGCTGTTCGCGCATCTGGGTGGCCAGCCGGCGCTCGACGGGTACGCCTCGCTGTTCCGGGCGTAGGTCCACGCGGCTACAGGTCGATCGAACCGGTCGCTCGCACGAGCACCTGGCCGCTGACCACGATGCCATCGGCGGTGTCCACGTGGATATCGCTCCGGTCACCCATCTCGACGCCCTGGACCACGTGGATCCGGCCCGGGCCGCCTTGCCGCGCGACCCAGGCCCCGAACGGCCCAGCCGCCGATCCGGTGGCGGGATCCTCGTAGCCCGGCAGGTCGAGCGCGAGGCAGCGGCTGCGCCAGGCGGTCGCGTCGACCACCGGGACGCTCGCCGCGGTCGGCTCGCCGGCCTGCGCCGCATCCACCGGGGTCGCGAGATAGCAGTCGAGCGCCTTGTGGGCGCCCGCCTCACCGAGCGGCAGTGCCGCGAGGGCGGCCTGCACCTGCGCGGGGTCCATGCGTGCCCGGCCGAGCGCACCGACATCCCGGAGCGGGACGACGAGGGCCGGCAGCCCGGTCGAGACGACCTGGGCGGGCAGGTCCGGATGGGCGTCGGTGGTCTCGAGGCCGAAGGCAGCCAGCAGGCCTGACGGATCCACCACCGGCCCCAGCTGCAGGGGTGCCTGGTGGAGTGACGCGTGGCCGCTCTGGCGGTCGGCGGCGATCGTCACGTCCAGCCGCTGGAGGCCGGCGCGGGTCTGCTGGGTGTAGCTGGCCGCCGGCTCGCCGCGTGCCAGCGCGACGGCGACCGCGCTGCCCACCGATGGATGACCCGCGAACGGCAGCTCCTCGACCACCGTCCAGATCCGGTGGCGGTACGTGGCGGCCGGATCGGTGGCCGTCTGCACGAACGAGGTCTCGGACTGGCGCATCCGGAGCGCCACCAGCGCCATCCGCTCGTCCGTCACGTCGTCCGCGTCGAGGACCACCGGCAACAGGTTGCCATTCCCCGGGGACGCGGCGAACACCTCCAGCAGCAGGAACGGATGGGCGCTCATCACGCCCGAGTGTACGGGCGACACTCGTCCCCGGGGGAGTGCCGCCGCTCGGGGGGAGTGCCATGCCCCGGCGGGAGTGCCGCCACCCGCCGCCAGGAGCGGGTCGACGCCGCGGAGGCGGACCACGCAGACGCCGCGAACGACGACGCGCGGCAGTCCCCCCGGGGAGCAGCCGCGCGTCGTGCAGGGATCGGGGAGCGCGCCCGGCGGAGCTGCCGGTGCGGCGGGGAGGAGGTCCGCCGCGTCTGCGCCCTGGACCCGGGCGGGGTATCAGATGGTGGTCGTGTCGTGCTCGTGGTCGATGGCGCAGTCGAGCGCGCAGTCCCGGAGGGGCCACTCGGACACGGCCACCGAGCCGGGTCCCGAGACCGAGCCGTCGGGCTCGACGACGAGACCGAGGATCCATGCGCGCGAGGACTCGACGGCGGCGATCGCCGAGGAGGCCTGCGGGGCGATGGGATCGTGGGCCATGTCGATCTGCCTCCGAGCGTCGTGATGGGAACGCCACCGTACGGGAACCCGCATGATCGGTCTAGTCGAAGATATCGTTCGGAGGCATAGATCACATCGATCGTTGGTAGGATGCGGCATGCCTGTCGCCACCCCCGCCCCCGTGTCCGGCGCACCCCCACATCCGGCTCGACGGCGCGATCGTCGGTCGCCCCTGACGGGTGCCCTGCTCGCCGCCACGCTGCTGGTCGGCCTGCTCGCGGTCGGTCCGCCCCCGCCGGTCGTCCATGCCCAGGCACCCATCGACGTCGCACGCTACGGCCCGCCTGACTGGGTGCGGCCGGGGATCCGCATCTCGTCCTACGTGGCGGCTGCCGCGGTCAACCAGAGCGGCTACCAGATCATCGAGGATCCCGAAGGTCCGTGGGAGGACCCCGTCACTGGCAGGAAGTACCGCAAGACCGACGAGACCGGTGAGGGCGTGGGCGGTGCGAGTGGCGACGGCATCTCCGAGATCGATGTCATCGCGGTCGAGGGGAACGACGTCGTGCTCTCGTTCACGATGTACACCATCGACCGTGGCCGGGGCCTCCTGAGCGTGCTGCCGATCGCAGGATGGCGGCAGGCCGGGGGTGCCGTCGATGGTCTCTGGGTCCACCCCGGCTTCCTGGCCACGCTGCGCACCGGTGACATCGGCGGGCTGCTGGTGCTGCGCGGCCCGTACGCGCTGAACGGCACGACCTATGACGCGGTCAGCGTCATCAACCCCACCCAGGGTGCGTACGCGTCGTACACGTACGACACCGTGAGCGGCCTGCTGCTCGCCTCCACGACCCGGACCTCGGGCACGGTCTCACCGGTACGCGTGCCCGGCCAGGATCCGCCGAGTGCCGCCGACCAGCTGGGGATCAGCCGGTTCGTGTCGGTGCGTCAGCTGGACGTCCCGGGGATCGGCGCTCGACCGCCGTCGTGGGTGGCGCCCGGGCGTACGCTCGACTACGCGGGCACCTCGACCGCGACCAACCCGCTCGCACCCGACAACGGCACCTTCACGTGGCCGATGCGGGGACGTACCACGCTGGGGGACGTGGGCACGACCTGGGCTGGCTACCAGATGCACACGGTGACGGACATCAACGGCGTCCAGAGCCCCGGCCTCCGCGAGGGTGTCACCAGTGGCACAGGCCTCTTCTGGTGGTCGCCCGATGCGCTCGCCCGGATGACCCCCGGCCAGATGCTCGACACGGACCCCTTGACCGGGATGCAGGTGGCGGTCGGTGCAGCGGGTCAAGGGCCCGGTGGCGCGACCCTCGACATCCAGAGCGGGCTGCCGGGGACGGCGGGCATCATCACGTACGACGCCGCCACCGGGGTCATGGTCCGGTTCCGGACACAGACCGCCACGGATGGCACGACCACCGACCTGGCGCTCCAGGCGATGCCCTGATCGGGCCAGATCCGATCGGCCGATCGGTGCCGTCTATCATCGGACCATGAGGACTCGTGTTTCGTCGATCTCGCACCGCACCACCCGACGCCGCCTGGCCGCCAGCCTCGCGGTCCTCGTCGCCCTGCCGCTGACGCTCGTCGGCCCGGCAGCGGCCCAGGATCAGGGGACGACGCCCGGTCAGGGCACGGCGGCCGTCCAGGGGCCGCCCGACTGGGTCACCGCGGGCACACGCCTGAGCTACAAGTCGGGTGGCGCCACGATCCTGGGTGACGGCGGGACGCGACTGGTCGAGGACCCGAACGGCCCGATCACGGACCCGGCGACCGGCACGCGCTATCGCGAGGAATGGACCGCCGGCACCCCCCAGGGTGGCTCGGGCTACGAGGGCGTCACCGAGATCACCGTCGTTGGCCGCAGCGGCACCGATGTCATCGTCGCCCGCTCCGGGCTCGTGAAGGACCAGATGAGTGGCGGGTGGATCGCGAGCCCGTCGAGCGCGGAGCGGGTCGCGGGCGCCGACGTCTCGCTGGCGTGGCGCCACCCCGACCTCCTGGCTGCGGACACCGGCACGCTCGGTGGCTTCCAGGTGCTGCGCGGCCAGGTGACCCTCGGCGGGACGCCGTACGAGACGGTCACCCTCGTGCGCGCCCAGCCCGGGGACTACGCCGCGCTCTGGTTCGACGTCACGACCGGACAGCTGCTCCAGGCAGCGACCCGGAGCACCAGCCAGAACGGCACCACCATGTCCACGCTGGAGCTCCAGGGCGTGCGCCAGATGACGCTGCCGGGCATCGGCGGCAGCGTGCCCGAGGCCATCGCGCGGGCATCGGGGCTCGCCTACTCGGGGACCGCGACCATCGTCAACCCACTCGACCCGAGCCAGCCGGGCATGAGCACGCCCATCCGCACCGAGGTCACGTTCACCGATCGCGGGGACAGCTGGACCCTCCAGCAGGCGAGCTCGGTCGCCCAGGGCATCGGCACGCCGTCGGTCAACACGAGTGGCACGGGTGGCATCGGGCCGTATTGGTGGTCGCCCGCTGCGTTGGCCACGATGACCGCCGGCCAGGTGCTCGACCAGG
>CAZYTQ010000039.1:16529-27015 GCA_964650135.1 uncultured Anaerolineaceae bacterium | reverse complement strand
GCCTGTTCTTCGTGATCATCGGCGTGCCCGCCGGTCGCCTGGTGCGACGGCTGGAGCGGCGCTTCACGATCCCGGGCTCCATCAACGAGCCGGCGCGGATCCTGTAGATGAACGAGCAGGACATCCAGCGCCTCATCGGGTACGCCCCGGGTCTCGCTGGCGGCCTGTTCTACACGGTCATCCTGACCCCGATCGCGATGGCCTCCGCGACCTTCCTGGGGATCCTGTTCGCGATCGCCCTGAACGCGCCACGACGCATCATCCGGACACCCGTCCAGTGGTTCATCGAGGTCGCCCGCTCGATCCCGGAGCTGGTGCACGTGTTCATCTGGTACGAGGCGTTCGCGATCATGGGTCTCGTCCTGCCGGCCATCGCCGCCGGCGTCGGCGCGCTCACCGTCGTGTTCGGAGCGTTCCTGGGCGAGATCATCCGGGCAGGCGTGCTCGCCGTGGAGCCGACCCAGTGGGAATCGGGGCAGGTCCTGGGCATGTCCCGCTGGACCATCTGGCGGCGCGTCATCCTGCCCCAGGCCCTGCGCACGGTGCTGCCGGTCTGGAGCAGCTACTACATCTCGATGTACAAGGCGACGGCGCTGCTGGGACTCATCACGGTCCCGGACCTGCTGTTCCGGGCACGCGGCCTGGCAAGCCAGAACTTCCGCCACTTCGAGATCTACACCATCGTGCTCATCCTGTACTTCATCGTGGGCAAGGTCTCGCTGGCGGTCATCCGCCGGTACGAGCGCCGACTGCGCGTGGATGTCCCCAAGTCGGAGGAGCTGACGCTGCTCCGGCATCCGCTGGCCGATCACACATGATCCGGGTGGTCCCCGGAAGGGAGGCGACGGCATGACGACCATGACCCCTGTGAGCACGCCCACGGGACCGGGGGACGACCTCCCCGCGGTGGAGCTCATCGGCGTCTCCAAGCGGTTCGGCACGAACGTGGTCCTGGACTCGGTCGACCTGCGCGTGCGCAAGGGTGAGATCCTGGTCGTCATCGGGCCCAGCGGCTCCGGCAAGACGACGCTGCTGCGATGCCTCATCGGTCTCGTGCCGCTGGACAGCGGCCGCATCGAGATCGACGGGGAGTGCGTCGTGGACCTGCGGCCCGGACATCCGAGCCCCAGCGCGCGATCCGCCGAGGCGATCCGGCGGCGGAAGCTGGGCATGGTGTTCCAGTCGTTCAACCTGTTCCCGCACCGGACGGCGCTCGAGAACGTGATGGAGGGACCCGTGTACGTGCGCCACGCACCTCGGGACCAGGCGCGGGAAGATGCCGAGCGACTGCTCGCCCAGGTGGGGCTCGCCGAGCGGCGCAACCACTATCCGGCGCAGCTCTCAGGCGGTCAGCAGCAGCGCGTGGCCATCGCGCGCGCACTGGCCATGAAGCCCGAGGTGATCCTGTTCGACGAGGTGACCTCGGCGCTCGACCCCGAGCTGACGGGTGAGGTGCTGGCCGTCATGGGGGAGCTGGCCGAGCAGGGCCAGACGATGATCGTCGTGACCCATGAGATGGGCTTCGCCCGCGAGGTCGGTGACCGGCTCCTGTTCATGGACCAGGGTCGCATCATCGAGCAGGGTGACCCGCGGACGATCCTCGAGTCGCCGCAGCAGGAACGGACGCGCAAGTTCCTGAGCAAGGTGCTGCACACCCACTGAGCGGCGAGTGGCGGCCGACACCCGCCTGCGACCCGTCAGGTCACGCGATGCGGCCGGCGCCCCGGAGCAGCTCCAGCGAGACCGCCGCAGCCTCCTCGTGATAGGCACGGTGGGAGGTCGCGGCGACCCACGCGGTGTGGGGCGTGAGCAGCAGGTTCGGCACGTCGCGCAGCGGATCCGTCGCAGGGCTGGGAGGCTCGATGGCGCGGACGTCCAGCGCGGCGAACGCCAGCCGGCCACTCCGCAGGGCGTCCGCGAGCGCCGGCTCCACCACGATGGGACCGCGCGCCACGTTGACCAGCACCGAGCCACGCTTCATCCGGCCGAAGGCGGTCTCATCCATGAGGCCCCGGGACGTGTCCGTGAGCGAGGCCATGATGACCACGGCGTCGGACGCCGCAAGCAGGTCCGGCAGCGGCATCAGGGGAAGTTCCGGTCCTGTGTCGGGGGCCGCTGGGTCGGTCGCGATGGTCCGGAAGCCGAGGGCGCGTGCGCGCTGCGCGAACGCCCGGCCGATGCGACCCGCTCCGATGATGCCCACGGTCTGCAGGCTGAACAGCTCGATGCCCAGGTCGGCGATGAGCTTGCGATGGTCCCAGCGGGTCGTGCGCGCCGCGGCGTCCTGCGCAGGCAACCGCCGCAGCGCGGCGAGGAGCAGGGTCAGGCCGTGCTCCGCCACCACCTGGGTCGCCCAATGGGGAAGGTTCCGGATCGGGATGCCGGCGGCAGCTGCAGCCGATGCATCCACCTGGTCCATGCCCACCGAGTAGCACACGAGCCCGAGGGGGTCGCGCAGCATCGCCATCCGGTCGGCGCCGAACGGGCCGTCGTGCACGATGACCACGTCCGCCTCACCCAGGGACCCGTCCGCGTCGACACGGTCCGGCACGAGCAAGCGGACCCCGGCCGCGTCGAGCATCGATCGCTCGATGTCGTAGGTCCAGTCGAGATAGTCCAGCTGGTCCCAGACGAGGACCGTGGGCGGCCGATGCGGGGCGGTGTCGGACATGGCGGGCTCCACGAGCGGACGGGGGGTGGTCAGCGCACGAGGTCGAACGGGACGCCGAGCCGGTCGGCATAGCCGCGCAGCATCTCCACGACGCGCGGGTGGAGCGGCACGCCGTTGGCACGGCGGTCGGCCTCGGCGAGATGCTCGGGGTCGCCGGCGACCATGACCCGGTCGAAGCCCGTGGCCGGTGGGGTCGCGCGCAGCTCCCGGACGAGCGCGTCCATCATGGCCTTGAAACCCGCCAGGGGGATGAACGCGTCGACGCGGATGGCACCCACGAAGTGGCCCAGGTTGTCGGGACCCAGCATCTGCCCGAAGCCGGTCCCGGAGAGCACGCCGCTCAGGATCTCCACGACGACCGCCAGGCCATATCCCTTGTGGGCACCACCGGCCGCGCTGCTGCCGAGTGGCAGCAGCCGCGCCGCGTCCATCGCATCCTGGGGATCCGCGGTCGGCGCCCCGGACATGCCCAGCGCCCACTCGGGCGGGATGGTCCCGCCATCCCGCTGCGCGTTGAGCACCTTGCCCATGGCGGCCGCGGTGGTGGCCATGTCGAGGACGAACGGCGGCTCGTCGCCGCAGGGCACCGCCACGGAGATGGGGTTGGTGCCGAGGCGCGGCTCGGCACCCCGGAACGGCACGGCCAGCGCACCCCCGTTGGTCATGGAGAGGCCGATCATGTCCTGCTCCACGGCCATGCGCGAGTACAGCTGGGCCATCCCGTAGTGGCGGCTGTTGGCGACGGCCGCGAAGCCGACGCCGTGCCGGCGCGCTCGCTCGATCGCGTCACGCATCGCCATCTCCGCGACCACGAAGCCGATGCCGCCGTCGCCGTCCCACCGGGCGGTCGTCTCGGTCTCCTGGAGGATGCGCGGCTGGGGCGTGGGATTGATGAGGCCGCTCTCGAGCCCGGGCTGGTAGTAGACATCGAGATAATTCGAGACGCCGTGCGACTCGTGACCGCGCAGGTCGGCGGCGACCAGGCCACGGGCGGTCGACCGCGCACCATCCACGGGCATCCCGAAGCTCTCGAAGATGCGCGCCACGAGGTCCTCCAGGCGCTCGGCGTCCACCGCGATGCGGCTGCGGGCGACGCTCGGCGCGCTCACGATCGGCCCTCGATCCGGCGGTAGCTGAGGGTCTCCTCCTCGCTGCCCCTGAGATACACGTCATGGCACGCGGCCGCGAACGCCTCGTACCCCTCCACGATGGTGGCGTACACGTTGCCCGGCACCGGGCCCACCGAGGGATCCCACAGGAAGTTGTTGCGGCCGTAGAACACCGCGAGGTCGATGACCGCGTCCAGGCCCTCGATGCCGCGTGACTCCCGGAACGAGCGGAGGAACTGCCCGGTCGGGAAGCGGAAGTAGATGACGTCCGCCGGGATGGGCGTGATGGTCGGGTTCTCGAGGCCCGGATCGGACGCCAGCGGCGGGACCATGCAGTAGATCTCGTTGCTGGCGTACTTGGCGTGCCAGACCCGGTTCGACAGGGGAAGCGACTCCCAGATGGCGTCACAGGTCCTGGGCGCCTCCTCGTCGAGGAGACGTGCCACACAGGACACCCCGCGGCGGTCGAGGCTGATCTCCATGAACCGGCTCACTGCACGATCCCTCCTTGCTGGGGCGTCTGGTCCGGGTGATGCCCCATCACCCGTGGGATGACATCGCTCACGATCGACTCCACGAGGTCGTCGACGCTCTGGTCCGGGGACGGGAACGGCCACAGGGCGATGTGGTGGAAGCCACGTCCGGAGAGCGCGCCCAGCCGCGACGCGCAGTACGCGGGTGTGCCGGCGATCGAACAGGCATCGATGAGCGCGTCGGGGATGAGCGCCGCGGCCCTGCCGATGACGTCGGGCGTGACCGCGTACGTCTCGCCCGCCATGAGCGCCTCGAGCTCGGCCGGCACCGCGATGCCCAGCGACCCCAGGAGCGGCCGACTCCCCCACAACGCCACGGCGATGCCGGTGCGAACGGCGGCACGGGCCTTGTCGGCGTCATCATCGACCGCGAGGTACACCCACGCGGCCCGGCGGAGCGGTCCGAGATCGGGGTCCCGTCGCGCCACGCCGGTCTCGACACGCGTCAGGGCATGCTCGAGCAGCGGTCCGTCCGTGAACGTGGCGACGAGCACGGTGTCCGCGAGCTCGCCGGCCAGCTCCAGGATGCGCGGCCCACGCCCCGCGATGGCGATGGGCACCGGCGCGGGCAGCGGGTGGTGGAGACGCCCCTCGTGGAACGAGAAGGCGCTGCCCGCGAACGAGATGGGCGTCTCGGACACCCAGAAGCGGCGCAGGAACGTGACCGCCTCCCGGAGTGCCGTGGCCGGTGCCGTGCGCTCGATGCCCAGGGCGTCGAAGCCGCTCCAGCCCGCGCCCAGGCCAAGCACCGCGCGACCGCCGGTCGCCTCGTGGAGCGTCGCGATCGCCGTGCCGGTGAGGGCCGGATGGCGGACGAGCGCGTCCGTGACGCACGTGCCGAGGGTCAGCCGATGAGTGCTCGCCCCGAGCATCCCCAGGCTGATCCACGCATCGCGCTCGAACCGCTCGTCGAACACCCACAGGCTCTCGACGTCCTGCTGGGTCTCCAGGAGCTCGGCGCGCCTCCTCACCACCGGCCACGGCTCAGCCCCCGTGACGGCGATCCCGAACGTGAGCGGCCCTGGTCCGTGCATGCGCCGGATTGTATACTGTCAGACAACATGACAAGAGCCGAGGTACCGGTCCTTCGACTCGGTCTCGTGGTCCCTGGCGACTGCCACCTGGACGACGAGCTCTGGAGCCTCGTGGATGGGACGGCGCTGCCGTTCGTGACGCGCACCATCGGCGCCGATGACACCGAGATGGGCGGCGATTCCATCGCCGAGGTCACGGGCATCGCGGAGGGTCCCGAGATCGGGAACGCCGCGGACCGGCTGCGGGACGTGGCGCCCATGGCCGCGGCGTATGTCGATACCTCGATCTCGTTCGTGCGTGGCATCAGGGGCGACCGAGAGATCGCGGCGCGCATCCGCGACCGCCTGGGCTGTCCCGCCATCGTCACCTCGAGCGCCATCGCGGCCGGCTGCCATGCGCTGGGGGCACGTCGCGTGCTCGCCCTCTCGCCCTACACGGCAGACCTCGACGAGCGCCTGACCAGCTACTTCGCGGCCCAGGACATCGAGGTCATGCGGGTCGCCAAGTACCGTCGGACCTATCCGGGCGGGACCACCAGCCGCGCGCTCGGACGCACCACACCCGACGAGCTGCTGGAGGACGTCCAGCTCGCGCTCGCGGATGCGGGTCCGGACGTACACGGCATCATGCTCGCCTGCACGGCCGTCCGGACCGCAGCCGCCGTCGCACCCATCGAGGCCGCGACCGGGCTGCCGGTCGTGAGCGCCGTCCCTGCGACCATGTGGGCCGTGCTGCGCCTGGCCGGCATGACCACGCCACACCCCGAGCACGGCCGGCTGTTCGGCATCGAGGCGCTGCCGGACCGCGATCGGCCGACGGTGACCTGAGCGATGGCCGACATCGTCGCCACCGATCCGGGCGACCTGCCTCGCCCCGCGGTCGACGAGCTCCGACGGCGTGGCCACACCGTGGCGGTCCTGGACGCCGGTCTCGGTCCGGTCGACGCGGCGGTCCGGTCCCGCGAGGCCATCGCGATCCTGTGCGGCATCGTGGGGATGCCGGCGGAGGCGATCGAGCAGCTCCGCTCGACACGCCTGATCATGCGCTGCGGCGCAGGTGTCGACACCGTCGATGTCGCCGCTGCGGCCACGCGGGGCATCTGGGTCGCCAACGTGCCCGACTACTGCCTGGACGAGGTCGCCGACCATACCCTGCTGTTGCTGCTGGCCGCGGTCCGCCGGCTGCGACACATGGAGCAGCAGGTCACCGCAGGACGCTGGCTCGATCCCGAGCTGCCGAACGTCCGCCGGCTGGCCGGTCGCACGCTCGGGCTGGTGGGTGTCGGCCGCATCGGCGAGCGCGTGGCCACGCGCGCCCGCGGCTTCGGGTTGCGTGTCATCGCCCACGATCCGGGCCTGGACCCAGCTCGAGCCGCCGCTCTCGACGTGCGGGCCGTCGGCTTCGGGGAGCTGCTCGCGGACAGCGACATCGTGAGCCTGCACCTACCCCTGACAGCCGCCACGCATCACGTCCTCGACGCGTCCGCGTTCGGCGCGATGCGGCCCGGCACCGTGCTCGTGAACACCAGTCGGGGCGGTCTCGTGGACCTCGACGCGCTCGCCGATGCACTCGACCGCGGCATCGTCAGCGCGGCGGGCCTCGATGTCCTCGACGGCGAGCCACACCCCCCGCTCGACCATCGGCTGCTGGGCGATCCGCGCGTCATCGTCACGCCCCACGTGGCGTTCTACTCCGTCGACGCACAGGCGGACCTTGGTCGGCGTGCCGCGGACGAGGTCGAGCGCGCCCTGGCCGGCCAGCCGCCCACCAGCCTCGTCCTGCCCCCCTCGGGCTGACCCGACCCCACCACCAGGAGGATCCCATGTCCGACCCGACCATCGCGACGCTGCGCTCGCTGTGCCGCGACCTGGACCCCGAGCCGCTGGCGGCGCGCGCGATGCGCTATCTCGAGGTCTGGTCACCGCCCTTCGACGAGGCGGTCGTGGCGCGCATGGTCGCGGACGACCTGCGTGCAGCGGGCGCGGACGAGGTCACGCTCGACGAGGAGTTCCCTGGCTCACCCAGCGTCATCGCGTGGCTCAGGGGCACCGAGCCCGGTCCGACCATCCAGTGGCACGGCCATCTCGATGCCATCGCCACCCAGCACACGCCTGCGCGACGGGAGGGTGACCAGCTGATCGCGCGCGGCGCCTCGGACATGAAGGCGGCCATCGCCGCGAACGTGGAGGCCGTCCGGCTCCTGCGGGCCGCCGGGCTACCTCGGCGCGGCGACGTCCTGATCACCTACCACGGCCAGCACGAGGAAGGCGGCAGCATCCCCATGATCCGGCTCATCGAGCGGGGGGTCGTGGGTGATGCCGTGATGACCGGCGAGCTGGGGAGTGGCCGGGAGCTGGTGACGTCCAGCCGTGGCCTCGACTTCTGGGCCATCGAGATCACTCGCACGGGTGCGTCCATCCACGAGGTGAACGTGACCCCCGAGGTCATCGACCCGCTGCGCGTGGGCACCCTCGCCCTCGAGCGGCTGGTCGCGATCCGCGAGGGTCTCGCGGCGGGGACCGTCACCCCTCGCGGCAGCCTGTTCATCGGCAAGCTCGTGGCCGGTGACTACTACAACCGGGTGCCCATCTCCTGCTCCATCGCCGGCACGCGGCGGCACTTCGCGGACGGGTCGCACGCGCTGGTCCACGCCGAGCTGGAGGGGCTCGTGGGACAGCTCCGAGCAGAGACCGGTGCGGACATCCGCCTGGACATCACGACCATGACCGACGCCTACGAGATCGACCCCGAGACGCCCGTCGCCCGAGCGCTCCGATGGGCACACCACGAGCTGACGGGCGAGACGATGGTGCCCGTGATGAGCGGGGCTGCCGGCAATGCCGCCGACTTCGTGGTGCGGGCCGGGATCCCGGCCGTCTACTACGGCTGCGACTACGCGAGCGCCCACTCCGACCGGGAATGGACCACCGTCCAGGAGGTCACCCGGGTGGCCTCGGCGTTCGCCCTCGCGTCCGCCGCGTTCCTGTCGGGGGAGTCGCTGGACGCCCCGCCGCTCGCGAGCGCCTGAGCACCCGCCGCTCGCGAGCGCCCGATCACGGGAGGGCGCGGGCCGGCGGTCCTCCGATCAGTGGCGGATGGCGGTGATGCGCTGCAGCGAGGCCGCCAGCCCCGCGTCCAGGTGGGTGATGATGCGCGCCTCCGCCGCGTCCGGGTCACCCTGTCGGATGACATCCAGGAGATCCCGGTGCTCACCGACCAGGTAGTCCTGGCCATCCGCGCGGATGTTGGCCACGAACGAGAGCCGGATCTCCGAGCAGAGCGTCTCATGGGCCCGGGCGAGCCGCGGGCTCCCGACACCCGCCACCATCGCTCGGTGGAAGGCGAAGTCCTCCTCCACCATCTCGTAGGAGCCCACGTCCTCGGGCAGCCGCTCCAGGCGTGCCACGACCGCCTCCATCGCGGGCCACGCTTCGGGCCGGATGGCGACCGTGCGGGCCGCCTCGATCTCCAGCAGGCTCCGGACCTGGTACAGGTCGCGCATGTCCGCCTCGGTCATCACCGGCACGTAGACACCCCGGTTGGGCTCGCGCTGGAGCAGACCCAGGTGGACGAGCTCCACCAGGGCCGCGCGCAGGGACTGGCGGCTCACCCCATGGCGCTCAGCGAGATCGACCTCGCGCAGCCACGAGCCCGCCTCGATCGACCCATCGAGGATCTGGCGCGTGAGCGCGTTGACCAGGGCCTCGGAGGTGGAGACGCGCTCGAGCGGGATGGTCGCTCGACCACCGTCAGCGCGGAGCTGGGCCACCGCTCCGGCCGGTTCGCATGTCGGACATGCCGACACGATATCAGGCACGCGCCCGCGGTGATCGCTACGCTTGTCTCACAACCGTACGATCTGACGACAGTCCGTGACTGCCGCAGCGGCGGGGAGCATCCAGATCCAGAGGACGGAGGCACGGGTGGCCAGCATCGATCGGTTCCTGGGAGCAGCGGGCCACATCATCGACGGCGCGCGGGTGCCCGCGAGCGACGGGGGGACGCTGCCCGTGGAGGACCCCGCGACGGGCGAGGTGTTCAGCCACATCGCCGCGGGAACGGCCGCGGACGTGGACCAGGCGGTGGCCTCCGCACGCGCCGCGTTCCGGGATGGCCACTGGAGCCGGCTGCCGGGCATCGAGCGGGGCCGGATCCTCATCCGCCTCGCGCAGCTCATCCGCGACCATGCGGAGGAGCTCGCGGAGCTGGAGGCCCGCGATACCGGCCACCCCATCGGCGACGCACGCTTCGACGTCGCCGATACCGCCCACCACTTCGAGTACTACGCGGGCCTCGCCGGCAAGTCGACCGGGCAGGCCCATCAGCTCGCCAACGGCCAGCTGCTGAACGTGGTCCACGTGCCGGCCGGGGTCGTGGGCGCCATCAACCCGTGGAACTTCCCCATCGCCGGGGCGGGCCTCAAGGGCGGCCCGATCCTGGCCGGCGGCAACTCGCTGGTCATGAAGCCCTCCAACCTGACCAGTCTGAGCACGCTCGCGGTCGCGGAGCTCGCGCAGGAGGCCGGCATGCCGCCGGGCGTGTTCAACGTGGTCACGGGGAGCGGCAGCGTCGTGGGTGGCGCCATCGCCCGCCATCCGGATGTCGACATCGTGTCCTTCACCGGCGGCACGGAGACCGGCATGCAGGTGATGCGTGACCGGGCGGACGTCGGTCGCCGGGTCCAGCTGGAGCTGGGCGGCAAGTCGCCGACCATCGTGTTCGAGGACGCCGACCTTGATGAGGCCGTCCCCGCGGCCGCATTCGGGATCTTCATGAACCAGGGCCAGAACTGCTCCGCGGGCAGCCGCATCCTGGTCCAGGCCTCCATCCATGAGCGGTTCGTCGAGGCGCTCACGATCCGCGCCGGCGCCATCCGGGTCCTGCCGCCGTTCGATCCCCGGGCGCAGCAGGGCGCGCTCATCAGCGGCGAGCACCTGGAGAAGGTGGACGGCTGGGCGCCGAACCTGCGTGACGAGAAGATTTGGAACGAGCCCCCATTCGACCAGATGCCCTATGAATACGGCATCCCCTTTGCCATCGTGGACGGCCTGATCGCACTCGCCAATGTCGACTATGTCGCCATCGGGCTTGAGGACTATGGCAAGCCGGGCAAGTTCCTGGAACGGCAGGTCGACCGC
>CAZYTQ010000039.1:10177-16519 GCA_964650135.1 uncultured Anaerolineaceae bacterium | reverse complement strand
ACCTGGAGAAGGTGGACGGCTGGGTCCAGCGCGCCGTCGCCGATGGGGCGCGCGTCACGACGGGTGGCCAGCGGCTCACGGACCCGCCCTTCGCGGGTGGCCACTTCTATGCACCGACCGTGCTCGTGGACGTGGCGCCGGATTCCGCCGTCTTCCAGGAGGAGGTGTTCGGTCCGGTGGTCGTGGTGGTGCCGTTCGCGGACGAGGCAGAGGCGATCGCGCTCGCCAACGGCACGCGCTATGGCCTCGCCGCGAGCGTCTGGAGCGCCGACATCCGGCGTGCGATGCGGGTCGGAGCCGCCATCGACACCGGCTTCCTGTGGATCAACACCATCAACAGCCACCCCATCGAGGCACCGTTCGGGGGCGTCAAGGACTCCGGGTTCGGACGCGAGGAGGGCCTCGCGGCGATCGAGAACTACATGGTCCAGCGGTCGATCATCGTGGGCGGCGACCGCTTCGTCGACCCGTACGCCGACTGACCCGGTGACCCCGCTCACGGAGGTCACCTCCGTGCTGGGGCCGGTGGCGCCCGACTCGCTCGGCGTCACCATGCCCCATGAGCACACCTTCCTGGACGTGATGCGCGAGTACCGGGGCGATGGCCTCGTCCACGACGCGGCCCTCGTCACGGCCGACCTGCGGGAGTACGCGGCGCTGGGCGGCGGGACCATCGTGGACTGCACGTCGCGTGGTCTGCGGCCGCAGCCGGGCCGGCTGCCCGCGCTGTCGCGCGAGACGGGTGTGACCATCGTCGCCGGCACCGGCTTCTACCGCCATCCGTTCCTCGACGAGGACTGGTTCGATCGCCACTCCACGGACGAGGTGGCGGACCTCATCGTGCGCGACATCCGGGAGGGCATCGACGGATCCGGGGTGCGGGCGGGCATCATCGGCGAGATCGGCTGTGATCGATACCTGACCCCTGCCGAGGAGCGCTCGTTCCGGGCTGCGGCACGTGCCCACCTCGCGACGGGCCTCACCATCACGACTCATGCGGGGCGCTGGCCGGTGGGTCTCGCGCAGCTCCGACTGCTGCGGTCCGAGGGGGTCGATCCGCGCCGGGTGATCATCGGCCACTGCGACATGGTCCTCGACCAGGCCTATCACCGCGCCATCGCGGAGTCCGGCGCCTGGGTCCAGTTCGACACCATCCAGGCGGAGCCGGACCACGTGCTCGACCGGACCGTCGCCGCCATCCGCGCCCTCGTCGACGCCGGGTCCGAGGACCGCATCCTGGTGTCCCAGGACATCTGCCTCGTCTCGCAGTTCCGGGCGATGGGCGGCTCGGGCTACGGCTACATCCTGCGCGAGTTCACGGGGCGTCTCCGGCGCGCGGGGATCGGCCGATCCACCATCGAGCGGTTCCTGGTCAGCAATCCTGCCCAGGCCCTGACCGGCGCATGAGCGACGCGCGCATCCAGACGGTCACGGGGCCGATCGACGCGGCCGACCTCGGCGTCACGCTGGCTCATGAGCACGTCCTCCTGGATGGCTGGGACATGTTCGGCACCTATGACGCCATCCTCGATGACGAGGCGCTGGCGACCGACGAGCTGGCCCTGGCGCGTCAGGCGGGTGTGCGCACCATGGTGGACTGCACGAACACCGGGCTGGGTCGGGACGCGGACGCCCTGCGGCGCGTCTCGGAGTCGTCGGGCGTCACCATCGTCATGGGTGCCGGCTGGTATCGACGCGCCGTGTACCCGGCATACATCCGCGAGTCGGACGTGGACGAGCTCGCGGAGCGGCTGGTGACGGAGCTGACGACCGGTGTGGATGGCACCGACGTGCGGGCGGGCTTCATCGGGGAGATCGGCACCGAGCGCCACCGCATCGCGGCCGCCGAGGAGCGGGTGTTCCGAGCGGCGGCACGCGCCCAGCGCCGGACCGGTGTCGCCATCTGGACCCACACCACGAACGCGGGGGACCTGGCGCTCGAACAGGTCGAGCTGCTGACCAGCGAGGGCGTCCCGATGGACCGCATCGTGGTCTCGCACGTCGGGGACCGCATCACGTTCGACCGACTCGGAGCGCTCGCCGCGACCGGGGTCTTCCTGAGCATCGACAACATCGGCTACGTCGGCAACGGCTATCCCGCCGACGACGTGCGGGCCCGGAACGTCGTGCGCCTCCTCGAGGCCGGACATCTCGACCGGGTGCTGCTGTCGGGCGACACGTGCACGCGCAGCATGCTGACGGCCTACGGCGGGGCCGGGTACGGCCGGGTCATGTCCTCGTTCGTGCCGCTGCTCCGGACGTTCGGGGTCGACGACGCGGCGGTCGAGCGGATGTTCGTGGCCAACCCCGCCCGGGCGCTCGCTGGGGCCGCGACCCGAGGGTAGGCGCTCGCGGGACCGCGACGTTGCCCCACGGATCGGCCCGCCTGGCGGCCACCCCGCGACCCGTGATGCTCCGATCTGCTTCAGGCGGGTGCCCCCTGTCCGGCTCCCTGTCCGCCCTCCCGCCGACCACCGACCCCGTCACAGGGGATCGGATGCTGCCCTCGCTGCGGCCGAGCCGCCGCCGACGTCCGGGCGCGTATCCTCATCGTCGATGAGCGATGTGACCCTCGAGGTTCCCCACGCCACCCAGGAGGTGGCCTTCCTTGCGGCCCTCCGCGGCGCGCTGCCCACGATGCGCCTGCTGACCGATGCGACGGAGACCGACGCCTACCGCCGGGACATGACGGCCTACCTGGTGCCTGGCCATCCCATCGGCGTGGCGTTCCCGTCCTCCACAGCGGAGGTGAGCACGCTCATGCGGCTCGCCAGCGAGCACCGGGTGCCGGTGGTGCCACGCGGGGCGGGGAGTGGCCTGTCGGGCGGTGCGGCGGCCATCGACGGCGCGCTCACCATCGTGCTCACGGACATGGACGCGGTCCTGCGCATCGACCCGGATGACCTGTATGTCGTGGCCCAGCCCGGCATCATGAATGCGGAGCTGGGTCGCGCGCTGGCGCCCCACGGCCTGTTCTACCCGCCGGACCCGGCGAGCTTCGAGTTCTGCTCCATCGGCGGCAACCTCGCCGAGAACGCGGGCGGGCTGCGCTGTGTGAAGTACGGCGTCACCCGCGACTACGTCCTGGGGCTCGAGGTGGTGCTCGCGGACGGCACGGTCATCCGGACCGGCGGTCGAACGGTCAAGGACGTGATGGGCTACGACCTGACCCAGCTGTTCGTGGGCTCGGAGGGGACGCTGGGCATCATCACCGAGGCGACCCTGCGGGTGCTGCCGATGCCGGCGCCCAACCAGACCCTGCTCGCCTTCTTCCCGACACCCACCGATGCGGGACGCGCGGTGGCCGGCATCACGCGTGCGGGCGTGGTGCCCGTGACCCTCGAGCTGATGGACCGGTTCACCATCCGTGCCGTGGACGCGGCGCTCCACGTGGGATTGCCCTCGGACTCGGGCGCGATGCTCATGATCGAATCGGATGCCCCGGCAGCCGTCGCGGACGCCGAGCTGGATGCGGCCGCCGCCGCCTGCCGCGCGGCAGGTGCCCTGCGCATCGATCGTGCCGGCACCCAGGCCGAGGCGGACATCCTGCGCGAAGCGCGTCGCAAGGCGCACTGGTCGCTCGAGCGTGCCGGCGTGGCGCGCATGGAGGATGTGGGCGTACCTCGGAGTCGTGCCCCGGAGCTCATCGCGGCCATCGAGCGCATCACGACCGAGACCGGTGTGCCGGTGGGTGTCTTCGGACATGCCGGGGACGGCAACTTCCACCCGACGTTCGTGATGGATCCGGACGACCCGGACGGCGAGCGCAAGGTGGAGGAGGCGCGCGCACGGATGTTCGCCGCGGTCCTCGAGCTGGGCGGCACGGTCTCCGGCGAGCACGGCACGGGCCTCGTCAAACGAGCCTGGCTCACCCGCCAACGTGGCGCCGAGCATGTGCGGGTGCTGGCGGCCATCAAGCACGCGCTGGACCCGCTGGGCATCCTCAACCCGGGCAAGATCCTGCCGGTCACCGAGCCAGCCGAACCCTCGTCGAACGACTCCTAGCCACCTGCCGGTGGATCACCCGCGTCCGGGATCGGATCCACGCCATGGCTCGGGTCGTCATCGCGGCCGGGCCGCGTGACGAGCAGCAGCGCCGTGGTCTCGATGACATCCACCGCGCCGATCACGATCGCCGCGACCACGGGCATCGCGGAGCCCAGGAACCAGCCCGCCGCAGCCGCGAACGCGGCCAGACCGAGGATGACCAGCCGGATGCCCCGGATCAGGCGACGCGGATCGCCGGCCGCCGCGCCCACCTGCTGAGCGGCCCGGGACACCAGCACGAGCCCCACGATGACCGATGCGATGGCCAGTGGGATGGCCACGGCCGGCGGTGGCTCGAGGATGGTGCCAAGGAGGTCGCCGCGACCCGCCACCGTCACCACCGCGAGCAGTGCCAGCGCCCCACCGAGGAGCAGCAGCTGGCGCCGGCCGTCCGTCACCCGTGTCGGGCCGTGGTGCCCGGCCTGACCGTCTCCGACCCGCCCGCGCGCGCTAGTAGAGCGATGGGAAGCGGTTCCGGAAGCGCGGCAGGAGCTTGTCGCCGCCACGCTCGCGGAAGGCCTCCAGGAGCTGCTTCGTGGTCACGATGTCGTACCTGTGGTCCCGCCAGAAGCTGCGCACCACGGACCAGAAGGCGCCGCTGCCCATGTCGCCCTTGACGTTGGCCAGGAAGCGCGAGCCCTGCACATAGATCTGCTCGTAGTAGCAGCCGGGCGTGTACTCGTACATCGTGAGGTCGAGCCGCTTCGTGGCGCACCTGCTGCTCCGGAAGCCGAACCAGTCGCGCGTCAGGAACTCGACCATCGCCTCATCCACGAACGGCTGTCGGGTCTGGTCGTTGCCCACGACCGCGTAGAACCACTGGTGCGCGATCTCATGGACGAGCACGAACGGCATCCGCGCCGTCTGGTAGTGGGCAGGGATCCAGACGAGCGCCGGCGATTCCATCGCGTACGCCCCCGATGACTCCGATACGACGAACGTGGGGTACGGGTACTGACCCACCTTGTCCGAGAAGCGGGCGAGCGCGCGCTTGGTCCAGGTCATGGCGGTCGAGGCGGAGATGGTCCGGGTGAAGACCTTGATGCGGACCTTGCCGTCGTTGGACCAGCCGGAGCGGACCTTGAAGTCACGCGCGGCCGTGAAGTTGAAGTCGCGCACGTTGCGCGCCACGAAGGTGCGCTTGTTGCCGACCTTGCTCGTCTGCTTGCCGCTGGTCGCGAAGCGCAGCGGTACGTCCGAATCGAGCGTGACCTCCACGAGCGGGCTCACGGGTGTGTAGAACGGGTCGCCGTGACCCGCGGTCTGGTACTTCACCTGGCGCGCGACCCAGGGGATCCAGCGCATCGAGCTCACGATCTGGTTCTGGGACGAGAACAGGAAGTCGTGACCGGAGGTGCCAGGCCGGAACGTCGCGGTGTAGGAGGTGACGATCGTCGTCGAATCGCCGTCAGCGAGCGTGCGACCGAGCGGCACCTTGAGCGTCTGGCTGGCGACACGGGCATCGACCCGGTCACCGTCGACCGAGACCTTGAGCTTGCGCAGGTTGCCGATGCGAGCCGGCACGAGGTTCATGTCGATGCGCTCGATGCCATGGCCGCTGGTGTTGCGGATGCGGGCGCGCGACCACACCTCCAGGCGCTTCGCGCTCCAGAACACCTTGGCACGCGCCTCGTAGGTCGCCACCACGTCGATGGTCGAGCGATCGGCGGCCGCAGCGTCGCGTGACGATGCCAGCCCGGCGAGGCTGGCCAGGATGAGCGCTGCCAGGAGCAGGGCGATGGTCCGAGAGGGTCCCGCGAACGCGGGAGAGCGCAGGGGCATGGGCGGTAGCCTACCTTCCGATGGTGCATGCGGCCAGCACGACCATCGTCGTGTCGGCCGTCCACGGCGGGCGTGCGCCGACCCGGACCCAAGGATGACGCCCGAGCCCGCCGATCGTGACGCGCGCGGTGGCTACGGATCGTCCCTGACCCGCCCCGCCCTCGGCCGCCGACGGAGCGCCAACGTGCGTCCGGCTAGACTGCTCGAGGGTCAGGCGACGATCGGGCCGATCGAGCCGCCCCCTGGGAGGAGATTGGTCGATGCGGCTGCCCACGACCGAGCGCACGCGGCGCGGAGGCGCCTCCCGCGGTGCGCCGTCGGGCGCACGGCCGATCGTGCTGGCACGGTCGATCCTGCTGTCGATGCTCCTGGTCGCGCTCGCCATCATCCCGGCGGCCGCCCAGGGCACGACCCTGCTCGGTGGCATCACCGATCCCGGCAACGTCCTGGCGAGCTGCCGTCAGCAGGTGCTCGACGCCCAGAAGCGGCTCTTCGACGCGACCGGCAGCAACC
>CAZYTQ010000039.1:0-10167 GCA_964650135.1 uncultured Anaerolineaceae bacterium | reverse complement strand
CGGATCCTCAAGGTTTCCGCCCTTGTCGACCGCGGTCTTGATGGCGATACCGGCACAGCCGACCTCGGTGACTTCGTGGACGCCACCTGGGCGCGCGCATCACAGCTCACGGACAAGGACATCCTGTTCGTGGCCACGACCGGCGATCCCCACGCCCAGACCCTCCAGGGCGTCGATGTCGACTCCACGGTCACCCAGAACGAGCAGGACGCCATCACCGAGGCGATGCGGACACCTGCGCAGGCGGGCGATTGGTGCGCCGCGGCCCTCGCGGTGGTGGGCGGCTATCAGGATGCCATCGGCGGCTCGACGTCCGGCGAGGGCACCGCCAGCGGCGGCGGCGGCCCCTCCTGGCTCATCATCGTCATCATCCTCGCCGTCGTCGTCGCCGCCGCGTCGTACGTCCTGCGCGGCCGCCAGAAGAAGGCCGAGTACGCGGAGCGGTCGGCGCAGGAGGATCTGGGCAAGCAGGCGACCAGCCTGCTCCTGTCCACCGACGACGCGCTTCGGGACGCCGACCAGGAGCTCGGCTTCGCGGAGGCCCAGTTCGGTGACGACCAGGCCGCGCCATTCGCCGAGGCACTGGCCGTCGCGCGGACCGAGCTCCGGGAAGCGTTCGCCATCAGCCAGCAGCTCGATGACGACATCCCCGAGACCCCCGAGCAACGGCACACGATGCTCCAGTCGATCATCGACAAGTGCACCCACGCGCGACAGCTCGTGGATGACCAGGCGGCGCGCATCACGGCCCTGCGGGCTCTCTCGAGGAACATCGACCAGGTGCTGCCGCAGACCGGCCAGGCGGTCGAGGCACAGGCTGCCCGCATCGCTGCGGCGAGGTCGACCTTGGGTGCCCTCAGCGGCCGATACGCACCCGAGAACTACCAGGCGATCGGCGGCAACGCCGATGCCGCCGAGGCGCGTCTGGCGGCCGCACGGACGGCGATCACCGCCGCCCAGGGCGCGCTCACGGCCGGGCAGCGCGATGCGGCCGTGACCAGCGTGCAGCAGGCGGAGAACGCCATCAAGGAATCGGGTGCGCTCCTCGATGCCATCGACGAGACCCAGCGATCCCTGACGACGGGCGAGACCGAGCTGGCGGTGAGCATCACCGCCGTCCAGCAGGACATCAGCCAGGCACGTGCCGCGATGTCCGCGGGCAAGGCCGCGGAGCGCGGCGCGGACGTGGAGCGGGCCGCTCGGCTGCTCCAGCAGGCCCAGCAGCTCGCACTGGTGACGCCGCTCGACCTGGTGGCCGCCACGCGCGCGGTCACGGAGGCCAACACGACCATCGACGGGGTGCTGGACGGCATCCAGGCGATCGATGCGGCGGCCCAGCGCAACGCAGCAGCGGCACAGACGGCGATCGCCAACGCATCCGCGAGCGTGGCCCAGGCCAACGCGCTCATCGGTGCCTACGGCGCGACGGCAGCGGGTCGGCGCGCGGCGACCCGTGTGACCCAGGCGCAGGGGTACCTGTCACGCGCCCAGGCGCTCATGGGCAGCGATCCCGCCACCGCGGCCCAGGCGGCCCAGACGGCGGATGCCCTCGCGGACGAGGCCATCGCCGAGATGCAGGCCGGCAACGTCGGCGGCGGCGCCCAGTGGGGCGTCGGGGGTGGTCAGGTCCAGGCACCACCGCAGACCTCTGGTGGCGGTGGCGGTGGCCTCGAGTCGTTCCTGGGCGCCATGCTCGGGGGCATGCTCTCGGGCGGTGGCGGCGGTCGGAGCGGCTGGAGCGGCGGCTCGGGGGGCTTCGGAGGCTACGGATCGGGTGGCTTCGGCGGTGGCAGCTCGTCCCGGCGATCGAGCGGTGGTGGCAGCTCGTCCCGGCGATCGTCCGGTGGCGGTGGTGGTGGGGCGAGCGCCGGACGACGCTCGTCATCCGGGGGCTCGGCACGCGCGGGTCGACGGAGCGGCTTCTGACCTGGGTGCGAGCGCTGGCCGCGCCTTCTGATACCGTGCACGCCCCGAGGCCCGGGACGGCACTCGTGTACACCTCGCTGGAAGGAGAGAGGACGGAATGACGGACATCCTGGGTCGCGTGGGCAACATCCTGCGCGCCAACGTGAACGACCTCCTGGACAAGGCCGAAGATCCCAACAAGATGATCGACCAGCTGGTCCGGGACTACACCAAGAACATCCAGGAGGCCGAGTCCGCGGTCGCCCAGACCGTGGGCAACCTGCGCCTGACCGAGGATGACCTGTCGCGCGCCCAGAACGAGGTCAGCGAATGGGGCTCGAAGGCCACCGCTGCCGCGCAGCGCGCCAGCCAGGCGAGCTCGCAGGGGAACAGCGCTGACGCCGGGCGATTCGATGACCTCGCCAAGACGGCCCTGCGCCAGCAGATCGCCGCCGAGAGCCGCGTCAAGAGCCTCCAGGAGCAGGTCGCGCAGCAGACGGACCTGACCAACAAGCTCAAGGACGGCCTCAACGGCATGCGCGCCAAGCTCGACGAGCTGCACATGAAGCGCGACGAGCTGGCCGCCCGGGCCAAGATGGCCGAGGCCCAGCGCCAGGTCCAGGAGTCGGTCAGGAGCATCAGCAGCATCGACCCCACCAGCGAGCTCGGTCGGTACGAGGAGAAGATCCGGCGCGAGGAGGCGATGGCGCGAGGCATGGCCGAAGTGAGCGCGAGCTCGCTCGAGAGCCAGTTCGACGCACTCGACGACGCCTCCGCGGACGCCGAGGTCGAGGCGCGTCTCGCCGCGCTCAAGAACCCCGGCGCACCCACCGACGGCTCCGGCTTCTGACCCAGGCACCAGGCCCCTGACGAGGGCCGGGCGCTGGCGGGTCCTGCTGCCGGCGCCCGCGCCGCCGTCAGCCGGGTTCGGGCTCGGCGGGTGGCAGCGTCCGTCGCACGGTCACGATGACCGCGACGGACACCAGGATGAGCACCGCGCCCACGATCATGGGCAGGGTCACCTGCTCGTCGAGGACAGCCCAGCCGAGGGCCACCGCGACCACCGGGTTGACATACGCGTAGGTCGTCACGCGCGACACGGGCGCGTGCTGGAGCAGCCACGTGAACGCGGTGAAGCCCAGCAGCGATCCGAACGTCACGAGGTACGCGAGGGCCAGCAACGACCGGTCGGACCAGGTGCTCGGATCGAGCCCGGACAGCTCGCCTGCGAACGCGCCCATGAGGAACCCGCAGGCTGAGCCCGCGAGGAACTGATAGAAGGTCGACACGAACGGATCGCGGGGCATCCGGATCCGACTGGACGCCACGCTGCCCAGCGACCACGAGACGGTCGAGGCGACCAGGAAGGCGATGCCCAGGGGTGCCACGTCGCCGCTGAGTCCGAGTGGCGCCACCAGGACCACCAGACCGACCAGGCCACCGGCGACCCCCAGCGCCTGGACCCGGTCGATGGCCTCGCCCGTGAGCCGACGCACGATGAGCACCATCACGGGCACGATGCCCACGATGAGCGCCGCGATGCCCGACGGGACATCCCGCTCACCGAGCATGACGCCGCCATTGCCACCGCCCAGCAGGAGCGCGCCGACGAGCACGGCGCCACCCAGCTCGGGACGGCCCACCCGCAGCACGGAGAGGCCACGGAGCAACACCAGCGCGACGCCCATGATGGCCGCCGCGAGCAGGAACCGGATGCCCACCGCGATGAGCGGCGGCATCGTCTCGACCACGACCCGGATCCCCAGGTAGGTCGAGCCCCACACGATGTACACGATGAGCAGCCCGACCCAGACCTGCCACGCGGGCGCCGGACGGAGGGGCGTCAGCGTCGGGCCGGCCGCCTCCGACGGGCGCTGCCCGGTCTCCTGACCTGCCGGCGTCGCGTGGTCTGGCGGGATCCGGGAGGACGCGACAGGGTCGGACACGAGGGGTACAGCGTAGCCCATCGCGTGACACCGGCCAGATGGATCGGACCGGTGTCGTCCCGAGCGGGGGATCCCGGGTACCGAGCCCTCAGTCAGTACCCATCTCCGTACTGGTACGGATAGGCACGGACGTCGCCGCAGGGCATCCTTCTGTCATCGGCGGCGTGCCGTCGACATCACCGACACCCTCGGTCTCATCCCACCCTACACGGCGGGGTCAGGCGATGAGCGCAAGAGAGCCGGACCCGCTGGGGCGTGGTCCGGCTCTCGCCTTTCCGGCGGCGGCCGACGGGTCCCCGGCCAGGGTGGCATCCGGAGGTGACTATCATCGAGCGCATGTCGCGTGCCGGCACGAGCCTGGACCGCCTGCGCCCGCGTCGGTTCGATCTGACGCTGCTCGCCACGGCGGGCGTGATGGCCCTGTTCACCGTGGTGCTCGCCGCGGACGTGGACCTGCGGCTGGTGCTCATCGACCGGACGCTGGATGTCGCCATCACGTCGTGGTCGATCCTGTTCGCCGGCGGTCTGGCCCTCCTGACCATGCCCCGCTATCGGGACAGTGGGCGGCTGACGCTGCTGCTCCAGGTGTCGGCGTTCACGCTCTCCGCGGCGTACGGCACCTTCTCCCTGTTCTCGTTCCTGTTCCGGTTCGATGCCCAGCTGGGCATGACGCTCGGCAACCCCCAGCAGCTGCCGATCTATCTCAACGCGATCACCCGTCTGCTCATGGCGGTGCTGTTCGTGCTGGCCGGCATCGCGGCCATGAACCGCCTCCTGACCGGCACGGTGCGACCACGCACGGTCATCCTGGCGCCCATCGCCATCGTCGCGATCTGTGGCGTGGTGCTGTACGTGGCCCAGGGCGTGCTGCCACCGCTCATCGACGCCGAGGGCCTCGGGGCGCTCCTGCGCGACACCCTCGGCGGCGGCCGGCTGCCGGGCATCACCCCATTCGCGGTGTCCATGGTCGTGGCCACCGTGATCCTGATCATCGCGAGTGCGCTGCTCTTCCGCACCGTGTACGTCACCGGCGGCCCGGTCTCGGATGGGTTCCTGGCGGTGGGCCTCATCATCACCGCCTCCTCGGAGCTCCAGTCGGCGTTCTACCCGAGCGTGTTCACCAATCTCGTCACGGCCTCCGACCTGATGCGCCTCGTGGCGTACGGCGTGATGCTCCTGGGCATCGGCGCCGAGCAGCGCTCCGACCTGCGGGCGCTGCGCGAGGCCTACGCGGCGCTCGACCGGCTGCGCGTGACGGAGGCCGAGCGCGCCGCACTGGAGGAACGGGCGCGGCTCGCCCGGGAGATCCACGACGGCCTCGCCCAGCACCTCTGGTTCGCGAAGCTCAAGTTCGAGCGGCTGTCCGGCTCCGTGCCCGACGCGGAGCGACCGCTCGCGGGTGAGGTGGGCCAGGCGCTCGACTCGGCCATCGTGGAGGCACGCCAGGCGCTGGTCACGATGCGCACCAGCCTCGACACGGACCTGCCACTGTCCGAGATGCTGACCCGGACCGTGGACGACTTCAGCCAGCGCTCGGGGATCCAGGTCACCTTCTCGGCCGGTGCCGCACTTCCCGTGGCGCTGCCGCCACGCCAGCAGATCGAGGTCCTGCGCGTGGTCCAGGAGGCGCTCACCAACGTGCGCAAGCACGCCGACGCGACCGTGGTCCGGGTGCGCGCGGACACCCACGGGCGTGACCTCTCGGTGACCGTGGCGGACAATGGCCGGGGATTCGACCCGACCGCACCGGTCGACCAGGGTCTGGGTGTCCAGGGGATGGAGGAGCGCGCGCGACTGATGGGTGGCAGCCTGCGCATCACGTCCGAGCCACAGGGGGGCACCACGGTCGAGATCACCGTGCCGATGCTCCTGCCCGACTGGCTGCCGGCCACCGGGTCGCTCCTGGCCCTGGGCCCCGGATCGAACGGTCCGAACGGTGGCAGCGACGGGGCCGGCGAGCGCACCCGACCCACCGACACGGCCATCGATCCCACCGCGACACCACCCCTGGGGGTGACCTCGGCCATGCCCGCCGCCGACGCGCAGGCATCGAGGCCGGTGCCATGAGCCCGCCGGAGCGAGGCGTGGCGGGTGATGCCCCACCGCTGCGGGTGATGCTCGTGGACGACCACGCGCTCGTGCGTGCCGCCGTCCGCCAGGCCATCGCCGGTGGCGACGTGGAGCTCGTCGCCGAGGCGGCCACCGCCGAGGACGCCTTCGCGCTGGCCCTCTCGGTGCGACCGGATGTGCTCCTGCTCGACATCGACCTGCCGGGCATGAGCGGGCTCCAGATGGTGGAGGAGCTGGCCCCCCGCCTGCCCGAGACCAGGATCGTGATGCTCACCGTCTCCGACTCGGAGCGGGACATGCTGGAGGCCATCGGCCGAGGCGCCGCGGGGTACCTCACCAAGGACCTGAGCCCCGAGGCGCTCAAGCGTGCGCTGCGGGGCACCCAGCGCGGAGAGCTCGCCATGTCGCGCCGGTTCGCTGCGCGCGCCGTGCGTCACTTCGCGGACCTGGCACGGCGTGGGCGCATCTCGTCGGGGGGCGGCGGCAACCTGGACGGACTGAGCCCGCGCGAGATCGATGTCCTCCGGATGCTGGCGGAGGGCCTCACGGACCGGGAGATCGCGAACGCGCTCATCATCTCGCCGCGCACCGTGGAGACACACGTCTCGAACGTGCTCCACAAGCTCAACGTCCGCAATCGGGCGGAGGCCGCGCAGCGCTATCGGGCCAGCGGGAGCTGACCGGCCTCAGACCCCGCCGACCTCCAGCCAGCGCGGGTTCGGGCGCGGCCACTGCTGATCGGGGGCGTGATCGACGCTGTAGTCCGACTCGGGGTCGCCCGGGCCACCCGGGTAGTACACCCGCTCGACGGTCGCGGCCAGCCGGTACGAGCGTGGCGCACCCAGGACGGAGCGGCGGACCGAGAAGACCACCCGTCGACCATCCACCGTGACGCTGCCCGGGAACGCATCGCCCGACCGCACCTCGCCCGTTCGCCGGTCCTCCAGCGACCATGAGAAGCCGTCCTCGCCCTCGATATCGTTGGCGTAGAGCAGCCGGAAGTCGGGCTGGCCATCGCCATCGACATCGATGACCACCACGAGGCGCAGGGCCTCGATCTCCGGATCCATGCGCACAGGGGCAGCGTTGACCAGCTGGAGGGTGATGAGCAGTCGCCGATCGGACACCAGGCTGGCGCCCAGGCTGCTGATGTCGGAGTAGCCCGGGGTCGTGACGATCTGGCCGTCCCGGTCCAGGACATCGTCACCGGCATCCCCCAGGGACGCCTCGCTGGGACCCGTGTCGGGTGCGTCCGGGGGCGGGATGACGATGACCTGGCCGACCCGGATGCGGTTGGGGTCCGTGATGTCCGGGTTCGCGGCCAGGAGCTGGCCGACGGTCAGGCCGAAGCGCTGGGCGATGGAGTTGAGGTTGTCGCCCGACTGGACGACATACGTGGTCGCGGTGGGCTCGGGGGTGGGGGTCGGCGGACGGACGCTCACGACCACCGTGGGGGCGGGGGTCACGACGGGACCCTCCGAGACCGTGACACAGCCTGCCGCGAGCATCGCCACGGCACCCAGCAACAGGCCCGTGGAGCGAGGGCGGATCAGGCGGGACGTGGCCATGGTGCTCATGTTGGCGCAGCACCGCCCGGTGCGGCGCCTGGGGCCGCGACCGGTGCACGCCGATCCAGCAGCAGGATGCCCAGGCCGAGCGCCAGGCACGTGCCCCCACCCAGTGCGAAGAACACGAACGGCCAGCCACGCCCGGATTCCCAGAGCACGGCCGCCACGATGGTCGCCACGATCAACCCGATGGTGCCCACGGCCCCGAAGATACCCTGCGCGGTGGAGGAGCGGCCCGAAGGTGAACCGAACGCAACCAATGCATACAGCGCAGGCATCAGGAGCGCCTCCGCGGCGCCCTCCACGGGCGTCACGAGCGTGGGGAAGACCGGCTCCGTGCTCACCGCGTACGCCACACCCGAGAGGCAGATGAGGACACCGCCCACGGCGGCGAACCGGAACGGCCCATATCGGTCGACCAGGCGACCCGCCCACGGTGCGACGACCATCATCGATATGCCGAAGATCATGAACGTCAGACCGACCCATGCGATGGACGCGCCGAGGCTCTCGAGGAACAGCGACCACACCACCTCGTAGGTCCCGAACGCGAGCGAGAACCCGAAGTGGATGACCACCGCAGCGACCAGCGACCGATTGAGCAGCGAGGTGGGTGCGGTCGGTGCGTCGGCGGCGGGCGTGGTCCCGGCGGCCGGCGTGGTCGCGGCGGCCGGCGTCGTCCCGGCCGGGGTCGTCCCGGCGGCAAGGCCCACGTCGGCGGCGGGAATGGTCCCCGCGGTGAGCCCATCGGGGGTCGTCACGGGGTCGGTCGGCTTCGCCAGGTGCGCGTCCACGTCGCTCGGCAACGTCAGCGCCAGGACCACCGCCGCAAGGATGCTGAGCGCGCCGGTCAGCAGGAACGGGAACGTGTAGCCACCACCCAGGGCAGCCCCGAACGCACCGATGACCGGCCCCAGCACGAAGCCACCCATCTGGAACGCCGCGTAGATCCCGAAGGCCTCGCCGCGCTCCCCTTCCGGGGTGCTGTCCACGATGACGCCGCGGGCGGCCGGGTCGTAGGCGCCCGCCGCGGCACCCGCGATGAAGCGCAGCACGAACATGGCGGCGGCCGAGGTGAAGACGACCGGCAGCATCGTGGCGATGCCCAGCACGATCGCACCACCGATGAGGAACGGCTTGCGGCTGGTCCGGTCCGCGAGATAGCCGAACACCGGTTCCGCCACGAGCTTGGCGATGGACCACGCGGCCGCGATGAGACCCAGCGTGGGCACGTCGATGCCGTGCTCCACGACGTACAGTGGCAGCACCGGCAGCAACGCCCCGAAACCGAGCAGGATGATGAGCTCGGAGACGAGGATCGGCAGCATGGGACCCCAGCGGTCCAGCCATGCGCGGGTCGCCTCCATGGGCGAGCGCCGGCCACTCCGCTCGGGCATGGGAGTGGTCACGCCGCCGAGCGTATCCGAGGCGAGCGGGTCGGCGCGGCTGGGTCGTGCCGGGATACGTGGCACGGTGCCCGGGGTACGCTGCGTCCCATGGCACAGCCATTGCGCGTCATCCTGGAGGTCGGGCCGAAGCGACGGGTCGTGGCGGCCGCGCTCGATTGGCCGGGTCTGGATCGATGGGCCACCTCCGAGGACGCCGCCATCGAGCGGCTACTGGTGTATCGACAGCGGTATGTCGCTGTGGCGGAGCGTGCCGGACGCGCGGACGAGCTCGGCGCCCAGGCCGAGCCCCAGGTCATCGAGCGGGTGAGCGGCTCCAGCTCCACCGACTACTGGGGCATCGCGCATGTCCCGTCGGAGACCGAGCGGGAGGCGCCCGACCCCGATGCGCTCGAGCGGTCGCTGGGGCTGCTGGCGGCGACCTGGGCGACGTTCGATGAGGTCGCGGCGCGGGTCCCGGCGGAGCTGCGGGCCGGTCCGCGGGGTGGCGGGTGGACCCGCGATGAGATCGTCCGCCACGTGCTGGCCAACGAGCCGGAGCAGTTCTCGCGGAAGGTGGAGGTGCGGACGCCCAAGGAGGTCGCGCTGACGCGCGAGGGCCTGATGGCGCATCGGGCCGCGTACCTCGACGCGCTGCGGGCGTATGTCGCGGCCGGCAGGCCGGCACGCACCTGGCCGATCCGGTTCCTCATCCGGCGGACGGCCCACCACGTGATGGACCACACGTGGGAGATGGAGGATCGCGACCCCGACGCGTGAGCGCGGCATCGGCGGTCCGCATTCCTGCCCCTCGACAGGCCGCATTCCCATGTCTGGAACTCCCGCACGATCGATGCCTGTGAGCCGCACGATCGACTGCGGAGGGCCCCCCACGCGTGGTCGCTGCGGCGTGACACACAAGATGGCACGCGCGCTGGCTACCATCCCCGTGGATGCAGATCATCGATGGCGCACCGGTCTACTCCGCCACGGACCTCGTGGGCTTCCTGGAGTGCGAGCACCTCACGAACCTGGACCGGGCCGCGGCCGCGCGGCTGGTCGCCAGGCCCGAGCGCCACGATGACCAGCTCGAGCTGATCGCACGCCGAGGTCTCGTGCATGAGCATCGATACCTCGAGACGCTCCGGTCAGAGGGCCGGCGCATCGTGGAGATCGAGCGGGACGGGTCCGGTACGGACCAGGGCACGTTCCTGCGGGCCGCTGCGGCCGACACGGAGACAGCGATGCGGACGGGTGCGGACGTGGTCTACCAGGCCACGTTCTTCGATGGCA
>CAZYTQ010000038.1:24704-27611 GCA_964650135.1 uncultured Anaerolineaceae bacterium | reverse complement strand
ATCAGGACCCCGGCTTCATCGACCACGTGGTCAACAAGAAGGCGGAGGTGATCCGGGTCTATCTGCCGCCCGATGCGAACACGCTGCTCGTGACCATGGATCACTGCCTGCGCAGTCGGCACTACGTCAACGTCGTGGTGGCGGGCAAGCAGCCCGCGCTGGACTACTTGTCCCTGGACGAGGCGGTGCTCCACTGCGCCCGAGGGATCGGTCTCTGGGAGTGGGCGAGCAACGACGCGGGCGACCCGGACGTGGTGCTCGCCTGCGCAGGCGACATCCCGACGCTCGAGACGCTCGCCGCGGTGGACATCCTGCGTCAGGAGCTGCCGGACCTGGGGGTCCGGGTGATCAACGTGGTCGACCTGATGCGCCTCCAGCCGGACACCGAGCATCCCCACGGCATGCCCGACCACGAGTTCGACGCGTTGTTCACCATCGACCGGCCGGTGATCTTCGCGTACCACGGCTACCCATGGCTCATCCATCGCCTCGCGTATCGGCGCCACAACCATGACAACCTGCATGTGCGCGGGTACAAGGAGGAGGGGACGGTGACGACGCCCTTCGACATGGTCATGCGCAACGACCTCGACCGGTTCCGGCTGGTCATCGACGTCATCGACCGGGTGCCTGGGCTGGGCCAACGTGCGGCCGCATTGCGCCAGCGCATGGTCGACCGTCGACATGAGGCACGCGCCCATGCGTATGCCGTGGGTGAGGATCCGGCCGAGATCAGCGACTGGACCTGGCCGGTGGACCGGTAGGGCCGGATCCGGCCCCTGTCTGCGGTCACGACCTCGACACCCGATCCGACGCCGATGCGCACGCTGGTCATCAATGCGGGCTCGCGCACCACCAAGGCGAGTCTCATCGAGGCGGGCGAGACGCTCGCCCGGGCCGAGGCTCTCGCGCTCGACGACGTGGCCGCCCTCGATGGGCTGCTGGCAGGACTCGGCGACGAGCCGCGCCCCGAGATCGTCGCCCACCGGTTCGTCCACGGTGGGACGCGGTTCACGGCCCCGGTCGTGGTGGACGATGTGGTGGCCGAGGAGCTGGAGGCGCTCGTGACGCTCGCTCCGCTCCACCAGCCGCCGGCGTCGCGGGCCCTGAAGGCGGCCCGTCAGCGCTTCCCGGACGTGCCGCACGTGTGCTGCTTCGACACCGCGTTCCATGCGATCCTGCCCGAGACCGAGTGGCGCTATCCCGTGCCGTGGGACTGGGCGGATCGGTGGGGCGTCCGGCGCTTCGGCTTCCATGGGCTGTCGGTCGAGTGGTCGGTCGGGGAGGCGTCGAGGCACCTCGGTCGGGCCGTGTCGGACCTCTGTCTCGTGGTCGCCCACCTCGGCGGCGGGTGCTCCGTGACCGCCGTCGAGGGCGGTCGATCGGTGCGCACGTCGATGGGCGTCACGCCGCTCGAGGGCCTGATGATGACGACCCGCTCCGGGTCGATCGACCCGGGAGCCATGCTTCGGCTCCTGGCCGAAGCGCGCCTGTCGGTCGAGGGGCTGTCCGATGCGCTCGAGCATGCATCCGGCCTGCTCGGTGTCTCCGGCGTGAGCGCCGACCTGCGGGAGGTGCAGGCGGCCGCGGATCGCGGTGATGTGCGCGCGGGACTCGCCGTCGCCATGTTCGTGGCGCGCGCGTCAGCGGCCATCGGCGCCGCTGCCGTGGCCCTGCCGAGGCTCGATGCGATCGTGTTCACCGGTGGCATCGGCGAGCATGCGACGGCGGTGCGCGCCGCCATCTCGGAGCGGCTGGCCGTGCTCGGGCCTGCGGCCGTGCTGGTGGTCGACGCGCGGGAGGACCTCGTCATGGCGGCGCAGGCCGAGCGACTCCTGGGCGACGCCGGCGAGGCCTGATCCGTGCCTGGGGGCGTGGCCGCCGCGACCCGTAGCGCCCGCCCGCACCTCGGCGGATGCGATCCGTGCTCGGGTGGGGGATCGGGCCCACCCACCTGAGTCATATCGGAGCATCGCTGAGGCGGAGCCAGCGGCGGGTCGCCGCGGACGCCGGGCAGGCCGACACCCGCCCGTGAGTCATATCGGAGCATCGCCGTCGGGCTGATGCCGACCTCGATACGGCCCTGGTAGGTCACGGGTAAGGCCACGGTACGTCACGGACAGGGCGCCGGTACATCGCGGATCAGCTGCTGGTACGGATGAGCGTGGTGGAATGGCGGCATGTTCGGATGGCGCGCCAGGACTGTGGACATGACGGCACTCGCGGCACTCGGCGCGGCGGTGCGCGTCGCTCGACACCACCTCGGATGGTCCCAGCGGGATCTCGCAGCTCGGGCGGACGTCAACCAGTCGGTCGTGTCGCGGATCGAGCGCGGCGTCATCCCGGGCATGGCTCTGATCCTGTACGCGAAGGTCGCGAGGGCGCTCGCGGCCGGTCTTCCCCTCGGCGGCTGTCCGCATCACCACGGGTGCGGCTTCGACCACGCGCTCGCGGACGCGATCCGCAAGGTCGCACCGGACCATCCGATGGTGCGTCGCGTCGCCCTGGAGTCGCTGCCGCTCCCCGTCGCTTTCCGGGCCCAGGGCGGACCGGACACCGCGATCGTCGACGACGCCCCGGTGGACGACAACCCGAAGGACCCAGCCGTGCTCGACCTGCTGACGACGATGCTTCGATCCGACTGGTAGGCCTGGGTCTGCGTCACGGTGCAGGCAGGTGCGCAGCCCAGGCCAGTGATGCTCCGATATGACTCGGGAGATCGGGCCGACGCGAAGCACGACCATGCCCGAACGAGGCCCACCCGGTGATGCTCCGATGTGACCAGGGAGGGTGTCGGCCCGCCCGCCGGGGCCCCGGAGGTGTCGCCGACATGGATTGGGCGGAAGAGGGGTCCCAGCCGACCGGAAGCACGACCGTACGCCAGCCGGGCCAGGCGCTGACGCTCCG
>CAZYTQ010000038.1:17598-24694 GCA_964650135.1 uncultured Anaerolineaceae bacterium | reverse complement strand
CGCTCCGATATGACTCGGGCGGGGTGGGGCCATCCCCTGCCCGAGCACGAATCGCCACCGGAACACGGACGCCGCACGCGCTATGCCCGGGGATCACGGACCCGCGCGGAAGCGCGGACCCTGGCTCGGACCGGTGGGCTGTCCCCCGCGCAGATGCCGAGCGGGATGGCGTTGCCCTCGTTGTTCTTCCAGGTATTGGCCGTGCCCGCCGTCCCGGACCCACTCGTCTCGTCGAAGCAGTCGAGGTCCGCGTTGCCGCGGGTGCGCAGGACGGTCGCCCCCGAGCCCGAGACTTGGATGCCGATCGAGGCGCCACGGACGACGTTGTCTCGCACGACCGACCCGGTCAGGTCGCCATCGACGTCGATGCCCTCGGCGAGATACGGGAGCCATCCGGTCCCATCATCGCGAGTCCGCACCACGTTCGCGCTGATCCGGAAGCGCGAGTCGTCGATCTCGATGCCCTGGTTACCACCCTCAGGATGCGAATATGCCGCGTGCAGGGGATACCCTGCCGATCGGTCCGACTGGTCGACCACGAGCCGCTCGCGACGAGGCCCGGCGCCGGAACCCACGCTCGAGGTGATCGCCGATCGCCCCGCCAGTGGGACCGATAGTCATGGAAGCGTGTCCGATGGCCCGGCAGGTGGTCCACCAGTCGGGCGATCGGCATGGAACCGGCACGGATCGGGAGCCGGGCCGGCTGCTGAGCGCCATCACAGCGGATCGGATGCTTCCGAGCGGGAGCGGGCTCCGTTGCGACAGGTGCTGCCACAGGCGCGGAGCGCGAGATGCTCCGGACGACCGAGCCGGCCCATGCTCCCGACGACCGAGTCGCCTACTTGACGACCGCGAAGCCGCCGGTCCAGCCGACCTTCTCGGTCGATGCGAGCTTGATCTGGAGGAAGCCGAGCGCCTCGAGCTCTCGGGCTCGCTTGAGGGTCCCTGCGTCCTCTGCCTGGAGACCGCCTGCCCGCACGAGATCGATGAGCGCGGTCTTGGCGCCGTCATCGTCACCTGCGACGAGGACGGTGGACGTCAGGTCCCCGACGTTCCCCGAAGCGAGCGTCGGTGCGAAGTTCGTGTTGAACGCCTTGAGCACCCGCGCATCCGGCACCTTGGCGGCGAGCACGGCGGCCGCCGAGCTGTCCGCGGGGACGACCAGGTCATCGAAGGTCGAGAAGTCGAGCGGATTCGTGATGTCGACCACGGCCTTGCCCGACAGCTGCGAGCCATAGGTCGCAAGGATGTCGTCGATCGCGCCGTACGGGACAGCGAGGATCACGATCTCGCCCGTGAGGGGCTCGCCGATGGTCGCCGCGGTGGCACCGGTGTCGCCCGCGAGGGCAGCGGCCTTCTCCGCGTCGCGGGCCAGGACCTGGACCTGTGCCCCTGCCTTCGCCGCGAGACGCGTGATCGCCCCGCCCATGTTGCCGATGCCGATGACGCTGACGCTGGTCATGTCCAGCCTCCCTCGCTGCTCTCACTGCCGCCGCGCGGCCCAAGTGGTTGTTGATGCAAGTATCGCACATCGATAGTTGTTGTGACAAGTAACATGCCACCGCCGTACACTTCGAGCCATGCAACCGACCGACGACTGGCGCGTGCCGGGCATGGACGAGGCGGAGTCTCGCGCGTGGCTGGGGCTCATCCGTATCGTCCAGCTGCTCCCCGTGGCACTCGATGCCCAGCTGCAGCGCGACTCGGCGATGACCCACTTCGAGTTCATGGTCCTCTCGATGCTCCGCTTCGCGCCCGCGCGCACGTCGCGCATGACCGCCCTGGCACGCGACACGAACGCGACGCTGCCGCGCCTGTCCCACGTCTGCTCGCGGCTCGAGGAGCGTGGCCTCGTCGACCGGGCCACCTGTGCGACCGACCGACGTGCCACGAACGTGAGGCTCACGCCGCTCGGCGCCCGGATGCTGGCGCGCGCGACACCCGGTCACATCGCGACCGTCCGGCGACTCGTCATCGACAGCCTGTCGCGCGACCAGCTGGACGAGCTCGCGTCCATCGGCACCGCGATCGGTGCGGCGGTCAGCATCGACCGGTCAGCGCCGCGCCAGGATCTCCGCGTGGAGGATGGCGAACCAGCCATCGGGCTCGGCTGACCAGGCCTGCCAGCCGGCGCTGATCCGCTCGAGGGTCGCCTGGTCCGCGAGGTCGAGGCCGATCGCCTGGCTCGCGAAGGTGGACTGGAGCGCCCGGTCGGCCCAGAGGCCGCCCCACCAGGTCCGATCCTCGTCGGTCGCGAAGCACCACGCACTGGCCGTGGCGGTCACGTCGGACAGCCCCGCAGCGTGCGCCCACGCCAGCAGCCAGCGACCCGCGTCGGGTTCGCCGCCGCTGCCTCGCGCGACCCGGTGGTACAGATCGAGCCACTCGTCGAGAGCGGAGGACGCCGGGTGCCAGGTGAACGCGGCGTAGTCCGAATCGCGCGCCGCGATGAGGCCCCCGGGTCGACACACCCGGGCCATCTCCCGGAGCATGCCCACCGGGTCGGGCACGTGCTGGAGCACCTGGTGGGCATGCACGACATCGAACGATGCGTCGGGGAAGGGGAGCGACATGCCATCGGCCACCTGGAACGTGACGCTGTCGACGCCGCGTGCCAGGGCGTCGCGCCGTGCCTCCGCGAGGGGTGCAGTTGCGGGGTCGATGCCCACGACCTCGCCGGGCGCGACCCGTGCCGCAAGGTCGATGGTGATGGTGCCCGGACCGCAGCCCACATCCAGCAGGCGCATACCCGGTCGGAGGTGTGGCAGCAGATACCCCGCGGAGTTCTCGGCGGTGCGCCATCGATGCGAGCGCAGGACGCTCTCGTGGTGGCCGTGGACATAGCGCGGCTGGGTCGCGGACATGACGCCGATGCTATCGCGTCGGATGCCGGCCGCCGGTTCACTGACGTCTCGCACAACCGCATCACCAGCGACGTACGATCGACCGTATGCCGATCGACTGGGATCCAGCCGCGCGCCAGTGGCACCTGCGGAACGACCACCTGAGCCTGATCCTCGCCGTGCGTGAGAACGGCGAGGTCGGGCAGCTCCACCTCGGCGCGCCCCTGGCGTCAGGTGTCGACTACCGCCACCTCGCCCGTGGCCCGTTCCCGGGCTGGGACAACCGTGTCGGCGAGGCGATCCGTCTGGAGCTGCCGACACCGGATACCGGTGACTACCGGCAGCCAGCCCTGGGCGTCACGTTCGCGGATGGATCCTCGGCGATGCGCCTGCGGGTCCGCGGCCATCGCATCGTGGCCGGCAAGCCGGATCTGGCGGGCGGAATGCCATCGACCTATGTCGAGGACGACGCCGAGGCCGACACCCTCGAGGTCGATCTCGCGGACGAGCGGTCCGGGCTCGGTGCGACGGTGCGACTCACCCTGTTCCGCGACCATCCGGCGCTGGCACGCTCCATCACCGTCCGCAACGATGGCGACGCGCCGATCACCCTGCGTACGCTGATGAGCGCGTCCCTGGACATCCCGGGCGCCGACTGGGAGCGCATGACGCTCCACGGGTCGTGGGTCCGCGAACGCCACGTCACCCGGGCACCGCTCACGCCCGGCCGCTTCGTCACGGAGAGCCTGCGTGGCTCGTCGAGCCTGGTCGCGTCCCCGTTCATGGCGCTCGTCCGGCCGTCCACGACCGAGGCGGTGGGTGAGGCGCTGGGCGTCAGCCTCATCTGGTCGGGCGACTTCCTCGCGGACGTGGAGGTGGAGCAGTACGGCACCACACGACTGCGCATGGGCCTGCACCCCGACTCCTTCGCGTGGCAGCTCGCACCGGGCGGCTCGTTCACGTCCCCCGAGGCGGTCGTCGCACATTCGACGGCCGGGCTGGGCGGCATGAGCGAGACCTTCCATCGGCTGTACCGGACGCGGCTCGCCCGCGGGGAGTGGCGGGATCGGGTCCGCCCCATCCTCATCAACAACTGGGAGGCGACCTACTTCGACTTCGACGAGGACCGCATCGTCGACATCGCCCGGGTGGCCGCGGAGCTGGGCATCGAGCTGTTCGTGCTCGATGACGGCTGGTTCGGTCGACGAGACTCGGACGATCGCTCGCTGGGCGACTGGGTCGTCGACCGACGCAAGCTGCCCAACGGGCTCGACACGCTCGCGCAGCGCATCCGGGACCTGGGCCTGTCGTTCGGCATCTGGATCGAGCCCGAGATGGTCAGCGCTGACTCGGACCTGTTCCGGGCACATCCCGAGTGGGCCATCGGTGTCCCCGGTCTGCCGCGCACCGAGAGTCGTCAGCAGCTGGTGCTCGACCTCGGGCGCACGGACGTCCTGGACCACCTGACCGAGGCATTGGGCGCGATCCTCGCTTCCGCGCCCATCGACTACGTCAAGTGGGACATGAACCGGACCATGACCGAGACGTGGTCGGGGGTGCTCCCGGCCGAGCGCCAGGGAGAGATGCGCACGCGCTACATCCTCGGCGTCTACGAGCTGTATCGGCGGCTCCGGGAGCGCTTCCCGCACATCCTGTTCGAGTCCTGTGCCAGCGGCGGCGGTCGGTTCGATGGCGGCATGCTGGCCTTCGCGCCCCAGGCGTGGACGAGCGACGACACGGACGCCGTCGAGCGACTGCGCATCCAGTGGGGCACCTCGCTGGTGTTCCCCGTGAGCTCGATGGGCGCGCATGTCTCGGCGGTGCCCAACCACCAGACAGGGCGCGTGACACCCCTCGCGATGCGCGCCGCGGTCGCGTGCTTCGGTGCGTTCGGCTACGAGCTGGACGCGACCGGCCTGAGCGGCGAGGAACACGCCCAGGTGGCCGCGCAGGTCGCCTGGATGAAGGCCCATCGCCAGACCATCCAGCTCGGTCGGTTCCTGCGTCTGCTCGACCCGTTCGAGGGCGACGGCAACGACGCGGCCTGGATGTGTGTCTCCGACGACGCGCGCCGCGCGGTCGTGGGCTGGTATCGCGTCCTCTCGCGACCCGTGCCGGGTCCGAGGACGTTGCCGCTGCGTGGCCTCGATCCCTGCACGCGCTACCGCATCCGGCTGTGGCCCGCGGCCGATGACACCCTCGCTCGACGGAACGAGCACGTGCGTGGTGGCGACGAGCTGATGGCCATCGGCCTGTTCCTCGACGACGATGCCCGCGAGTCGGGTGTCCGGGGTGACTTCCAGGCGCGCCTGTTCGAGGTCGAGGCGATCTGACGGACGACCGGGGCCGCGCCTGGGGTGTGCCGGACCGCTGACCGCGCGCTGCCGCTGGCCGCGCGCTACCGCTGGCCGCGCGCCGGGCCGCCCATGCCTCGCGCCTCGCCGCTGGCCGCGCGCTGCCGCTGACCGCGCGCTGCCGCTCTTCAGCTTCGTCGAACAGGCACGGGTCCGGTGCATGGTTCCGAGCTCCCGGAGCGCGGTCCAGACCCGGGTGAGGCGACGATCGTGCCGGTGAAGCTGAACATCGGTCGGGATAGATAGGGGACGCTGTGACGCCCCTGGACGCAACGCCGGAGGCCTGGACGGATCACGAACCGTGCGAAACGCCGAGTGACGTTCGACGAAGCCGAACCCGAGCCCCGAGCGCCTCCCGAGGGCCATCGCTGGACAGTTCCGGAGCGTGGTGGGAGCATCCGGGGAGGACCGATCTGCCGAGTGGCTGGCGGGGCCTGATGCACCACCGAAGGGACCACCATGTCGCAGCCCGAACAGGACGCCGACGTCTATCAGCGCATCAACGACCTGTCCCGCGAGGAGGAGCAGCTCTGGGCGAGCGCCGGTGACGGCCGTGGCCTCGACCCGGACGAGCGATCGCGCATCGACGCCATCAAGGTCGAGCTCGACCAGGCCTACGACCTGATCCACCAGCGCGAGGCGCTGCGGGCCGCCGGTGGCGACCCGTCCGAGGCGGTCGCGCGACCCGCGGACGTGGTCGAGCACTATCAGCAGTAGGCGCTCCATCGGCGATCCGGTGACGACGCTCGAGCTCCGTGACGCCGCGGGTGCGTTCGAGCGTCTCGAGGCGTTCCTCGTCGAGCAGGCGTTCCTGGGCCCCGATGCCCGACCGCTGACCGATCGGCGTGTCGCGGACCTCTACCTGGGATACGGCCTGTCCGATCCGATGCGTCGCACAGCGCTGGCCGCGCCGCCGGAGGTCGCGCAGCTGCCCGTGCTGGCGTGCCATATCCACGAGCGTGCCGCGCCCTGGGGGAGTGCCGCGTCGCGCGCGTTCCGTACCGGCGCCTGGGCGCCCACCTGGACCCCGGCGGAGCATCGCGCCGCGATCATGCTCGCGCGCGACGCGATCGCGGCCGGCGAGATCTACCAGGTCAACCTGGTGCAGCATCTCTCGGCGCCATTCACGGGCGACCCATCGGCGCTGGCGCATGCGCTCGCGTCGCTGCGGCCGCTCCATCCGCGACCCATGATCGGTGACGGATGGGCGATCGTGTCCGCGTCGCCGGAGCTGTTCCTGTCGCGTCGTGGGGACCTGCTGACCACGATGCCCATCAAGGGCACCCGTCCCGCGGGCGCGACCGCCGATCTGCGTGCCTCCGACAAGGACGCCGCGGAGCACGTGATGATCGTGGACCTCGAGCGCAACGACCTGGGGCGGATCTGCGTGGCCGGCTCGGTCCGCTGGCCGGAGCTCCTCGCGCCCCGCTCGATGGCCGGCGTGGAGCATCTCGTGTCGCGGGTGACCGGGGTCGCGCGGCCGGGTCTCGGTCTGGCGGCGCTGCTCCATGGCCTGTTCCCCGGTGGCTCCGTGACGGGCGCGCCCAAGATCGCGGCGCTCGACCATATCGCGCGTCTGGAGCCGGTAGGTCGTGGCGCGTCGATGGGGGCGCTGGGCACCATCCGACCGGGTGGCGACATGGACCTGGCGCTGACCATCCGCACCTTCGCGGTCACGGAGGGTCGCATCCACCTGTGGGTCGGCGGGGGGATCGTGTGGGATTCCGGGCCAGCGGCCGAGGTCGAGGAGTCGTGGGTCAAGGCCCGGCCGTTGTTCATCGCGATCGGCGTCACGCCGGACGACCTGCCGGCGCCCGCCCGTGGGACCCTGGCGGACGCCGTCGCCCCGAGCCCCGCCATGGACGCCGTCGCCCCGAGCCCCGCCATGGACGCCGTCGC
>CAZYTQ010000038.1:1167-17588 GCA_964650135.1 uncultured Anaerolineaceae bacterium | reverse complement strand
CGCATCGCTCGACCTCGCCTGGGTCGCGGCGGGCCGCATCGACGGCTATTGGGAACGCAATCTGTCGCCATGGGATATTGCGGCGGGACTCATCATCGTCCGCGAGGCCGGCGGCTTCGTCACCGATATCGACGGCACGGAGACGACGCCCACGACGCGCGACGTGGTGCGCGCATGACGCCGCGCGTCGTGGGCGTGCTCGGCCGCGGCCTCGTGGATCCCGACACGCCGGTGCTCACCGCGGACGACGCCGCGCTGGCCCGCGGCATGGCCGCGTTCGAGACCATCCGGGTCTACGACGGCGCGCCCTTCGCCCTCGCGCAGCACTTGGGACGGCTGGCCGCGTCCGCGGATCGCCTCGGCCTGCCGCTGGTGGCGCTCCCCGATATCGAGGCACTCGCTCGCGAGGCGGTGGCGGCCGCCGGCCTGGCCGATGCCGGCCTCCGGCTCTACTGGACCGGTGGACGGGACGGCGGACCGGCGACCGTGATCGTGACCGTGAGCGCGGTCCCTGCCGACACGGAGGCACTGCGCGCCCGTGGCCTGCGGGTCGTGAGCCTCGAGCTGGGGGTCGATCGCGCGGTGCGGATCCGGTCGCCGTGGCTGCTCGCGGGTGTCAAGTCGACCAGCTACGCGGTCCATGTCGCAGCGCTCGCCGAGGCGAAGCGACGAGGCGCCGATGATGCGCTCTTCCTGGCCACCGATGGCACGCTCCTCGAGGGCGCCACGAGCAATGTCTGGTGGGTGCGCGGCGATGTGCTGCGGACGCCCAGCCTTGACACGGGGATCCTCGCGGGGGTCACGCGGGCGCATCTCCTGGACGCTGCACCGGGTATCGGGCTGCGGCTCCAGGAGGGGGCCTGGGGTCTCGACGAGGTGCTCGGTGCGGACGAGGCGATGCTCTCGTCGTCCGTGCGCGAGGTCATGGGTGTCACCGGGATCGATGGACGGACCGTGGGCGATGGCGCACCAGGACCGGTCGCGAGCGCGCTCCAGACCGCCCTCCGGGCGATGGTGGCACGGGACCGTCGATAAGGGAACGGCATCAGGGCGGCCGGACGGTGGACGATGCATGCGCCATCGAGCGGAGGTCGAACCGGGTCGCCAGCGCACGCAGGTCACCCGGCCCGGCCACCGACCCGAGGCCCATCGATCGCACCAGGGCCGCCACGACATGGTCGGTCGTGTGACCCGCCGCGAGCAGTGCCTCCAGGGTCACGGCGCCGTGGCGCTTGGCCAGTCGGGTGCCATCGGGCCCGCGTACCAGCGGCACGTGGCCGTACGCGGGCACGGGCAGGCCCAGCCGGTGTGCCAGCACCACCTGGCGGGGTGTGGACGTGGCGAGGTCGTCGCCCCGGATCACGTCCGTCACGCCGCTTGCGGCATCGTCCACGACCACCGCGAGGTGGTAGGCAGCCGCGCCATCGTTGCGTCGGATGACCAGGTCGTCGCTGACGCCCGCCATCGGTCCGAGGACCCGGTCGTGCCAGGACACCCGCTCGCCATCGGCGCGCAGGCGCAGCGCCGCGGGTCGCTCGGCCCGTCGCCGGTCGCGCTCCGCCGCGTCCAGCCCTCGGCACGTGCCCGGGTAGGGGCGCTCGGCGTCACCCTCGTTGGGTGCCACGGTCGCCTCCGCGATCTCGCGTCGGGTGCAGAAGCACTCGTAGGTGGCGCCGGCCGCGACCAGCGTCTCGATCGCTGCGGCGTAGGCAGCGCCACGCTCCGACTGTCGGATCGGCGGCTCATCCCAGTCCAGGCCGATCGCTGACAGGTCGGCGAGCTGGGCACGCTCATGGACCGCGCTGGACCGATCCGCGTCGAGATCCTCGACCCGCACCAGGAAGCGGCCGCCCGCGGCGCGTGCCGAAAGCCAGGCGATGAGTGCCGTGCGCAGGTTGCCCAGGTGGAGCGGACCGCTCGGCGACGGCGCGAAGCGACCCGTGGTCACGAGTCCGGTCAGCCGGCGCGCCGCTCGTCGACGTCCACTCCGTCGAACCGGGACAGCGCGAACATCGACAGGTCGAACGCCGGCTCGCGGTCCATCGCGAGGTCCGCGAGGACCTCCCCCACGACGCTCGCGAACTTGAAGCCGTGCCCCGAGCACGGGGAGGCGATGACCACCTGGGGGATGCCCGGATATCGGTCGAGGATGAAATGCTCATCGGGCGTGTTCGTGAAGATGCACGCCTTCCAGCTGAGCAGGGGCCCGTTCGCATCGGGCAGGAATCGCGCCAGTCCTGCGCGCATCACTCGCTCGTCCTCCGGTTCGAGGGCCTGGTCGCGGAGCGTGTCGGGGTCGATGGGCTGTCGTCGATGGTGGTATCGCCCGAGCTTGTAGCCCGGGATGCCGTAGGCGGGGAAGCCATACCACTCGGTGCCGTCGTCCTCCTCGAGGATATGCACCGGCAATGCACCGACCCGGAACCGCTCCGGATGACGCGGCAGGGTCCACGTCAGGATCTGCCGCTCGGGTCGGGTGACCGGGCGAAGCGGCGCGGCCAGGGTGCCCATCCAGGCACCCGCGGTCAGCACCAGTCGCGCGGCGTGGTATTCGGCGTGCGTCGTCCGGACCACGACACCATCGCCGACGGGCTCCCAGTCGAGCACCGGCTCGTGGCCGTGGATGCGGGCACCGTCCTCGATGGCCGCCGTGGCATGGGCGGCGATGGCCCGCTCGGACATCACGAACCCCGCGTCCGGTTGATACACCGCGGCCATGTGCTCCGGCAGCTCGATGGCCGGGAAGCGATGATGGGTCTCGGCCGCGTCCAGCAGCTCGTGGTCGAGCGCATGCTCACGGCAGGCTGCGAGGGCGCCCTGGACCACGTCCCCGCCCGGCGGACCCGCATCCAGACCGCCGGTGATGACCAGCAGTCGATCGCCGGAGCGCTCCTCGATGGCGCGCCAGCGCTCGTAGGCGCGCCGAAGCAGTGGCACGTACCGTGGATCCTCGTTGTAGGCGAGCCGGATGATGCGGTTGACGCCACCCGACGAGCCGTCCGTCGTGGGCACGCCGGAGCGATCCAGACCGAGCACCCGCTGGCCGCGGGCCGCGAGCTCGGCGATGGTGGCGCTGCCCATCGCGCCGACCCCGACGACGATGGTGTCGATCTCAGCCATGGATGTCGGTTCCCGGACATGAAGGAACGGCGCGCGCCCGCCAGGGCACGCGCCGTTCCGAGCGACTCGGTTCGGGGGGCGTCAGCTGTTGCGCACACCCGTACCCGAGAACGCCGACACCGTCTCCTGGCGCGTCGTGTACCAGAGCAGGACGCCCGCGAGGATCGCGTGGCCGACGCCGTACTGGAAGCTCGCGAAGAAGATCGAGAACACCGCGCTCATGAGCGCGAACACGGCCATGATCTGGGCGAACATGAGGCCCCACGGCTGGAGGGCCCACAGGGCACCACCGACACCGACCCAGATGATGCCGACGACGAACGTCAGCAGTCCGGCCAGCCACACACCATCGCCACTCTCCAGCGGACCGAACGTCACGATACCCATCATGCGCAGGCCCGCGATCAGGTACAGGATGCCGGCCATCGTCGCCAGTATCGACAGGACCATGACCCCCAACGGTCGACTCACGTATCAATTCCCTCCTGGGCGTCCCGATACCCGGGCGCATCACCACAAGCGTAGCGATCCCCACGTTCTGTGCAACCCCCACCCGCGGACGAGGCTGCGATCCATGGCATCCGGCCCTTTGGCGATATATCCTATCAAGTCGATCGAGATCAGGTCGGATACCGACAGGGCACAGAGAGCGAGGGGCGCGATGGCATCTCCAGGCACGGATATCCCGACCGCTGGCCGGATGATCGACCCACGTGGGCATCGATTCGGTGCCGGTGTCTCCGTCGTGCTGCTGGTGGCGGCCTGGCTGCTCGACCTGCCGGTCGTGGTGCCGCTGGTCGCGGTCGCGCTGTTCGTGAGCGCCTGGTTCGGCACCCGGTACTCGGTCCTGGGTCGGCCGTGGTCGTTCGTCAGGCGCGTGCTGGGCATCGCACCGCCGCACGAGCTGGAGCCGGAATGGCCACCCCGGTTCGCGCAGGCGTTCGGCAGCGTCGTGCTGGCCGTGGCGACGATGCTGTTCCTGCTCGGGCTGCCGGTCCTCGGCTGGGTCGTGACGGGCATGGTCGCGGCGCTCCAGACGGTGCTTGCCGTGACCGGCTACTGCCTCGGTTGCCGGCTCTACTTCCTGCGCTGGCGCGCGCCGTTCCTGTTCCGACGCTTCGCGCGCTGACGCTCGATCGGCCGTCGGGCCTCACATCGGGGCATCGATCGACGCCCGTGGCGCGGCCCGCCCGTGGTCCGACCCAGGGATGGTCGACCGGCCCGGCCGCCGGGTCACCGCGGGCTACACTCGATCCCCGTGACCCAGGCGCAGTCCCAGACCCTGACCGATCCGATCGTCCATGTGCGCGGCCTGCGCAAGGCCTATGGCGACCACGAGGCGGTGCGGGGCATCGATCTCGACGTGGCGCGCGGCGAGGTGCTGGCGCTCCTGGGTCCCAACGGCGCCGGCAAGACGACCACGCTGGAGATCCTCGAGGGCCACCGCTCGCGGGATGCGGGTGACGTCACCGTCCTCGGGGCGGATCCCGCCCAGCGTGACCCGGCGATCCTGGCGCGCATCGGCGTCTGTCTCCAGGCGACGGGCATCGAGCGCTACCTGACGGTCGCGGAGGTCCTCGACCTCTACGCCGGCTACTACCCCCGGCCACGGCCCGTGTCGGAGCTGCTGGCTACCGTGGAGCTGCGGGACGCCGCCACGACGCTCGTCCGGCGGTTGTCGGGTGGCCAGCGACGCCGCCTCGACCTGGCTCTGGCGTTGGCGGGCGATCCGGAGCTGCTGTTCCTCGATGAGCCGACGACCGGCTTCGACCCGGAGGCCCGCCGGGGAGCCTGGGAGCTGGTGCGCTCGTTCCGGGGCGATGGTCGGACCGTCATCCTCACGACACACCAGATGGACGAGGCCGAGGCGCTCGCCGATCGCATCGGTGTGATGGTCGGTGGCCGGATCGTGGCCATGGGCACGGCCGGCTCCATCATCGGCGAGCGGAGCACGGGCACGCGCATCACCTTCCGGCTGCCGCCGGACGCACCCCGTCCACCCATGCAGACCGACACGCCATCCGGTCCGGACGGCACGCTCCAGGTCACCACCCACGACCCGGTGACGACGCTCCACGCCCTGACGGGGTGGGCCATCACCGAGGGCGTGACGCTCACGGAGCTCGAGGTCCGCAGTGCCACGCTCGAGGAGGCCTATCTCGACCTCGTGATGACACACACCGGCGACACCATGACAGACCCGGCCACCCTGGCCGTGGCCGCACGCGACGAACGCGGATGAGCGCCCTGCGGCTCATCGCGCACCAGGTGCGCTACGAGGATCGCGCCTTCCGACGCAACCCTGCGGCCGCGTTCTTCACGTTCGCCTTCCCGCTCCTGTTCCTGCTGCTCGTCCAGGCGGCGCCGGGCCTTGGCGGAGTGGATGGCCATCGGTTCTATGTCCCGGCCATCGCCACGTTCTCGGTCGTCAACGCGTGCTTCACGGCGGTGGCCATGAACGTCAGCCTCGCCCGTGACCAGGGCGTGCTCAAGCGGGTCCGCGGCACCCCCATGCCCGGCTGGGCGTGGCTCATCGCCCGGATGGTCCACTCGGTGCTCGTGGCCGGCGTGCTGCTGGTCATCGTCGGCGTGGCCGGGGCGCTCCTGTTCGGGGTCACGCTGCCCATCGAGAGCGTGCCGATCCTGGTCGTGGCGGCCGTCGTGGGTGCCGCGTGCTGCTGTGCGCTGGGTCTGGCGCTGGCCGGTCTCATCCCGAACGCGGCCGCAGCACCGGCCGTGGTGAACGCGATCGTGCTGCCGCTCTACTTCGTGTCGGACGTGTTCGTGCGGCTGGAGCCGGGCTCGCCACTCGCGACCCTCGGCTCCCTGTTCCCCGTCGCGCATCTCGCGAGCCTGTTCCAGGCGGCCTGGACGCCCGAGCTCGGCGGACCCGATATCGTGGACCTCGGGTGGCTCGTGGCCTGGGGTGTGGTGGGGCTCGTGGTCGCGACACGCACCTTCCGATGGGAGACCCGGACCTGACCGGACGCCCGACGACCGACGAAGACGATCGACGACCAGCGACGCAGACGACACGACCGATGGAGGACGACCGATGACCGACCACCAGGCCGCCACCCGCGCAGCCCTCATGGCCGAGCACGTACAGGCACGCGCCCGCCGCGATGCCGCCGCGCTGGGCAGTGACGAGTACCGCGCCGCGTGCGAGGAGGTGGGTGCCATCGAGGTCCGCATCGCGGCCGCCGAGGAGCCGCCGGCCTCGCTGCCCGGGCCGTCGTCCGGCGCCTGACGGTCGCTGCCGGCCGACCCGAGGGCGTGGCCTGGGCTGTCTCGACCTCGCGTGGCTCGGGCTCGCCGGCGTCGCTTGGCCGGGATGGACCTTGCCGGGGTGGCCTGGCCGGGGTAGGCCGGGCGATCGCGATCCGTGCTCGAGCGGATGCGGGGCCTTCTCTCCTGAGGCATGTCAGGACATCGAGCGCCCCGCGCAGGCCCGCGCCGGACCGAGCGCCCCCGCGCAGGCACGCTTCCATGCCGATCGATCGCACCGGTTGGCCACCTGCCGGGCTGTTGGGGCTACTTCCAAGACGAACGCCCCACTGGTGGATCGATCGGCGATCAAGTCGAGCCTGGGCATGGGCGAGGCGTGCGGAAGCATGCAGCTCGTGGTTCACCAGTACGACCATCTGGCAGGGTGTTCGCCGCCGGGCCGCCGCCGGGCCGCCGCCGGGCCGCCGCCGGGCCGCCGCCGGGCCACGCCGGGCCACGCCGGGCCACGCCGGGCGCGTCGATCCTCCGTGATGTCCTGATGTGACTCGGAAGACACGTCGCGGGCCCAAGATACGTGCTCTGCCTGGCCGCGCGCAGCCTACCCCGCCCAAGCGGTGCCCTCCACCCCGCCCAAGCGGTGCCCTCAACCGGAGCCCTCAGATCCCCGCGATCGAGCGCGGCTGGAGCCGCGGTCCGTAGCGGGGCGGACGGATGCCGCTCAGCTCCAGCATCCGCACGAGCCGCCCGCGCTGACCCCGGTACGGCTCGAGCAGCTCCAGCATCCGCGCATCGTCGCCGCGTGGCTCGCCCGCCAGCGCCCAGCTCACCAGGTTGGGCAGATGGAAGTCGCCCAGGCTGACCGCATCGACATCGCCCAGCGCCGTGCGCATCGTCTCGGCCGTCGTCCACGCACCCACACCCGGGATGGACCGCAGCCGAGCCTCGGCCGCCGCGCCATCGAGTCCACCGATCGCCTCCAGCCAGGGTGCCCGCTCCGCGACACGGCGGATGACCACCGCGCGTCGCTGCTCCAGCCCTGCCGGATGGAGCTGGTGATATGCGAGCGTCGCCAGACGGGCGGGGTCGGCCGGCAGCTGCAGTCGCGGCGCACCGGGCAGGGGAGCGCCCTGCTCATCGAGCGCCATCGGCGCCGGTTCCCCGAACCAGAGCGCCATCAGCCGAACCGCCCGATGAGCCTCCTCCGCGGTCACCTTCTGCTCGCAGATGGCCGGCACCAGCGCCTCCAGCACCCGGTCCGTACGTCCGAACCGTAGCCCCGTGAAGCGCCGGGCGAGGTCGCGCAGGAAGGGCAGGTCCGGTCGGAACGATGTCGCATCGTCGTCCGCGCCCAAGAGCCGTGGCACACCGGCGATCGCCCACTCGGCGCCCGGTCCCCAGGCGTCGGCCGTGACGCCGTCGCGGTCCCACGCCAGATGGAGCGTCACGGGACCCTGCGGCGTCCGGCTGGCTCGCCAGAGGCGGTCGGCGGCGAGGCGGATGGTGGGGTCGGCCGGGCCATGACGCAGCGCGGAGACCGTGCGCGGCACGTCCAGCGGCCGCGTGGGCCGCCAGGTCGTCCGGGCATGCACCATCGGCGCGTCGCGTCCCGCCCGCGCCACGCCCGCCATCAGGGGAGGGCGACGATGGCCGCGACGTGCTCGGTCGGGGTGTCGAACACCAGGTTCTGGCCCAGGGACCAGAGGGTGAGCGCGGTGAGGGCGACCATCAGGAGCGCCAATGGCAGCTGTGCCCTGATCGACTCGCGTCGATGCGTCTCTCGCGCGGTGCGGCCACGCCCGCTCCCGTCGCCACGCTCTCGGGCCGCCGCCGCGTGACCCGCCCACGCCCCCACGATGTGACCCACGACCACGGCGCCCACCTGGATGCTCCACAACGCGCCGAGCGCGAGCCACGAGGACTCTGGCTCGAAGAACGCGGTGCCGAACAGGTCCCAGCCCTGCTGGAACGGGTCGGAGATGGCGACGATGAGGCGCTGCCCATCGACCAGCAGGAACGACAGGTAGTGGGCGATGAGATAGCCCAGCGCGACCGGCAGCAGGCCGGCGCCCATGGCCGCAAGCCCCACGCTCCGCGCAACCCACAGGACCGCGCCCGTCAGGGCACCCAGGAACGCCACCAGGAGGAGCGTGCCCATGGGGATGCCGGGGAACCCGAACAGGCTGTAGAAGGTGGTCGTCTGGGACAGCCCGTCGTAGATGATGGAACCCGTCCCCAGCGCCACGATGACCACGGCCTCGGTCGTCCAGGCAGCCGCGACCAGACCGGAGGCATACGGCCGACGCGCCACCCGACCGTCCTCCGGTGCGCCCATCAGCGCGAACGGCGCGATGCGCCCCAGGATGGCGAACCAGACGCTGAACACCTCGGCGCGCTCGCGCCACGCATCACGGCCGTACTGCGCCATGCCCGCGAGCGTGACGACCGTGTACGCCATGAGCACCAGGCCCAGGTTGCGTCCCTGGGTCACCTTCGCGATGAGCTCCAGCCACACGAAGAAGGCCATGCCCGCCACCGCGACCCAGGAGCCCAGCCGGGGCGGCCATGGCCGCGCGCTCACGCCACCCAGGCCCACGCGTCGACTCACGGCCGCGCCGATGTCATAGAGCGTAGTGAACGGGTCGATCCACGACCACACGGGGCCCAGGAACGCGCTCACGAGCGCGAGGCCGACCCAGCCGTAGACCCACAGGAACAGCGATGACACATCCGCATCGCTGTACCCGCCGGCGATCGTCTGGAGCACGATCCAGGACCAGCCCACCAGGCCGATCGCCCTGAGCAGGCCACGCAGCCAGCGAGGCACCGTCCGGATGCGTGGCTCGGCCGGGGCCGTGGGCGGTCTCGGGTCACCCAGCAGGATGATCGCGAAGGATGCCGCGACAGCGATGGCGGCACCGATGAGATAGGCCACGAACGGCAACGGCGATTCGATCTTGCCGCCGATGCTGTGGGCGCTCGCCGTCGCGGGCAGCAGCAGCGCCAGGAGCATGCCGACCGGCAGGGCCCGTGTCGATCGACGCGACGATCGACCGCGGGTCTCCGGACGCGGCGGCGAGGTCGGATCCGTGGACACATCGGCAGGGTAGCGCGTCATCACCGGGCTCGCCGACATGGTCCTGATGCGTCGCATCCATCGATCGACGGAGACCCATGGCGTATGATCCGATACGGCTGCACGTCCGCAGCCCTGTGTCCAAACCGATCGAGATCGGAGATCGAGAACCCATGGCACGTTTCCGACGCGTCGACGCGTCCGTGCTCGAGAAGCCGGCCAAGCGTCCCAGCGGTCGCCAGCCCAGCCCCGAGCAGCTCGCGCTCATCGCCAAGATCAGGACCATCACCGATGAGACGGTGGTGTACGAGGTGATCCTCGACGAAGGCGAGAAGCCGCTCACCGTGCGCCAGCAGATCCAGCGTGCCGCGAAGGCCGCCGAGGTGGAGATCGTGGTGCGCACCGCCGAGCGTGGCTTCTATGTCGCCAAGTCGACGCCGGAGCGTCAGTCGAAGCGCGGTCGCAAGAAGTCGGCCTGACGTCCGTTCGATCATCGGAACGGCTGACACGGAGCGGATGATCGTCCTCTGAGCGCTGCGCCATCCGTCCAGGTCTTCGGTCGCCGCGATTCACGGGCGACCCAGAAGGCGCTCCGGTTCTTCAAGGAGCGACGTGTCGCGGTGTCCGTCGTGGACATCGCCGTGCGACCACCGGCACCCACCGAGCTGCGACGATTCGCGCAACGTCTGGGCGTCCGGGCGCTGCTCGACAGCGAGTCACCCGCATACACGTCCGCCGGCCTCGGCTATCTCACGATGGATGACGCGGAGATGCTGGAACGCATCCTCGCCGACCCGCGACTGCTGCGACTGCCCCTGGTCCGTGCCGGTGACCGGTTCGCGGCGGGTGTCGATGAGGCGGCCTGGAAGGCGCTCCTGGCCTGATCCGCGGCCGTGCGCCGGACACACGCCCGGGACAGGGGCGACGGCCCTGCTGCGGTACCCTTCGCGGATGCTGATCAGCGTCATCGGGGCCGGCTATGTCGGCCTGGTCACCGGAGCCTGTCTCGCCCATCTCGGCAACGAGGTGCGCGTCGTGGACATCGACCGTGCGCGTGTCGAGCGCCTGCGTGGCGGTGACGTCCCGATCCATGAGCCCGGGCTGGATGAGCTGGTCGCGGAGGGCCTCGCCAACGGCCGGCTCTCGTTCCATCCGGACATGAGCGGCACCTACGGCAGCCAGCTGGTCATCGTCGCCGTGGGCACCCTCGACCGGGACGGCGAGTGGTTCGGTGAGCTGGTCGAGCGAGCCGTGCGTGGCCTCGCGGAGGACCCCCAGGCGCCGCGCCACATCGTCGTGCGCAGCACCCTGATGCCCGGCACCGCCGTGCGCCTGGAGGCCATGGCGCGGGCCATCGATCCGGCGGTCCGGCTGTGCTTCAACCCCGAGTTCACCCGCGAGGCGGTCGCGGTGCGCGACTTCCTCGAGCCCGACCGCGTGGTCGTGGGCGCGGGACGGGATGCGGCTGCCCTCGTCGCGCAGCTGCACGAGCTGTACACGCCCCTGGGGCGCACGATCCTGGATACGGACCTGACCAGCGCGGAGACCATCAAGCTCGCCTCCAACGTGTTCCTGGCCGCCAAGATCAGCTTCGCCAACGAGCTCGCGCGGTTGTGCGCGGCGACCGGCGCGGATGTCCAGGCGGTGGTGGACGGCATGGGTCTCGACCTGCGCATCGGGCGTGCCTTCCTGTCGCCCGGTCCCGGCTTCGGGGGCTCCTGCTTCCCGTCGCAGGTGCGGGCGCTGCCGGAGCTGGCTCGCTCGTTCGGTGTGGACACGCCCATCATCGCCGCGGTCGACCGCTCCAACCTGGGCCAGGCTGACTGGCTGCTCGATGGCCTCGAGCGAGCGCGTGGTGCATCGATCGAGGGTGCTCGCGTGGCGCTCCTGGGCCTGACCTTCAAGGCGGACACGGACGACCTGCGGGAGTCACCCGCGCTGCGACTCGCCGAGCGGCTCGTGGCCCGTGGCGCGCAGGTCGTGGCGTTCGACCCCAAGGCCACGGACGCCGGCGTGGCACAGCTCGCGCGGGCCGGTGTGACCGTGGAGGCGGCACCCAGCGCGTCGGCCGCCATCGCGGATTCGGAGGCGGTCGTGGTGGGCACCGAGTGGGCCGAGTTCCGCCAGATCGCGTGGGCCGCGCTGGCGCCCCGGATGCATGGCCGCGTGATCGCGGACGCGCGACGCATCGTGGATGTGCCGGCCGCGCTGGCCGCGGGTCTGACCGTGGTGGCGATGGGTGTCACCCACGCCCCCGACGCGCTGCCCGCGGCCGATCCGGTCGCCGTTCCGGTGGCCGCCACCGCGGCGGTCGTCTAGGCGCCGGGACCGGGCCATGACGCCGCGCCCTCTGGGGATGGTGGTATCGCCGGTCTCCCCCGTGTCGGCGGCCGAGGTCGCCGCCACGCGCCGCCCGGTCACCGAGGCGAGCCTGCTGCCACCACGCGTGTTCCACGATCCCCAGGTGCTCGCCTTCGAGCAGTCCGCGTGGTTCGGGCGGGATTGGGTGTTCGTGGCCCGCGCGGAGGATGTCGCGCGACCCGGCCGGTTCGTCCAGGTGGAGGTGGCCGGCCAGCCGATCGTCGTCATCCGTGGCGAGGACGACGTGGTGCGCGCGTTCCACAACGTGTGCCGACATCGGGGTTCCATCATCTGTACCGAGCCAGCGGGTCGGATCGTGCGCTTCCAGTGCCCGTATCACGCGTGGACCTATGAGCTGGACGGACGATTGCGACGCGCCAGCCACACCGAGACCCTGGTCGACTTCGATACCGCCGACTACGGGCTGGTGGAGGTGCGCGCAGCGATCTGGCACGGCCTGGTGTTCGTATCACTCGATGCGGCGGCGCCGGAGCTGGAGGTTGTCCTTGGTGACCTGGGGCAGCACATCGACCGGTTCCCGCTCGCGGACCTGCGACGCGCACGGCGGATCGAATACGAGGTCCATGCCAACTGGAAGGTCATCGGCGAGAACTACTCCGAGTGCTATCACTGTCCGGGCGTGCATCCGCAGCTCAACAAGCTGACGCCCTATGACCTGGGTCAGAACTTCGAGTCGGATGGTCCGTGGTGTGGTGGCTGGATGGAGCTGCGGCCCGACGTGGACACGATGTCCGTGGACGGGCTGCGACATGGCCGACCGCCACTCCCCGGGATGACCGCGGAGGACGAGCGACGCATCTACTACTTCCTGGTGTGGCCCAACCTGCTGCTGAGCCTGCATCCCGACTACCTCATGACCCATCAGGTGTGGCCCGTGGCACCGGGACGGTCACGTGTCGTGTGCGAGTGGTCGTTCCATCCGGACACCATGGCGCAGGACGACTTCGATCCGTCGGATGCGGTCGACTTCTGGGACCTCACCAACCGCCAGGACTGGGTGGTGTGCGAGCTCCAGCAACGCGGCACCGCGTCGCCCGCCTACACGCCCGGGCGGTATGCGCTCATGGAGGACATGGTCCACGCATTCGACCTGATGCTCGCCGATGGCTACGCGCAGGATGGCGTCGTCACGCGTTTCACGCCGCGTCATGACAAGTGGCGTCAGCCCGTGGAGAGCGGCGGCCGGGGCCGCTGATCCGCCGGCCGGAGCCGATCCGCCGGCGGAGCCGATCCGCCGGCCGGAGCCGATCCGCCGGCCAGGCCCTGTGGTCGCGATCCGTGCTCACGCGAGGTATGCCCCCTCCCGTCCCGAGTCATATCGGAGCATCACGACCGGGCAGGCTGGGCGCGAAGTGGCCATCCCAGCGCCGGGCGGCACCTCAGCACCGGGCGGCAACCCAGCCCGCCGAGCGGCAACCCAGCCCGCCGGGCGGCAACCCGGGCCGACGGGCGGCACCCGGGCCGCCGAGCGGCACCCAGGCGCGCATGCTCGGCCACATCTCTGCCGATCGGTCGCACTGGCAGAGCATGAGACGGGCCGCCGCGGTCCTGTCCATGCCACCTGCCCCACTGGTCGAGCGATCGGCGATGCGCCCGAGCAGGGCGTCGGTGGCGAGCCTGCGAGCAGGCATCTCGTGATCCACCAGTCGGACCAGATGGCAAGGTATCCGTCGCGCCCGACCGGTATCTGCCGCCGGCTCTCGGTCAGGGCAGCCAGCGTGCGTCGTGGAGATGATGGCGCAGCCGGTCGCGTGGCACGGTCATGATCGCATGGAGCACGGACAGCTGCGCATCGACGTCGGGCGCGGCCGTCACGAGCAACCGGTCGAGGTCGTGGAACCGCAGGCGCAGCCCTGCCGCCGCGAACGCGACCGGCCGATACAGTCGTCGACCGCCGCTCAGGCTCAGGTACTCCTCCCCGCCGACGACGCGGCACAGCTCGATGAGCCGTGCCTCACGCGGCAGCGAGCGGTCATAGGCGAGGGCCGAGGAGCGGACCATCGGCGTCACCAGGCCGAGCACATCCCGGACCGCGTCGATCGACCGCAGCACCGGCTGGAGGAGCATCGTGTCGTCCGCCTGGAAGCTGTGGTCCAGGATCCGCAGCCCGTCCTGGAGCGCCGGGGCCGACCGATAGGCCTGCTCCACGCGCCGGTGGATCGTCGCCACCGCCGCGGCGTGTGACGCACCGAGCCCGGTCGCGCCGATGCTGGTCCGCAATGGCGCACGCGCCACGGGCAGGGTGAACCAGGCCGGGCGGCCGTCCACGAGGATCCGGTTGCGGTTCATCCATGATCCGCGCACGTACTGCACGTCGTCGTACAGCACGAACAGGTCGGCAGAGGCCATGAGCTGCCAGTAGCCGAGGTACGGGAGTAGATACGGCTGCATCACGGCCACCCGCCGAGGCTCGCCCGGTCGCGCGCCCGCCGCCGACTCGGCCACCCGCCGAGGCTCGCCCGGTCGCACGCCCGCCGGCGGCGCATCCGACCGCGCGCTCGCCGGTGGCGCCTGGTCGGTCATCCGACGAGGTCCTCGACGTAGCGCCACACCGTCCCGGCGCGTAGCGACGGCTGCGTCGGCAGGATGCCGTGCAGCGCATGATCGACGGCCATCGCTGCCTCGGGATAGCCGAGCGCCGCGCGGATCGACGTGCTGGACGAGATCCGCGGGTTGATCTCCAGCAGCCACCAGTGGTCATCCTCGCGGCGCAGCTGCAGGTTGACGGGGCCGCGTGGCCGGAGGATCGCGGCGAGGCGCTCCAGGACCACATCGAGGCCCGCAGGCGAGGACAGGCTGGCGCGCCGCGTCCAGCCACCGCGGTCGAGCACACGGTGGAGCACGATGCGGGCGGCGATGCCGCCGCCGCCGTCGCCGAACAGCGCGGCGCTGTATTCCTCGTCATCCGAGCCGACGAGCCGCTGGGCGATCATCGCCCCCCGATCGGTCCGGGTCGCGTCGGTCAGCTCCTCGACGCTGCGCACCCGCCGGACGCCCTGCGACCCGGAGCCACGACGCGGCTTGACGATGAAGGGTGTCCCGAGCGCCGCACGCAGCTCCTCGAAGGAGGAGGCGGATGCCCCGCCGGTGGGGATCGTGGTCGGGGTCGCGCTTGGGTCATCGTGCTCGCGGAGCCAGCGGAACGTCTGCCACTTGTCGATGGCGCGCTCCACGAGCTCGTCGCGGTCGATGACGACGGGCACCGGCGGCGCATCCCACCGGGCCAGGGGCAGGATCTCGGCCGGATGGGTGGGGATGACCACGTCGGTGCCGGTCCGCCGGATGATGTCCGCGAGCGACTCCTGGAAGCCGGGGTCGGCAGCGGGCCTGACGAGCACCCCGGTGTCGCACCATCGCAGACCGAGGGCCGCGGGATCGGTGTCGACACCCACGATGCGCACCCCGGGGCGGGTCGCGCGCAGGCTCCGCACGACCCCATAGCCCGCGATCCCGCCGACCGCCGTCACGAGCACGGTGGTCATCCGCGCAGCCCGTCGGTGGCCGGGTCCGTGACCAGGAGCCGCAGCCCGACGTCCACCGCGATCCGGGCCCGGACGCCGAGTGCCCGGGCGCTGCCCTCGCGGTCGAGCGGCGGTGGTGGGGGTGCGTCCGGTCGGCCGGTGTCCCGCCGGATGCGTGGCTCGAGCCCGCGGGCACGGTAGATGATCTCGACCAGCTCCCGGAACGAGCGTTCCCCGGGCGAGCCGCAGTCGAGCGTCCCGTCGACCCGGCCGTCGGCCGCCGCGAGCACCATGTCCGCCAGGTCGTCGACGTGGAGGTAGTCCCGGCGTGCGGCACCGGAGCCATGCAGGATGAGCTCCTCGCCGAGACGCGACCGCTCCAGCGCCACAGCGAGGAAGGGCTGCCGGGCGAGCAGGATCGGGTCAGGCCCGTAGACGTGGCTCGGCCGGAGCACGGTGAGCGTCCTCCCGACGGCGCGTGCGGCGAGTCGCGCGAGCTCCTCGCCGTGGCGCTTGGTCACCGGGTAGGCCGGCGGCCCGGTGTATCGGTCGGCATGCGCGGCGTACATCGTGGAGAGCAGCACCACGTGGGGCGCCCCGGCCGTCTCCGCGATCGCGACCGCCGCGAGCGGTCCCGCGGCGTTCACCACGGCCGCCCGCCGCCATCCCTCCGGCGTGTCATCGCCGAGCGCACCGATCGCGCAGATGACGACATCCGCACCACCGGGGAGCTCGGGGACCGGCTCGGGGCGCTCCACGTCATGCCGCACATCCGCGTCCCGCCGCCCGACCGTCACGACCGCGTGTCCGGCAGCCATCGCCGCCTCCCGGACGGCTCGCGCGATGGGTGAGCTCGCGCCCAGGATCGCCAGGCGCATCGGAGCGGCAGGGCGCTCTTCCGGGGCGGGTGATCCGGTCAGAATGGGCACCGATCCATCATGACCCAGACACACCTTCCGCTCATGCGGCCCCGACTGCCCGAGCCGGCTCGCCTCGCCCCGCGACTCGCATCCATGCACGCCTCGGGGATGTACTCCAACCGAGGACCACAGGTCCGCGAGCTGGAGGAGCGGATGGCCGGTTTCCTTGGCACGAGCCCGGACCGCGTCGTCAGCGTGGCGAACGCCACCCTCGGACTGATGGGCGCCCTGTGCCTG
>CAZYTQ010000038.1:0-1157 GCA_964650135.1 uncultured Anaerolineaceae bacterium | reverse complement strand
TGCCTGAGCCCGGAGCAGACCTGGGCGGTCCCGTCATGGACGTTCAGCGCGACGGTCGCGGCGGCGCTCCAGGCCGGCAGACGGCTGACCTTGGTGGACGCACGATCGGAGGACTGGTGGATCGATCCTCCGGCGACCAGGGACGGCATCCTCGCGGTCGCTCCCTTCGGCTCCGGGGTGGACCCCACGCGTATCGACCCGGGCCGGGAGACCGTCATCGACGCGGCGGCCTCCCTCGGAGCCCGGATCGGGCCGCTCTCCGGGCTTCCCCCACGTGCCGCGGTGGTGTTCTCGATCGGCGCGACCAAGGTGCTCGGCTCGGGCGAGGGTGGCATCGTGGTCTTTGGTGACCCTGACCGCGCCCAGCGCTTCGCGAGCTGGACCCTGCTCGGGTTTCACGGTGAGCGGACATCAGCCTTCCTGGGCATCAACGCACGGATGCCGGAGATCACCGCCGTGGTCGCCCATGCGGCCCTCGACGACTGGGAACGTGAGCGCGACGAATGGCGGGCCGCCCGTCGTCTCGCCGCCGCCGTGGAGACGGAGCTCGGCATCGAGCCTGCACCTCTGCGTGGCGCGGACGCGCATCCCTACTGGATCGTGCGGCTCCCCGACCAGGCGACACGTCACGCCGCGGAACGGAGCCTCGCGGCGGCGGGTATCGACTCCCGCCGCTGGTGGGCCGATGGCTGCCACCGCCAGCCGGCCTATGCCACGCTGCCACGGCTCGCGCTGCCGGTGACGGAAGGGCTCGCCGCCACGACCCTGGGCCTGCCCTTCTCGCGATCGCTCACCGCCGACGAGACCTCCCGGATCCACGACGCCCTCGACCAGGCGATGGCCACGTGACGCCGGGGCAGCAGCTTCGCGTCGGCGACCCTCCGCCCGCACCCCCGCCGCTGCGTGAGGAGGAGGAGATCGTGCGGGGATGGGGCACCACCGAGCCGCTCGTGAGCATCCTCTGCCCCACCTACCAGCACGCGGCCTTCATCGACGACACGCTGCGCGGCTGCCTGAGCCAGCAGACCGCCTTCGCATTCGAGATCCTGGTGCGTGACGACGCGTCCACGGACGGCACCCGGGAGCGGGTCGCGGCGTACCAGCGCCGCTACCCTCGGATCGTGCGCGCCGTGCTCGAGGAGCACAACGACTGGCCG
>CAZYTQ010000037.1:11855-27650 GCA_964650135.1 uncultured Anaerolineaceae bacterium | reverse complement strand
TGGCGCGGCAGGTGGTCCACCAGTCGGGCGATCGGCATGGAACCGGCATGGGTCGGGATGCCGCGCCGCCGCGACGGGCCCCGCCGGGCCGCTACCGCCCGGCCCGCGGCCCGGGTTGCGGCCCCCGCCCGGCGTCGGTCGCGGCGTCAGTCGCGGCGGCGTTCTCGTCGGCGGGGCGGCAGCCGACGGCCCTGCACCGCCACGAAGGTGCGCTCGAGCGCGCGCATGGTCCGGTCGTAGGACCGCTGGGCGACACCCACGAACAGGCAGTCCACGATCGCGAGCTGCGCGATCCGGCTTGCCATGGCGCCGGAACGGAACGTGGTCTCCCGGGCGGCCGTGGTCAGGACACACCGTGCGTGAGCGGCGAGTGGCGACTCCCGGACGTTGGTGATGGCGATGGTCGTCGCGCCGCTGGCCTCCGCCACCCGGAGCGTCTCGACGGTATCGATGGTCGTCCCGGTATGGGAGATGGCGATGGCCACGTCCCCGGGTCCCAGGAGCGCCGCCGAGGTGAGCGCCGCGTGCGGATCGGGCGAGACCGACGCCAGCAATCCGATCCGATGGAGCTTCTGGTGGAGATCCTGGGCGACGAAGCCGCTGGCGCCCACGCCATGGATGTCGATGCGTCGGGCGGCCACGATCGCATCGATGGCGGCGGCGAGCATGTCCATGTCCAGCAGGGCGGCCGTGTCCTCGATGGCACGTGCGTCGCTCCACGCGATCTTGGCCACGATCTGGGGCAGCGTGTCGGTCGGGCTGATGTCCCCGGTCGGGGATGGGGTCACGTGTCCGTTGCGTTCCCGCGCGGTCTCGCGCGCCAGCTCCAGACGGAGCGCCGGGTAGGAGGTGAAGCCCACCGCGCGGCAGAAGCGGAGCACGGTGGCGGGGGACGTCTCGCAGCGCGCCGCGAGCGTGCCGATGGCGAGGCCCGTCGCTTCCGAGGGGTCCTCGAGGATGGCCAGGGCCACCCGGAGCTCCGCCGGCCGAAGCATCGGCAGCTCCGCTCGGATGCGCACCAGGAGCCCGGGCACGTCGGCTGGCGACCCGACGTCCACGATCGGCGCGTATCGGCGTCGTCGTGGCGATCCCATCGCCACGACCGCCTCGGCGAGCGCCCGTCGCACGTGTCCCACATCGGACCAGGTGCGTGACGGGTGGACCCGGTCGGTCAGCAGGACCACGGTCAGCTGGTGCTCACGGTCGACGACCAGCGACGTCCCGGTGAACCCGGTGTGCCCCACGCTCCGCGGTCCCCGGAGCACGCCCATGGACGCCGGATCGTCGATGCGCACGCCCAGGCCCTGGCGGAATCCCGGGTCCAGATGTACCGGCAGCTGGTCGGTGCACATCTCCGCGACGGTCCCCTCCTGCAGCACACGCACACCATCGAGCTCGCCGCCTCGACGGAGCATCTCGCCCAGGCGCGCCACATCCATCGCCGTGGCGAACATCCCGGCGTGGCCCACGGCGCCACCCAGCGACCACGCGTTCTCGTCATGCACCTGGCCCCGGAGCATCCCCCGACCCACGTCGGACGCATCCTCGGTCGCGGCGATCCGGGGGATGAGCGCGGCCGGCGGCAGGAAGCCGGCGTCGGTCATGCCGAGCGGGCGAGTCACGCGCTCCGTGACCAGCTGTGCGAGCGACGACCCGGTCACGGCCTCGGCGAGCCAGCCGACGATGATGAAGCCGATGTCGGAGTAGCCGAACGCCGCCCCGGCGCCCCGGTCGAGGGCGGCGCCCAGGACCGCGGCCCGCCGCGTGTCGACATCCGGCCAGCCCGTCCACAGCTCGAGCCACGGCGGCAGGCCGCTGGTGTGCGACAGGAGATGCCGCACCGAGACGGAGCGGCGGGTCCCGAGTCGGAACGTCGGCAACCAGGGGTGGATCGGGCCATCGAGGGTGAGCGCGCCCTCGTCGACCAGCGAGAGCAGCACCGTCGTCGTGAACAGCTTGGTCAGCGATGCGAGATCGAACAGCGTGTCCGGGGCCATGGCGACCTGGTCCTCGACGGGCAGCTCGGTGCCCGCGCCATCGGCGTATCGGAGCGCATGGCCGACGGCCTCGTGCGCCACGACATGGCCGTCGCGGAGCACCACGGCCACGGCGCCGGGGTACGCCGGATGCGGTCGACCGGTCAGGCCCGACTCCAGGACGGCACGGACAGGGTCGGTCATGGCGTGGGCGGGCATGGCACGGACGCCCATGGCGCTGGCGCGCAGGGCACGCCCGTCCGCGTCGCTCGGGGCACGGGCAGGGATCGATCGATCTGCAACATCGTTACGCAGTATCGCGCGTCCATGTCAACTCTTGACGCGGCTCGCTCGCGGTGGGACGATCAGGTGACGCGCCCCGGCAGGCCGCGGGTGCGATGGTGGGCGTCAGTCCCACGCAGACGCGGCGAGGAGGCCGCTCACGGAGGAGTCCGCATGACGCAGCGCAGACCCGGGCGACGCGCCTGGGGTTCGGTCCTGACCCTCGCCCTGGCAGGGTCACTCGTCGCCGGCGGGGCACCCGTCGCCGCGCAGTCCCCCGCGTCCGGGGGCACGCTCGTGGTGGGCATCACGAGCGACGTCAACCAGATGTTCCCGTGGAAGGCGACCCAGTTCCAGGCCATCTCGGTCCTGGGCAACATCTACGGCACGCTCACCGAGCTCGACGAGAACCTCGATGTCGTGCCCGGCCTCGCCGAGAGCTGGGAGGTGTCCGAGGACGGCCTCACGGTCACGCTCCACATCCGGCCGGGCGTCACGTTCCACAGCGGCGCGTCGCTGTCGTCCGCGGACGTGACGGCCTCGCTCGAGGGCATCAGGAACGAGGCGAACGCCGCGGTCGCGCGCGCCAGCCTCGCGTCCATCACCGCCATCGAGGCGCCGGACGCGGACACGGTCGTGCTGACGCTCTCGGCACCCGACGCCGGGTTGCTGGCCGGCCTCTCGACCGTCAACGTGGCGATCCTGCCCGCGGGTGACATCGTCGAACCGTCGACCGACCCGGCCGCCGATCCCTCGGCTGCCCCGACCCCGAACCCCATCGAGGCCACGCTCGCTGCGGCCCCCGATGGCACGGGCCCCTTCGCGTTCGACAGCCGCGTCCCCAGCGAGTCCATCAGCCTCGTGCGCAACGACGCCTACTGGGGCGCCCCCGCCCCGCTCGATGGCGTCGTGTTCCGGGTCATCCCGGACGAAGCCTCCATCGTGGCCGGGATCCAGGCCGGCAACGTCAACCTCGCGGTGCTCAACGACCCGCTCGTCGCCCAGCAGGCGAAGGCGGATGGCATCCCCGTGGTGGACACGCCCCAGCTGGCGTACCACGTGCTCCAGCTGAACGCCCGCGTGGCGCCCCTCGACCAGCTCGATGTGCGCCTGGCCATCGCCTGCGCCATCGATCGCCAGGTGGTCCTCGACACCGCCGCCCTCGGCGAGGGCGAGGTCACCGGCCCCATCACCTCACCCGCCTACCGGAGCGATCCGAGCGCCCGGCCCTGCCCCACGCGGGACGTCGAGGCAGCGAAGCAGCACCTCGCGGCCGCGGGCTTCGCCGATGGCCTGAGCCTGCCACTCCTGGTCTCGCAGGGTGAGTACGCCACATCGGTGGCGGAGGCCCAGAGCGTCCAGGCGCAGCTCGCCGAGGCGGGCATCACGGTGGACCTCGAGGTCACGGACATCGACACCTATGTCCAGAAGTGGCTCGCCGCCGACTTCACCACGACCATCGCGCTGAACGGCGGTCGCCCCGACCCCGACGGCATGTACGGCCGGTACTTCACGAGCACCGGCAACCTGAACACCGTGGCGGGCTTCGCCTCCGATGAGCTCGACGCGCTCTTCGCGCAGGGCAAGTCGACCAGCGATCCGGACGCCCGCAAGGCGATCTACGCGGACATCTCCCGATATCTCGAGGACAACGCGGTCTGGGTCTGGCTGTTCACCAGCTACACCTACACCGCCACGACCCCGGACGTGTCCGGGTTCATCCCCATGGCCAACAACTCCTTCCAGTACCTGCGCCAGACGTCCCTGACGCAGTAGCCCCGGAGCTCACTCGTCGCAGCGCGACCCGTCAGAGCAGGGACGACCCGTGGATCGACGGACGGCACGCCGGATCGGCCGCCGCCTGGTGGAGATCGGGCTCACCCTGCTCGGGGTCGCGCTGCTCGTGTTCATCACGCTCCGCGTCCTGCCCGGCGACCGGATCACCGCGTCGCTGGGCATCGAAGCGGGCGACATGTCACCCGCGCAGCTCGAAGCGCTGCGCGCCTACTACGGCATGGACCAGCCGCTCCACCTCCAGTTCGCCTCGTGGCTCGGCAGCGTGCTCACGGGCAACCTGGGCTACGCCACCAACACCGGTCGGTCGGTGGTGGACATGACGCTCTCCGCGCTGCCCATCACCATCGAGCTGGCGATCCTCTCGACGCTCGTGGGCCTGGCCATCGGCATCCCGCTCGCGCTCGTGTCGGCGTCCAAGCCGGACAGCCTCCGCGATGCGGCATCCCAGACCGTGGGGCTCCTGGCGCTCGCCATCCCGAGCTTCCTGCTTGGCTCGCTGCTGCTCGCGTACGTCTCGAGGTGGTTCCGCTACAACCCCAACTCGCTGGCCTTCGCGCGGATCACCGACGACCCATGGCTCAACCTCCAGCAGCTGCTGTTTCCGGCGATCGTGCTGGGCTTCGGGCTCGCGGCGCCCATCATGCGCACCGCGCGCACGTCGCTGCTCGAGGTCCAGAGCCAGGACTTCGTGCGCACGGCACGGGGCAAGGGCGTGGCACCCGGCCGCATCCGCACCCGTCATGTGCTGCGCGCAGCGCTCATCCCGATCGTGACCATGACCGGCATCCAGTTCGGCTACCTGCTGGGTGGCGCGATCGTGGTGGAACAGATCTTCAGCGTGCCGGGTCTCGGCCGACAGGTGCTGCTGGGCATCCAGCAGAAGGAGTACGCGGTGGTCCAGAGCACGGTGCTCGTCATCGCGCTCCTGTTCGTGCTCGTCAACCTCGCCACCGACTGGGTGTATCGCATCGTCGATCCCCGGGTGCGTGCCACGTGACGCGCGCCGGGACAGTCGGCCCATGACCGACCTCGCGGTCACCCCCGGCATCGGGGTGGTCGCCGTCCACTCGCGGGTGCCGCTGTGGCGTCGGCTGCTGCGCAGCCGGAGCGGGCTCGTGGGGGTCATCCTCACCGGGATCGTGGTCGCGGCCGCGGTCGCGGCACTGCTCGGGCTGACCCCGTACGACCCGGTCTCACAGCGGCCGGCGGACCGCTTCCTGGCGCCCGGTGGCGGCTATCTCCTGGGCACCGACCAGTTCGGGCGGGACATCCTGTCACGTGTCGCCGCGGGTGCCGGGACATCGCTCCTGGTCGCGGTGACGGCGGTCGCCATCGCCGCGGTGGTGGGCACCGCGGCCGGTGTCGCGGCGGCCTACTTCGGGCCACCCGTCAGCCCGCCCGTCCTGGGCGTCGCCAACGTCCTGTTCGCGTTCCCGCCGCTGCTGCTGGCGCTGGCGCTCGCGTCGGCCCTCGACCGGAGCTGGTTCACCGTGGCCCTCGCCATCGCCATCGTGTACGTGCCCATCTTCATCCGGGTGGCACGCGGTCCGGTCCTGTCACTCCGGGACGCCGACTACATCCGTGCCTCCCGCGTGCTGGGCTTCACCACGCCCCGGATCATGTTCCGGCACATCCTGCCCAACATCGCCCCGATCATCATCGTCCAGGTGACGCTCGCCCTCTCGTGGGCGGTGCTCACGGAGGCATCGCTCTCGTTCCTGGGGCTGGGGACGCCCCCGCCGACGCCGGCCCTCGGCTCGATGATCCTGGAGGCGCGCCAGATGGTCGCCAGCTACTGGTGGACGATGGTCGCGCCGGGCGCCATGGTGGTGGTGTTCGTGGTCGGGCTCAACCTGCTGGGCGATGGGCTGCGCGACGCCCTCGACCCCCGTGCCGGGACCGACGCGTGAGCGCTCGCCGGCCTCGCACCGAGGCCTTCACACCGGATCCGATGACCCCCGAGGCGCTCGACGCCCTGGTCACCGAGCGCGCGGACCCGCGCTACGCGCACCTCGACCTGGCGAGCGTGACCGAGCTGGCCACGCTCATGAACGAGGCCGATGCGAGCGTGCCCGCGGCCATCGGCGCCGCCATGGGCTCGATCGTCCCCGCCATCGAGGCCATCACCGGACGGCTCGTCCGCGGCGGTCGCCTGCGCTACGTGGGTGCCGGCACGGCCGGTCGCCTGGGGGTCCTGGATGCCTCGGAGTGCCCGCCCACGTTCGGTACGTCCCCGGAGCTGGTGCAGGGGATCATGGCCGGGGGGCCCGAGGCGATCATGGCTGCGCAGGAGGGGGTCGAGGACGACCTCGAGGCAGGCGCGACGGCGATCCGGGCGGACGCCATCGGGCCGCTCGATGCGGTGGTCGGGGTGGCCGCGAGCGGTCGGACACCGTTCGTCATCGGTGCGATCCGGGAGGCACGGGCACGGGGTGCGCTCACGGTCGCGCTCTCGTGCAACACCGATGCCCCCATCAGCCACGAGGCGGAGCTCGCCATCGAGGTCCCTGTCGGGCCCGAGGTGCTCGCCGGGTCGACACGGCTCAAGGCGGGCACCGCCCAGAAGCTCGTGCTCAACATGATCTCGACCATCGCCATGGTCCGTATGGGCAAGACGTGGGGCAACCTGATGGTCGACCTGCGGGCGACCAACGAGAAGCTCCGCGAGCGAGCGATCCGCATCGTGCAGCAGGTGACGAGCGTCGAACGCGAGACGGCGATCGAGGCGCTCCGGGCCGCCGACTGGGAGGTCAAGCCGGCGGCGCTCATGCTGGGCCGAGGGCTCTCGGTCGAAGAGGCACGAGCGCGCCTGGCGACGGACGGTCGCCTGCGCGTGGCACTGGAGGAGACGCCGTGAAGGTCCTGGGCATGATCAGCGGCACGTCCCATGACGGCATCGACGTCGCGATCGTGGACTTCCGGCTGGAGGGACCCGTGCTCGTGGGGCGGCTGCTCCATGGTGGCTCGGTGCCCTATGCGCACGACCTGCGGGAGCACCTGGTGCGCACGTTGCCACCCGCGGACACGCGGCTGCTGGACGTCACGCAGCTGGACACGCGCATCGGGCAGGCGTTCGCGCAGGTGGCCGCCGATGCCATCGCGGCCGCCGGCCCGGTCGACCTGGTCTGCTCCCATGGCCAGACCGTGTTCCACTGGGTGGACGGGTCGCACGCCCTGGGGACGCTCCAGCTGGGCGAGCCGGCGTGGATCGCGGAACGGACCGGGGTCCCCGTGATCTCCGACGTGCGCGTCCGGGACATCACGGCGGGTGGGCACGGGGCGCCGCTCGCGTCGCTCGTGGACGTGCTGCTCCTGGGCGGCCTGCCAGGGTCGCCGGGCGCGCTCAACCTGGGTGGCATCAGCAACATGACCGTGCTCCACGGACCGGATGGTGTGCCCACGGCGTTCGACATCGGGCCCGCGAACGCGCTCATCGACGCCGCTGTGCGCCAGCTCACCGGCGGCGCGCGGGCGTACGACCGGGACGGCTCGCTCGCTGCCGCCGGGACCGTGCATGGGGCCGCCCTCGCCGACCTGCTCGGGGAGCCCTACTACGCGCTCCCCTCGCCCAAGTCCACGGGCAAGGAGCTGTTCGACCACGCGTACCTCGCCGCGTTCCGGGAGCGCTGGCCGACGCTCGAGGGCGCCGACCTGGTGGCGACCCTGACCGCGCTGACGGCGCGGACGGTCGCCGATGCCGCTCGGGAGGCGGGCGTGGACACGCTCATCTGCTCCGGTGGCGGCGTCGAGAACCCGGTCCTCATGCGCATGCTCACCGAGTCGGCACCCGGGCTCACCATCGGCCTCACGAGCGACCATGGGCTCCCCACCGACACCAAGGAGGCCATCCTGTTCGCGCTCGTGGGCTGGCACACGGCGCATGGCCTGCCGGGTGCCGTGCCCAGCTGCACCGGCGCCCGAGGGCCCCGGGTGCTGGGCGCCATCACCCCCGGCGCCACGCCGCTCCGGTGGCCGGAGCCGCTGCCATCGGCGCCCACCGCGCTGCGCATGGAGCCCGCATGACCGTGACCGGTGGTGGGGACGTGCCGCTCCTGGAGGTCGAGGGCCTCGAGGTGGTGGTGCGTCGTCGGGACGGCGACCTGCCCATCGTCCACGGCATCGACCTGCGCGTGGGCGCCGGCGAGGCCGTGGGCATCGTGGGTGAGAGCGGCTCGGGCAAGTCGCTCTCGATGCTCGCGGTGATGCGGCTCCTGTCACCGCCGCTGCACATCGCCCGCGGCAGCATCCGGTTCGAGGGCACGGACCTCGTGGCCCTGCCGGAGGCACGGATGCGCCGGCTGCGTGGCGACCGCCTGGCGATGGTCTACCAGGACCCCATGACGTCGCTCAACCCGATCATGCGCATCGGCGACCAGGTCGCGGAGGCCATGACCGCCCACGGCGTCCCGACCCGCGACGCGCGGTCCCGCGCGCTCGAGCTGCTGGCACGCGTGGAGCTACCCGATCCGGCGCGAGCGGCACGGGCCTATCCCCACGAGCTCTCGGGAGGCATGCGCCAGCGTGCGGTCATCGCCATGGCGCTCGCCATGGGGCCGCGGCTGCTCATCGCGGACGAGCCCACGACCGCGCTCGACGTGACCATCCAGCGCCAGATCCTGGCCATCGTCGATGGGCTCCGACGCGACCTGGACATGGCGACCATCTGGGTCACCCATGACCTGGGTGTCGTGGCGCAGCTCGTCCAGCGGGTGGTCGTGATGTACGGCGGATACATCGTGGAGGAGGCACCCGTCGACCGCCTGTTCCACGCGCCCCAGCATCCGTACACGCGATCCCTGCTGGCGGCCCTGCCAGACCCCCAGGACGACACCCGACCGCCACTCGCCCAGATCCCAGGTCGTCCGCCGCTGCCATCGGAGCGCAGCGACGGGTGTCCCTTCCGGCCCCGGTGCGCCCAGGCACGCGACGTGTGTCTGACACGTCCCCCGCTGGAGGCACGCGGCGAGGGCCGGGTCGCGTGCTGGGTGCCACCGTCGGAGTGGATCGCCGTGCACCCGGCCGAGGTCGTGGGGACGGCAGCACCGTGACGCTCGAGGCCATCGACCTGGTCAAGCGCTACCCGGTCCGCGACAGCGACCGGGTGGTGACCGCCGTGGCCGGTGTGTCCATCCGGCTCCAGACGGGCGAGACGCTGGGCATCGTGGGCGAGAGCGGCTGTGGCAAGTCGACGCTCGCCAAGCTCCTGGTGCGACTCGAGGAGCCCACCAGCGGCCGGGTCCTGCTCGATGGGGTGGACATGACCGCCGCGTCTCCCGATGAGCTGCGGGCACTGCGACGGCGGATCCAGCTGGTGTTCCAGGATCCGTACTCGTCACTCGATCCGCGTCGGACCGTGGACGACACCCTGGGCGAGGTCCTCGTGGCGCATCGCCTGCACGGAGACGCAGCCGGCCGCGCGGCTCGCGTCGCGGAGCTGCTGGAGATGGTCGGCCTGGGGCCCGGCCTCGGACGCAGCTATCCTCACGAGATGTCCGGCGGCCAGCGGCAGCGGGTGGGCATCGCCCGGGCATTGGCGGTGGAGCCACGGGTGCTGCTGCTCGATGAGCCCGTGTCCGCGCTGGATGTCTCGGTGCGCGCGGAGATCATGAACCTGCTCGCGCGCCTGCGTGACCAGCTGGGGCTGTCGTACCTCTTCATCAGCCACGATGTGGCGATGGTCCGCCATCTGTCGGACCGGGTCGCGGTGATGTATCTCGGGCGGATCGTGGAGACCGGGTCGTGGAAGACGGTCGTCGATGCGCCGCTCCACCCGTACACCCAGGCGCTCCGGGACGCGGTCCCCGTCCCCGACCCGCGCGCGACCCAGGCGATCGAGCCGATGGTCAAGGGCGAGGTGGGCGACGTGTCGGCGGTCGGCGTCGGCTGCGCGTTCGCGCCCCGATGCCCGCTCGTCGAGGAGGTCTGTCGACGTGTCGAGCCGCCGCTCGATGAGCTGCGCACGGGGCACCAGGTCGCGTGTCACGTGCGTGCCCGGGAGGCGGCGGCCGCCGCATGACCACGCTCCGGGATGCGTCCCCGGCATGACCACGCTCCGGGATGCCGAGCCCGGCGACCTCGCGGACGTCGCGGCGCTCTTCCTGCGCTGCTGGCGAACGTCGTACGCGGACGTCCTGCCCACGCACGTGCTCGATGTGTTCGATGAGGCGGGCGCCCTCGACCTGTGGCGACGACCGCTGTGCGCGCCCATCACCGGGACCCGGGGTGTCGTCGCGATCGTGGCGGAACGGGTCACGGGGATCGTGCGCATGGGCCGCGACCCCGATGGGCCATCGGCCGGCCACATCTTCAGCCTGTACGTGGACCCTTCGGCCCAGGGTGGTGGTGTCGGCCGGCTGCTGCTCGGGGAGGCCGTGACCTGGCTGCGCGCCCAGGGCCTGATGACCGCTACCCTGTGGGTCTTCGAGGCGAACGCCCGGGCACGAACGTTCTATGCGTCCGGTGGCTGGCTGCCCGACGGCGCCACGCGGGTGGAGTTGGCGTTCGGTGCACCCGAGGTGCGTCTGCGCCGCGCGCTCCGGGGGACGGCGCCGTCATCATCGAGCGCGTGACCCCGCGTCGGCCGGTCCGTTCGCAGGGATCTCGGGACAGCCGGCGCGGAGGGTATGGCCGGGATCGTCCTACTCGGCGATCTCGAGGATCGCCTCGACCTCCACGGCCATGCCCTGTGGCAGCTCCGCCATGCCCACCGCCGAACGGGCATGCAGCCCTCGCTCGGGGCCGAACACCTCGACCAGGAGCTCGGAGCAGCCATTGATGACCGCGGGCGTCTGCGTGAAGCCCGGGGCGCAGTTGACCATGCCCAGGAGCTTCACCCACTGCGCCACGCGGTCGAGCGAGCCCAGCTCCTGGCGCACGGTGGCCAGCATGCCCAGGCCCGTGAGCCGGGCGGCGGCGTACCCCTCCTCGAGCGTCAGGTCGCTGCCGACCTTGCCCCTGTACACCAGCTGGCCGTCCACGATGGGGCCCCAGCCCGAGATGTACAGATAGCCCCGCGACCGGCGGGTCATCGCGAACCGGCCCGCCACGGTCGGTGACATGGCAGGGGCCGGCGGCAGCTCGATGCCCAGCTCGATGAGGCGCTCGTCGGGGGTCATGCGTGCACCAGGCTCGGCAGCTCGATGCCGTAGGTCTCGTGCAGCAGCCGGAGCACCGCATCCAGATCGGGCTCCGCGAGGGGGATGGGGGGCAGCTGCCCGAGGGTGGTGTCAGGGTCCTTGAGACCCGATGAGGTCAGCACGGCAACGATGGTCGCATCCGGGTCAAGCGCGCCCCGCTCCATCATGCCCGGCAGCGCCGCGAGGGTGAGCACGGACGACGCTTCCGCGTAGATGCCCTCGGTCGCCGCGAGCCGACGTTGCATCCTGAGGATCTGCTCGTCCGTGGCGGTGCCCGCCGCGCCGCCGGACTCGCGGAGCACCGCGAGCCCCTGGTACGCGCTGGTGTTGAGGCCCACCGAGATGGCCGGGGTCGGCCCCCAGGGCACCTCGCCGACATCCTCGCTGCCGGACTCCAGCGCCGCCTGGAGCGGACCGAAGACCTCCGCCGCGAGCATCGTCGGGAGCCGGTCGATCACGCCCAGCTCGCGGTACTCCCGGAAGCCCTTCCAGGCACCCGCGAACGCATCGCCCGCGCCCACCGGGAACACCACATGGTCGGGCGACCGGCCCAGCTGCTCCACCAGCTCGAAGGCGATGGTCTTGTAGCCCTCGATCCCGTGCGGGTTGCTGCCCACGAGCGGGTACATGAAGATCGTGACCGGGAACCAGCCCAGCCGCTCGACACCCGCCTGGACCATCGTCCAGCGGTCCGGCACGGTGGGCATCGCCACGAGCAGCGTGCCGTAGACCGCCATGCCGACCTTCATGGCGGCCGGGAACTGCTGCGTCGTGAACATGACGCAGGGCAGCCCGGCACGTGCGCTGTAGGCGGCGGTCGCGGCGCCGGCATTGCCGGAGGACGAGCCGGTGATCACCCGAGAGCCCATGGCGCGCGCGACCGACACGGCACTCGAGGCAAGCCGGTCCTTGAAGGACCACGTGGGGTTGCCACCCTCCACCTTCGCGTACAGGTGCGGCAGCCCCAGCTCGCGACCCAGGCGGGGCAGCGGCAGCAACGGGGTCATGCCCTCACCCATCGTCACGGCGTCCTGGAGGTCGACCGGCAGCAGCTCGTGGTATCGCCACATGGTGGGCGGCCGGTCCGCCAGGCGTCCCGGGTCGAACGTGGCACGCGCCCGGTCGAGATCCGTGACCACCGCGAGGTTCGCGGGGTGGCCGTCCGCCCCGCAACGGGGACATCCCGTGAACATCGGCCCCGGTGGGTAGTCGGTCCCGCATCGGACGCATCGATATCCCGTGTAGCTGCCCATGATCCCCTTCCCTGCTGATCAGCCGCGCAGCGCGCGGACGCGTGGCACGACCTCGAGCGCGAACCTGCGGATGGCCGGCTCCGGATCGGCCGACATCGGCTGGAGCAGCACCACGATGTCCCGGAACCCGGCGTCCGCGACCGCGGCGATGCGGCCCGCGACCCGCTCCGGTGTGCCCGTCCAGGCGTACTGCTGGACATAGGCGTCGGGCACCAGGTGACCGGACGCGAAGGCGAGCGCCTCGTCCTTGCGCGCGGCCATCGCGGCGAGGTCCGGGGTCAGCTCGAGGCCTGCGTGTTCCAGGAACGCCACGTCCGGGTAGCTCGCCATGACCATCGCCGCGATCATGGGTCGCACCGCATCGCGCGCCGCGACCGGGTCGTCCGTGAGCGCCACGTCCACGCGCGTGGACCAGCCGAACCCGTCGCCGGACCGACCGGCACGCTCCATGCCGGCCATCACCATCCGTCGACCGTGGGCCAGCCCTTCGGGCGTGGCATAGGTCGCGATCATGGCGCCGTCCGCGACCGCGCCCGCGACCTGGAGCACCCGGTCGCCACGCGACGCCACGATGATCGGGATGTCCGGCCGGGGCGTCAGCGCGTGGAGGTACACGTCGCGCGCCGTGGTCAGCTCGCCCGCGTAGTCGATGGTCTCCCCCGCCAGCAACGGCCGGATGACCTCGATCGCCTCGCGGATGGCCACGGCCGGCCGCTCCATCCGGATGCCCAGCTCACGGAAGTTGGCACCACCAGCACCCAGGCCGAGGATGATCCGACCGCCCGACAGCTCATCGAGCGAGGCGATGGCGGCTGCGACGAGCGCCGGGTGCTGCGCATACGGCTCGGCCACGAAGCTGCCGACGCCGATGCGCTCCGTGGCGGCCACCACGCCCGCCATGGCCACGAACATGTCGGCGTACAGCTTGTGGTTGGAGACCCAGACGTGGTCGAGCCCGACGGTCTCGGCCACGACCGCCAGCTCGGCCATCCGCCGGACGCCGGCGCCCTGCCACAGACCGACGCCGAATCGGAGCTCGTCCACCCGTGTCGTCCTCGCCCGCCGTCAGGCGCCCACGACGATGAGGTCGCGGTCGAGGGTGGTCAGGATCCGGGCCTCGCCCTCGGTCACGAGCACCGTGTCCTCGATGAACGCGCCGCCGAAGCCCAGCTCGTAGTACGGCGTCTCCACCTCGAAGATCATGTTCGCCTCGAGCGGGATCTCGGTCGAGGGGGTGAGGATGGGCAGGTCGTAGGTCTCGATGCCGATGCCATGACCCACGTGGTGACGCTGGTAGTGCGGGATGCCCGACTCGCGCACCCGCTCCACCGCCCCGTCGAACACGTCCCTCGCGATGGCGCCGGGCCGCATCAGCTCGATGGCCCGGTCCTGACCCGCGCGACTCGCGCCCTGGACCAGTCTGAGTCGATCGGACGGCTCCCCGAAGGACACGACCCGGCCGATGTCGGACTGGTAGCCGGCGACGCGGCAGCCGATGTCGAACCACACGTAGTCGCCCTTGCGGAGCGCGGCGTCCGTGGGCGACGACTGGCCGACCGCCATCGAGCGGCCGAGGCGGATGAGCGCGAACGCCGGATGGCCACCCTCCTCCACGATGGCTCGCTGGAAGGTGTGCACGAGCTCCTTCTCGGTGACGCCCTCCCGGAGCTCCGCGACCGTCGCGTGGAACGCGTGCTCCGTGACACGCAACGTCTCCTGCATCCGGGCGAGCTCATCGGCCGTCTTGACCATGCGGATGCGCCGGAGGAGCTGGGACGCGGGCGTGATGCGCATCCTCGGCAAGCGCGCCTGGAGGGCTTCGATGAGCCCGCGGTTCGGGCCACGCTCATCGATCGCCACGGCCCGCTCGGCCAGGCCGGCCTCCTCGAGTGCCGCGACCAGGGCATCCAGCGACGTGCGGTGGGTCGGCGTCTCCAGACTGATGGACCGGACGCGCTCCTCGGCCGCGTCGAGCGTGCTCCCCACACCCTCGGGTGGCATCGAGCGCTGGAACGCGCCCCACAGGCTGACGCCCGCGAGGCTCGGGTTCGCATCGAGGATGAGGTCCGCCTCGCCGATCGAGGACACCCAGATCCCAGACTCGGGTCGCTCCCGCGTCGCGACCACGTAGCCCTCCGCGTCGTACCGGAACAGCTCGGCCCCCAGGGACCAGATGCCGCTCAGATAGAACACGTTCTCGAGCGTGGACGCGACGATGCCGTCCACCTCCTCGGCGGCCATCAGGGCCGAGATGCGCGCGGTGTCCATGAGCACGGTGTCACTCCCTCTGTCGATCGGAACGGCTGCGGTCCCGTGGGACCATGGCGGGGCGGCGGACAGGGTCAGCTGGTGACCTCCGCGAGCGTGTGCTCCACCGCGGGCAGGGCTCGGGCGGCCGGGCGAAGTCGGTTGCTGTGGTCATCGATGCGGATGCAGGCGGCGCGGTGGCCCTCGGCGACATGCCGGTCCTCGGGGCGGGCGGCCCGGCAGGCATCGAGGGCGATGGGGCAGCGGGATGCGAACAGGCAGCCGGGCGGCAGGTCGATGGGGCTCGGGATCTCTCCCTGGAGCAGGATCCGGGAGGGCCGGACGGTCGGGTCCGCGGTGAGGGTCGCCGACAGGAGCGCCTGCGTGTAGGGGTGTTGCGGCTGCTCGAAGACGCGGCGGGCCGGGCCCTGCTCCACGATGCGCCCGAGGTACATGACCGCCACCCGGTCGGCATGGGCGCTGACCATGTGCAGGTCATGCGAGATGAGCAGATACGTCAGACCCCGCTCCTGCTGGAGCGTGTCGAGCAGCGTCAGGATGCTCCGTCGCACATGGAGGTCCAGCGACGATGTCGGCTCGTCGAGCACCAGGAACGAGGGATCGGTGGCCAGGGCCCGGGCGATGGCCACCCGCTGGGCCTCGCCGCCGCTCAGCCGTCGCGGCGACCGACCGAGATAGCGCTCGTCGAGGCGGACCGATCGCAGCAGCGACACGACGCGCTCGCGTCTGGCCGAGGCGTCGAGGTCGGTGTGGAGTCGCAGCGGCTCCTCGATGAGGGTACGGACGTCCATCCGGGGGGAGAGCGCGTCCCGCGGATCCTGGAAGACCATCTGGGCGCGTGCGCGCCATGCCCGGAGCTCCGCGCCGCCCATCGTGGTGATGTCCCGGCCCTCGAACCGGATGCGACCATCGCTCGGCTCCAGGAGACGCAGCGCCATGCGCCCGAGCGTCGACTTGCCCGAGCCGCTCTCGCCCACCACACCGAGCGTCTCGCCCGGCGCGATGGACAGCGACACGTCGTTGACGGCATGGACCGCACCCGCGCGTCGACCGAGCGGGAACCGCTTGGCCAGCCCGTCGAGC